>NZ_JADNLF010000011.1:0-162665 GCF_015555825.1 Bacteroides clarus | reverse complement strand
CTGAGTGCGTCTACCAGATAAGGTTCGGTAACTTTCTTGTTCATTCCGTTTTCCATTGTTTTCTCGTAACGGATTTTGCACTCAAACCATGTATGCATTGCCATAATTTTCTGATTTTTAGTTAGTGTTTTTAATTAATAAATTAATTGCTTTCTTCTTTCTGTCATTCTGCGACTTATTGAAGAATCTCTTTCCCGTTTATATTGGAAAGGGTGTACAAAGATAAACGAAAAAGAGGAAAAATGTTCGATGTATGTGAAAGAAGATTATGTTAATGCAAAACTTTTTATCTATTAAATATTTTGTAGTTCCATACGGAGTGTTTATCTTTGCCCTTGCAAAACGAGCTAATCGTGGACGAAAATTCTATTCTTGAGATGAGAAATGTAGTGGATGCTACATTCGGCGGAGCCATAAAAGAAACTCTGCTATAATGAAATCATAAAACGCTTATTACTAAACTATTAATAATTTATTATTAGCATTTGTTAACTACGTCGGATCATAAGCATTGGCATGCTGTTTATGTTCGTCACAATACCGAATTTAAGGTAGAAACGTGGCTACGTGAGCAAGGAGTAGAAGTCTATTTGCCTGTGCAGGATGTATTTCGGGAATATGCCGGAAAGCGTGTGAAAGTGACAAAGCCGGTAATTACCGGTATGGTGTTTGTCTGCCTTTCCCGTTCCGAACTCTCTGTAGTAGAACAAGCACCCAACGTTCATCATTTCTTTAGTAAACGTGGCACTAATGCCCCTCTTGTCATTCCCGACCAACAAATGGCGGACTTCCGCTTCATGGTCGACCTCTCCGATACTTCTATTTTAATGGTTAATGAACCGATTGCTCCGGGAACTATGGTTATTGTGGCAAAAGGAAGTATGCAGGGGGTACGAGGCGAAATGGTGAAATACGAAAGTAAATATTACATAGCTGTAAGATTGCAGGAGTTGGGATGTGCGTTGGTTAGTGTACCGGTGAGCTATGTACGGCGCGGGTGATAAGAATATTGTATGTTTACGTTGGCACATCGTATGAAGTATGGATAATGATTTAATAATGTTAAGATGAAAAAACTATAATGAGTTTAAAGGGAGTATAAAGCTAACTTTAAATTTTGGAGATGTTAACTTTATAGATATTGGAAAATTAACTTTAACTTTATGTTAAAGTTAATTTAATCCTTAACAATAAATTAATATGATATACGGTACTTCTGACTAAACAGATACCCTTGTCCAATTTATTTTTTAAGAATATTTATTAAGCTAGTGAGATTTCCATTCAAAGCCGATGTCTCAATTATTGTCTTGTACAGTAGATAGAACTCTTCTCAAATAATATGTAGAAGAAATATCTGATGGGCAGAATTCTTGCTAAAATAAATTAGTGGTTAGTGTTATAAGAAACAAATGCTCAATTATTCTGCATAATATTTTTATTTGATTGACGATTCAATTATTGAAAGGCTCATACAGTCTTTGGTAGATGAAAGGAAGGAATTCCCAGTTCTTCGGTAGTAATAGGGAGGCAAAGGTATATCGGCCGTGACTATATAATTATCTTGATCTGCAAAACACAAGATGTATCTGCATTGGAATACTCCAAACAACTGTTGGTGAAATTGTTAAAAGTTTCAGGGAGTATGAGGACTTATTGCCATTGAAGCAAGTAGTAATAAATACTAAAAAACAGTTCAACTTTTGATTTAACTTATAGTAAAACCACCTTGTGGCAATTTTACTTAGATGATACATCCAAATTGGTTGTTAACTTATTTTTTGATTTCTAATCTATATATTATATGCTTAATAACAAATCTGTCTTAATAACTGGAGGAACTGGTTCCTTCGGTAAAAAGTTTGTGGAAACCATTCTTCGTGATTATCCGCAAGTAAAGAAAATCATAATATTTTCTCGTGATGAACTGAAGCAATTTGAACTGAAGCAGAAATATCCGGAGAATAAGTATCCTCAAATGCGTTATTTTATTGGTGATGTTCGTGACCTTGAACGTCTGACTCGTGCTTGTGAAGGTGTAGATGTGATTATTCATGCTGCTGCTATCAAGCAAGTCGATACAGCAGAGTACAATCCCGAGGAGTGTATCAAAACCAATGTGCATGGAGCACAGAACGTTATAAAAGCGGCTTTGGCAACAGGTGTACATCATGTGGTTGCCCTTTCTACAGATAAAGCCTGTGCTCCCATCAACCTTTACGGTGCAACCAAGTTGACATCCGATAAGCTGTTTACAGCAGCTAATAATATCAGTGGTTCTAAGGATATCAGGTTTTCTGTAGTCCGTTATGGCAATGTGATGGGGTCTCGTGGTTCCGTAATTCCTTTCTTTATTAATAAGCGTGATAGTGGAGCGAAAGAACTACCTATTACCGATATGCGGATGACTCGTTTCAATATTTCACTCGAAGCTGGTGTTGCTTTGGTGATGTATGCTATCGGTCATCATTTGGGAGGTGAAATTTTTATTCCGAAAATTCCATCCTATCATATCAAAGACGTAGCAACTGCCATTGCTCCCAATCTGCGGCAGGTGGAAGTAGGCATACGCCCGGGAGAGAAACTACACGAGGAAATGATTACTGTAACTGATGCACTTGATACTATTGATTTAGGTAAATATTATGTAATTCTTCCTTCCGTATCAGATAAGCATAATAGAGAAGAATATATTCAGCATCATAGTGCGGTGCCTGTTTCTGAAGGTTTTCATTATAGTAGTGATAATAATACGGAATGGGAAACTGTTGAGTCTATGCGTAAAAAAATACGTAAATATGTAGATCCGAATTTTGAAGTGAAATGAGAGTTGTAGCTATAATTCAAGCACGCTGCGGTTCGAGTCGCTTCCCTAATAAAGTATTTGCTGATTTGTGCGGTAAACCTTTCATTTGGCATGTGGTTAATCGTTTGAAATTTGTACGTTTACTTGACCATATAGTGTTGGCAACGACAGATAGACCATCGGATGATAAACTGTATAACTGGGCTAAAGAAAATGGTGTGGATGTCTATCGTGGGAGCGAAAGTAATGTTTTAAAACGTTATTATGAAACGGCCAATTATGCGAAAGCGGATGTAATTGTGAGAATAACAGCTGATGATCCTTTTAAGGAACCTAGTCTGATTGATAAGGCAATAAATACACTACAAACAGGCGGATATGACTTTGTTTGTAATAATTGTCCCCCTTCTTATCCAGAAGGGCTAGATATAGAAGTATTTACTAAAGCTGTTTTGGATAAAGAAGAGAAACTTTCTACAAGTAATTTTGAAAGAGAGCATGTGACTCAGTATATTTATCATCATCCGGAAGAGTTTAAGATATTTAATATTTCTAATGTTGGTGAGAATTTATCTTATTTACGTTGGACGGTTGACACGAAGAGTGATTTTCAGATGGTAACCCGTATATATTCATTCTTGTATAAGAATGAATCAGAGATATTTTACATGGATGATATTCTTCAGTTACTTAAAAAATATCCTGAAATAGGGATGATGAATTCGGATGTGACTCGAAGCGAAATGTATAAATCGATATAAATTATGGAAAGAATCAGTAAATTGGAACGTGATTATGTGAATCAGGTTTTGGATAGTGCTTTTGCAACTTCTCTAAATTCTGTATTCAACAACAGATTGGAAAATACTTTTACAAAAAAGTTTAATCAGGCTTATGCCATTGGCCATTGTAATGGTACTGCTACTTTGCATACAGCAGTGGCGGCTTTAGGTATCCAACCTGGTGATGAAGTGATTGTACCAGCTTTAACCATGACTAGTACTTCTTTTGGGGTATTGCATAACGGCTCAATACCAGTTTTTGCAGACAGTGACTTGGATACGTTTGAAATTTCTGCCGAAAGCATAGAAAAGGTCATTACTCCTAAAACTAAGGCTGTCATGACGGTTTCACTTTTTGGTTTAGCTCCGGATTATGACAAAATTTTGGATATTTGTAAACGCCATAATTTATATCTCATTGAAGATAACGCAGAATGTTACCTTGGAAAGTATAAGGGTAAATATGTCGGTGAGTTTGGCGACTTTTCCAGTTTTAGTTTTCAAGCAAGTAAACACCTAACGGCGGGTGAAGGTGGTATGCTTCTTTGTAATAAGGAGGAACTGGCAGACAATGCTCGTCGTTTTAATTGTTTGGGTTATGCTGGTGTAAATGCTAGACAAGGGAAAATTACCAGGAATGATATTCAAGATCCTCAGTATAGTCGACATATTTCATTGGGATTTAATTATCGTATGTCGGAGTTGCAGGCAGCATGTGCACTAGGACAGTTAGAACGTGTGGATGAACTGGTAAGTAATCGCATTGAAGTGGCAAAAATCTTTGATGAAGCTATTAAAGATCAGAATTTGTTGAAAAGGCAAGCAGAGCCTGAAGGATATGTTAACTCATATTGGTCATATAGTATGGTGTTGAGTACTGATTGTCCGGAGAAGGATTGGTATGCTTTTCGTGACTTGTTTCAGGTAAATGGAGGTGATGGTTATTATGCCGCTTGGAAACTCTCGTATAATGAACCTTTGTTTCAAAACCAGATTCAGCATATGCCTGGAGTTTGGCAGAAATATGATGCTAACCTTTGTCCAAATGCAGAATATTTACAGAAACGTATGATACAACTGAAGACGAATTATTGGAATTTGGATGAAGCTAGGAAACAGGCGGAAATTCTTCATAAAACGATTGAACAATTTATAAAGTGATATATTATGGGTTTTTTTAGTAAAGAAATAAAGATTGGCAATAAAATAATAGGCAATACTTATCCCACTTATTTTATAGCAGAAATAGGTGCGAATTTTGATGGTAGTATTGACAAAGCAAAACGTTTAATTGATGCAGCTAAAAATGCTGGTGCTGATTGTGCAAAATTCCAAACATTCTCTACTCCTCTTATAGTATCTGAGGGAGGTTTTTCTCATATGCAGTTGAAGGGAGTTCATGGTTCTTGGGGACGTACGGTCAGCGAAGTGTTTAAGGATGCAGAGTTTCCTGTAGCATGGCATAGAGAGATTGCAGATTATTGCAAGGCTATAGGCATTGATTTTTCTACCTCTCCTTATTTTAAGAAGGCAGTTGATTTATGTGTTGATTTAGACGTTCCTTTTATCAAGATTGGCTCAGGCGATATTACTTGGCTTGAAATGTTGGATTATATTGCTCGTAAAGGGAAGCCTATAATGTTAGCTACGGGGGATGCTACCATGTCTGAAATAGATGAGGCTGTCCGTACCATAGAGGCTGCAGGAAATAAAGACCTGGTATTGATGCAATGTATTACCAATTATCCTTCTAAAATAGACAGTGCTAATGTCAATGTGCTGAAAACTTATCAGTCAGCTTTTGAAGTATTGACAGGCTATTCAGATCATGCCCCCGGACATGTAGTTGCTTTGGCGTCTGTTGTTATCGGCGGTCGTGTTATTGAAAAGCATTTTACTTTAAATAAGACTGATAAGGGACCAGACCATCCGCATTCGATGGAACCTCAAGAGTTTAAATTCATGGTTGATTCTATCCGTGAGGTTGAGCGTGCTATGGGAAACACACGTAAAGAAGTTGTAGCTGAAGAAGGAGAAACTGTTTATGTACAACGTCGTTGTTTATATGCCAAAAATGATATTAAAAAAGGTCATTTTATGACAGAGAATGATATAGATGTACTCCGTCCAGCGTTAGGGATTCCGCCTAAATTTAAGTCTATAGTTATAGGAAAAGAATGTAAGGAAGATATAGCTAAAGGACAACCTTTATTTTGGGAGAATTTTTAGTGATGACAGAGCGGGAAAAAGCTATAGCTTTTATTGATAACGACATTATAAAACCTTCTGATGCTATAATTTTATTAGAAGGGGATGGCTTGAATCGTTATCCTAAGGCTGTAGAGTTATATAATTCTAATATTGCTTCCAATATAGTTTTTAGTGGTGGTATTACTGATTATACATACGGGAGTTTTCCATTTTCTGAAGTTTTACCATATATGCTGGAGGCTGGAGTACCAGCTCAGGTTATATTTCATGAGGATAAATCACTAAATACTCGTGAACAAGCTATAGAAGTTATAAAATTATCTGTTGAAAAGAATTGGAAACGCTTGGTGTTGGTAGCAAGCCATGAGCATCAATATCGTGCATACTTAACTTTTTTAAAGGTGATATTGGATATAGGTAATGATATTATACTATATAATGCACCCGTTCGTAATCTCGGGTGGTTTAAGGACTTGGGGTGGGGAATACGTTGCGAGCGGTTGGAACAAGAATTTATACGTATAGAAAAATATTCTCAATTAGGACATTTAGCAACATATAAAGAAGCAATAGAATACCAACAATGGAAAGAGTTACAATAGAAAAAGCTAAGCGTTTATTTGGAAATAATTTTGTGGGCTTAGAAGAACTAAGGCCTTTATTTGAAAAGATGGAGCTTTCATATGCTTCTGTTCAGGTACCAGTTATTCAATATTCATATGATGAACTTCAGAGGTGTTCAAATGATTATGTTTTAATATTAGGTATACCAGAATTGGATAATACACCTTTGTCAATTCAAACTTTCCGGAATATTTTTGGCGTAGAACCTAATTTGTCAGTACCATGTTTTTATAATCAAGACTGGTATTTAAATGAGGATTTTATTAATAAGACGTTGGAGTTGCGTTGGTATTTATTGAAGAAAGATGTTCTGGAAGAATCTCGTGCTATACAACCCAATGAGCTATTAAATAGTAATGTGGTTTTTCCTGATGCTATTTTATGTGTATATACTTTCTGGGCATATTATTATGCACAACATGTGATACTATGGTGTTATGACTTTATTTGGTGTAATGATACAGACCATAACGGTGATAGGATATATGTTGGTAAATATCATGATATTGATGGTATAAATAAAGACGGATTTAGTATTCATCGGCATTTAACATTGAGAAATTGCTATGGCGCTATAGAAGCTTTATAAAGGATTTATATAAAAATGATCAGATTGTATTATTAAAAAGTATGGGTCTTATTGAATTAAGTATAAGAAAAGTAAAGGGAAGATTGTTAACAAATACTACAGTGAGGAATGGAATAATATTCTCCTTCTTTTCTTTTTTAAATAGTGGAGTCAGTTTTTTGATTCTACTCATTTTAGCTAATTTCCTTTTACCTAATGAGTATGGTGAATTGAATTTATTTAATTCTCTTCTTTCTATTTTGCTTGTTTTGATTTCTTTGAGTTCAGACGGGCTTATATCTATTGACTTTTTTCAAAAAGATATTCAAGGTTTAAGAAAAACAATAAATGCTGTTTTACTTTTATCAATAGGCTCTTTTCTTATATTAACATTTATACTGATTCTTTTTTCAAAAATATTATCTATTGTTATTGGTATTTCTACTTATTATCAGTGGTTGGCATTGTTGGTCTGTTTCTTGCAAAATGTAGCTGCTGTTAATTTAAATATCTGGCGATTGGAAGAAAAACCTTTTTCTTATGGGATATTTAGCTTACTAGTTGTTATTTTTAACCTTTTTTTTACATTGTTTTTTGTTGTTTCATTGCGCTGGGGATGGTCAGGAAGAGTTTACGCTCAAATATTGGTAGGTGGGATTTTTTTTATTATAAGTTTTTTCTTATTAATTAGAGGAGGGTATTTAAAGTTTATTTTGCCAACAAAAAACGATATTAAATCCGCATTACATTTTGGTATACCATTAGTTCCTCATAGTATATCTTTTTGGTTAAAACAAGGATTAGATAAATATGTAATTAATTATTATCATTCGTCTGCAGCAGTAGGCATTTTTAGTTTTTCTATGAATTTTTCAAACATCTTGCAAATTATTGGAACAGCTTTTAATGCAACAAATTCTGTTTTTATATTTAAACAATTATCTAAAAATAGGCAGCAGGCAATACCACTTTTGCGCAAACAGACTAAGATGATGATAATCATATTTGGTTTGATAACTCTATTATTGTTGGTAGGATGCTCTATTTTTCTTCCACTTTTTTTCCCAAGTTATTCAGATGCTGTATATTATTTATTTCCATTATGTGGAGCTTCTTTTTTTTCATGTATATATTTGTTGTTTGTGAATTTCTTGTTTTTCTATAAAAAAACCAAGACTTTGATGATTATAACATTTTCTATTTCATTAATTCATTGTGTTCTATCCTTGTTTTTAACGAAATATTCTATTGAATATACGGCTTATATATCATTGTTTACAAGTTTTCTCACTGCATTATTGGTTTACTTATATAGTCGTAAATATTGTAAACTTTTTTAGTTGATATTAATGAAAAATATAGTAATACTTAGTCAAGCGCCTTTAACCCCTCAAATCAAACGTAATAATTATGTGGATGAATATTTATCTGTTGGGTATGATGTGCAATTTTGGGATATGTCGCAGATAATACATCCAGGAATGAAATATAATGATGAATTATATGAATCTTATTTAAGAAGTATTTCTTCATTATTTGAATTTGAACATGTATTATCTGGAATTGATTCACCTAATACTATTTTTATATTAGATTTTGATGCATCTTGGAATACTCGTAAAATATTTAGGATATTGACAAAATATCATTGTTATATGGTCCGGGTTGATATGTATGCAAATACTAGTTTGCATTTAACATTGAAACAAAAATTATCTCAACTTTTTTCAGATCGTTTTCGTAGTATTTTGATTACTCGATTGGAAATATATTTATATAAAATATATGCTTGGATTTATAATATTTCTTCTTGTAAACGTTATTATTCATCATCAGCCATTGTCAACCGAACAGATAAAATAAATCATCCTGATTATGAGGATTTCTATTTTGGCGAATCTCATCCTATAATTGAAGGTAGGTATATACTTTTTGTTGATACTAATTTTGGATTCCATCCAGATGATATCTATTTTTTTAAATATAGTAAAATTCCAACTACAGAAAAGTTTCAAATGTCGTTAGATAAGTTCTTTACATATTTGGAGAGTAGATATATGATGCCTATTATTATTGCTGCCCATCCTAAATCGAATTATGTAAATGGAGAATTTGGCAATAGACGCATAATTAAGTATCAAACGAAAAATTTAATTATATATGCAGATAGAGTAATACTACAATTGTGTAATACAATATCGTGGGTAACATTAGCAAATAAGCCGCTTATATTTGTAACTACAGATGATTATGACAGTTTGGCTTTGCAAAGAAAAAGATTAAGATTTCTTGCTTCTTTGTTAAACAAGGATGTGTATAATATTGAACATTGTAATTTTTCTGATATAACATTTACAACAGTTGCAAAGGAAATTCGTTTATATTATATATACACATACTTAACTGATAAAGAAATTGAGAGACGAAAGAATATAGATATTTTGAAGGATTCATACGAAAAAGTATAATTTCTATTCATAAATGAGATTTATTCCAGTAGATTATAGAAGACAGAAAATCAGTGTTAAGAAACTTTTTCTTGTTCTTTTATATTTTGATTTTTTTCTGACTCTGTTGCCGATGTGGTCTGCATCACCCTTATATCTTTTTTTATCACCAACAACATTGACTACTATTTGGCATTTAGGCTCATTGGTAAACTTAATTATATGCGGTTTTCTAATACTAATAATCCAACGCTATATTTATAATAAAATGGTGATTTTTTGTATTTTATTGGTTTATATAGCTTTTCTTTTCTCTATTGTAATTAATGGATTTAAATCAGGAGGATTTGCTCTTATGGGCATACCTATTTCTTTTTTCATAATGTTTGATACAATAAAGCAATATACATTCAGTTTGAAACATCTTAATGTGATATTTTACAGTTTGCTGTTGTGGAGTTTGTTTCCGTTATTTTTATTATGTTTTCCATTTTTGCGAATGTCTTTTTTTATGACTGTAGAAGGTGGATATGCGACATTTAGTGGCTTGGCATTACATCGTAATTTTTATGGTATTCTTTTATGTGTGCTATTATTATTGTTGTACTATAAAAAAATGCCATTTGTTATTAAAACGATATTGTTTATATTATTATCTGTTTGTTTAGTTTTATCTGCTTCTAGAACAGCATTTGTTGCTCTTATTGTAATGACCTGCTTCTTGATATACTATAATAGAACAGTAAAAAATAGATATAAAATATTCTTTTTTATTCTTGTTATCCTATTGGCTGGTGTCTTTTACTGGATTTTAACTAATCCAGATTATGCATTACGTGATATTGATGATGACCATGCAAGAGAAGATTTACTATATGGATTTATGAAACTAATTAAAGAGCATCCCTTATTGGGATATGGTGAGGAAGTGAAACATTATTCTAATATTTATCCTGATGGAGCAATCGCACATAATTTTATTTTACAGACTACAGCTAATTATGGAGTCTTTGTAACAATATTTTTTATTGTTTTATTATTAACCGTCTATTATTATTCCCAACCTTTTTCTAAAGCAATTCTCGCTTTTTTAGTTATTTGGGGAATAACTCAACCGTATTTTGGTTTTAGTGTTTTTTCTCCACATGTTATTATTCCATTGTTTATTGGACATTTACTAGATAATAATATAACTATATCTTTAAACCGATTTTAGTGTATGAGAATTTTTTATTGTATACATTCGCTTTGTAATTCAGGGGGGATGGAAAGAATTATAGTGGAAAAAGCTAATTTCTTATCTAAAAAGGGGTTTGAAGTTTTTATATTAACTACGGAGCAACAAGATAAGCCGACCTTTTATCAGTTAGAAAATAATATAACACATATTGATTTGGGAGTGAATTATTCTGAATATAATTCTTTGTTCCTAAAGATTATGACATTGTACTTTAAAGAGTACAAACATAAGAAATCTTTAAAAAAAATAGTTACTAAATACAAGCCAGATATCATAATATCAACTTTTGAAAATGAAGCATCTTTCTTACCCAAGCTAAAAGACCAAAGTAAGAAAATATTAGAATTTCATTTTTCAAAAGGATATCGACTTGCTAAGAAAAGAAAAGGACTACTTTTCTTGGTAGATTGGTACCGAACACAATGTGAAATTAAAATAGCAAAAAAGTTTGAACATTTTATTGTTTTGACTGAAGAAGATAAATTATCTTGGTATCAGCTTTCTAATGTAAGTGTTATTCCGAATTTTATACATTCAATATCTGAATGTTCAAATTTTAGTAGGAAAGAACTCTTGTCTATTGGTCGTCTTTCATATCAAAAAGGACTTGACAGATTAATTAAAGCTTTTAAAATAGTACATGAAACTTATCCGGAGTGGAAACTTTTCATTTATGGCGATGGAGAAGAGAGAGATTGGTTATTGGGATTAATACAAGAGTATAATCTAGTTTCATCTGTTGTTATTCATTGTCCTGTTAAGAATATAGGAGAAATATATTGTAATAGTTCTTGCTTTGTTTTAACATCACGATATGAGGGTTTGCCAATGGTTTTGTTAGAAGCGATGTCTTACGGACTACCTATTATTTCTTATGATTGTAAGTGCGGTCCTAAGGATTTGATCAATAATGGTTTAAATGGATTTCTGGTTCCCGAGAGTAATATAGAAGAATTGGCTAATACTATTATGAAATTAATTTCAAATAGAGATATGATGATTGAAATGGGGAGAAATGCAAAAGTTGAATCTCAGAAGTATGAAAGGGAAATTATTATGCAGAAATGGATTGATTTGTTTGAAAAGTAATTTTGAATTTACTAATATTTTAAATACTTATGCGTATCGCTTTTATTCTATCTGCTTTAATAAATAGAGGACCTGAAGTTGTTGTTTCTGAATTAGTATCTCAGTTACAAAAGATAGGACATACTTGTTATATTTATTATTTTGATGGGAAAGAGCCGGAATTGTCTTTTTCTTGTCAAGTTAAGAGAATTTCATTTTATCAATCTATACCTTTTTCAAATTATGATATAATTCATTCTCATGGGTTACGTCCTGATATGTATACCTTTCTACATAAACCTCTAATTAGATGTAAGACTAAATTCGTATCTACAATTCATGCTTATATATTAGATGATTTTATTTATAATTTTGGCCGATTAAAAGGTGGATTTTTTGCTTATATTTGGTTGTATTTACTAACATCTAGGATTGATAAGATTGTTACTTTAAGTAATAATGCTGTAAAGTATTATTCTCATTGGATATCTCCTAAGAAATTGGCTTTTATATATAATGGTCGCAGTATAAATATGAGTGACGAGATAAGTACGGAACTTCAAGCACAGATTATGGAATTTAAAGGAGAGGCCAGGCTATTGGGAATAAACTGTAAATTAACTCGACGCAAAGGCGTAGATTTACTTATAGAAGCTCTTCCAATGCTTGATAACTATAAACTGCTAATTGTAGGAGATGGGTTTATTAGACAAGAATTGGAAGATCAGGCGTTAAGATTAAAAGTGGATGATCGTTGTTTATTTTTGGGATATCAAGAAAAGGCGTATCGTTTTGTTCCTTTTTATGATATTTATGCTTCTCCAAGTCGTAGTGAAGGATTTGGTTTAGCAATAATGGAAGCTGCGATATATTCTTGTAAAGTTCTATGTTCGGATATTCCTATTTTTAGGGAACTTTTTACAGAAACTGAAGTTTGTTTTTTTGATTTGAAAAATATTAATTCATTAGTTAGGGCAGTAAAGCTATTAGAAAAAGATAATTCTTTTGGCTTAAATCTTAATAAAAAATGGCTTTCTTCGTTTTCTCCCAAGAAGATGGCAATTAATTATTCGGATTTATATGAATCGCTATAATTAAAATCCTATTATTTTATGAATGTTTTAGTTACAGGTGGGGCTGGTTTTATCGGTTCTAATCTTTGTGAGCATTTGTTGCTTCGGGGATATCAAGTTGTTTGTTTGGATAACTTTGCAACAGGAAAAATAGAGAATTTGTTACCACTATTAGATGCTTATCCCAATGCTTTTAAATTATTGGTTGGTGACATTCGTAATTTGGACGACTGTAAAAAGGCTGTTGAAGGTGTAGATTATGTGTTACATGAGGCAGCATTAGGCTCTGTTCCACGTTCAATAAAAGACCCTGTTACTACCAATGAAGTGAATATAAATGGCTTTTTAAACATGTTGCTTGCAGTACGGGATGCTGGAGTAAAACGATTTATATATGCAGCAAGTTCTTCTACCTATGGAGATAGTAAATTATTGCCTAAAATGGAGGATGTGATAGGCAGACCTTTATCTCCCTATGCAATTACTAAATATGTAAATGAATTATATGCTGATGTATTTGCAAAGATTTATGGGATAGAGACTATCGGTCTGAGGTATTTCAATGTCTTTGGGCGTCGGCAAGACCCGTTTGGAGCTTATGCAGCTGTAATCCCTTTGTTTGTGAAAAAGTTAATTTCTTATGAATCTCCAATCATTAATGGTGATGGTGAGTATAGTCGTGATTTTACCTATATTGACAATGTTGTTCAAATGAATATGCTTGCAATGACGACAAAAAATTTAGAGGCTGTTAATCAAGTATATAATACAGCCTATGGTGAACGTACGACATTAAACCAATTGGTAGAGTATTTGAAAGAGTTTCTGAGTGAATTTGATCCAATAATAGCTAATGTAAAAATTCTACATGGACCTAATAGACAAGGAGATATTCCTCATTCTTTGGCTTGTATTGAAAAAGCAAAACGACTCTTGAATTATGAACCGCAGTATAGTATGCGTGATGGACTTAAAGAGGCTGTTAAGTGGTATTGGAATAACATTTGATTTATATTTCTTGATTTTATAACTGATATTTAATCATTAATAATTTATGAATACAATAAAAATTGCCGTGATCGGTCTCGGTTACGTAGGACTCCCCTTGGCTCGTCTGTTTTCTACTAAATATCCGACAGTTGGTTTTGATATGAACAAAGCCCGTGTTGATGCCCTTATGACCGGTCATGATGCTACACTTGAAGTTTCTGATGATTTGTTGCAGTCTGCAATAGCTGGTGGTTTTAAGTGTAGTTCTGTTGTAGAAGATATACGTGATTGTAATTTTTATATAGTGGCGGTACCTACTCCTGTTGATAAAAATCATAATCCTGATTTAACGCCTCTTTATGCTGCAAGCACTACTGTTGGAAAAGTTATTTCTAAAGGTGATATTGTAGTGTATGAATCCACTGTATATCCGGGGGTGACAGAAAATGAGTGTATACCTGTTGTGGAGAAGATTTCAGGTTTAAAGTATAATGTAGATTTTTTTGCAGGTTATTCTCCAGAACGTATTAATCCCGGTGATAAATATCATACTGTTGAGAAAATAAAGAAAGTGACTTCCGGTTCTACTTCTGAGATAGGAAAAATAGTTAATGAGGTCTATGCTTCTGTAATAACAGCTGGTACTCATTTGGCACCTACTATTAAAGTTGCTGAGGCTGCCAAAGTTATAGAAAATTCTCAGCGTGATATCAATATTGCTTTTGTGAATGAATTATCTAAAATATTTACTCTTATGGGTATTGATACACAAGATGTATTGGAAGCTGCAAGCACCAAATGGAACTTCTTACCTTTTAAGCCGGGGTTAGTTGGTGGTCATTGTATTGGTGTTGACCCTTATTATTTGGCTCAATGTGCACAGAGTTATGGCTATAATCCGGAAATAATTCTAGCGGGGCGTCGTATGAATGATGGTATGGGTGAGTATGTAGCCAATCAGGTAATAAAGTTGATGCTCAAAAAAGGTATCCAAGTATTATATTCGAATATTTTGATTTTAGGTTTTACGTTCAAAGAAAACTGTCCGGATGTTCGTAATACAAAAGTCATAGATATTTATAATGCATTGAAAGAGTATAATTTGAATATAACGATTTTCGATCCTTGGGCAGATAAAGAAAGTGTTGATAAAGAATATGGTATAAAAGTTTGCAATATTCTACCTGTAGAAAAATATGATGCTATTATTTTAGCTGTGGCTCACGAAACATTTATGTCCCTAAAAATGGAGAGCCTATTTAGTAGTGAAACTGTGTTGTATGATGTTAAGGGACTGTTAGATAAAAAACTGGTAGATGGTAGATTATAGCTAATAGTTATTATGCGTCAGAATAGGAATCAGTATTCTTTATTTGAAAGGAATTGTGCTAATTTTTTTTCACGCTTTCCTCAGTTGAAACGCTTTCTCAAGCTTGGTTATCAAAGATTAAACTACTGGTGTTATCGTGAAACCCAAATCGTTATTTCAGATTACTCTATACATACCATTTGCGATGGTGATAGAGAAACTTTCTTTGGTTATTATGATAAATCTCCGATTAATCAATCGAATACGCATATAATATTTCAATCTACAATTAGGGAAACCTCAAAGTTGCCGTCTCCTAAATATCCAGTTCAAGTAATATTATATGAATTGTCTACACATAAAATTATTGCTCGTTTTGATAGTTGTACTTATAATTGGCAACAAGGGACTAAACTACAGTGGATAGATAACTTTAATTTCATTTATAATTCAATAGATGAAGATAGCCATTATTGCTCTTATATTGTAAATATTGAAACCTTACACGCGAGGAAAATAATGGCTCCTATTTATGAATTAGACGGTTGGAGAAATGCTTATTCTTTAAATTTTGATAGATTGGCAGTTATGAGACCGGATTATGGATATTTTAATCATTTGCCTTATAAATTACCTGAAAGTTTATATGATGATGGGATTTTTAGAGTAGATTTGAAAACAGGTGATATTAAATTACTATTAAGCATAGAAAGAATATTATCTTGCTGCCCATTGTTGGGTTCCCCTGCCAATTCTACTATTATACATAAAGTTAATCATATAATGTCTTCACCTTCAGGAGAGATGTTTATGTTTCTGCATCGTTATTTTATAGGTGGAGTAAAATTTGATAGATTAATTGTATGTGATAAGAATGCTGCAAGATTGAAGCTTTTAGCTGCAGATGGAATGGTTAGTCACTGTTGTTGGGAGGATGATAAAAATATTATAGCTTATTTGAGGCAACATCAAATTGGTGATAAATATTATCGAATCAATGTTGTTACAGGAAAGATTCATGTAATAGGTGATAATATAATTTCTGTTTTTGGTGATGGTCATCCTTCTGTTTTTGGTGATAATATGATATTTGATACATACCCGGATAAAGCAAGAATGCAAACATTGTTCTCTTATAACTTGAGAAATAAACATTTAACAATACTAGGGAGATTTTTTACACCTTTAAAATTTCATGATCAAACGAGATGTGATTTGCATCCTAAATGGAGCTGTGATGGAAAGAAAATATTTTTTGATTCAGTTTATTTAGGTAAAAGAATTTTATGTTATATTAATGTATAGAAGATGGTTAGTGTAATTATTGTAGTTAGAAATGCAGAGAAAAACATTATAGCTTGTATTGATTCAGTCCTTAATCAGTTTAAAGAGGGAGAACAATGGGAATTAATAATTGTTGATGGATTAAGTGTTGATAAAACTAGAAAAATAGTCATAGATTATCTCAAGCAGAAAAATATACTGTATCGAATAGAAAATAATCCGCAAAAAACTTTAGCAAGTGGTTGGAATAAGGCTATTCGATTGGCACAAGGTGAATATATTGTTAGGCCCGATGCACATGCTGAGCTGTTAGAAGGATATATAAAAGTGGGGGTTGAGTATTTAAGGAAAAATGATGCGATTGCTGCCGTTGGTGGAACATTGATTACAAAAGCTAATTCTGTTATAGGACGAATGATTGCAATAGTACTGTCAAACCCAATGGGGGTTGGGCGTTCTTTGTTTCGTATAGGTGTGACTAAAGACACTTATACGAGTACTGCTGTTTATGCTGTATATCGTAAGAGTATATTTAATATTGTTGGTGGCTTTAATGAAAAACTGAATAGAAATCAAGATATTGAACTACATCAAAGAATAGTTAAAGCTGGATATAAATTTTTGACTTCCG
This sequence comes from Bacteroides clarus, assembly GCF_015555825.1. Lineage (NCBI taxonomy): Bacteria > Pseudomonadati > Bacteroidota > Bacteroidia > Bacteroidales > Bacteroidaceae > Bacteroides > Bacteroides clarus. Next base: position 145,632 of record NZ_JADNLF010000011.1, on the reverse strand, counting down.
CACGTATGAAAGCTATATATCATAGTAGGACTACATTTTATAAGTTTTTACAGCAAGGGTTTTGGAATGGCTATTGGATTATCAAAAGTAATTCTTTTCACATTAATCATTTGATTCCACTTATTTTTGTTTTATCTCTAATTATGTCGTATTTAATAGCTCCATTTTTGTTTTATGCAATTTTATTGTTTCATTTAGTTTTAGGATTTATTGCTTTTATATGGAAATCTAAGGTATACAGTCCATTAGAATTAATAATTTTAGAAAGTCTTGCGATTTCATTGCATCTGATGTATGGGGTAGGCTCTCTGTATGGTCTTATAAGATTGCCTTTCTAAATAATAGTTACTATAAATTCTTGCAACCTTTTAAATTAAAGTAGTTTTTAATCATGAAAATACCATTTTCTCCCCCTTACATTGATGACACTGTCATCAATGAAGTGGTTGATTCCTTACGCTCCGGTTGGATAACCACCGGACCTAAAGTAAAAGCGTTGGAAGAAGAAATAAAGTCTTTTTCCGGTGCAAAAGAAGTGCTTTGTGTAAATTCCTGGACTTCGGGAGCCATTATGATGCTTCGTTGGCTGGGAGTGAAAGCCGGGGATGAAGTTATCGTTCCGGCTTATACATATAGCGCTACGGCGTTGGCGGTGTTGCATGCAGGCGCTAAACCCGTTATGGTGGACTCCGGTGCGGATTTCAATATTTCGGTAGATGCCATTCGTAGAGCCATTACTCCGCGAACGAAAGCTATTATCCCTGTAGATATTGCAGGTTTTCCGTGTGATTACGATTGTATCATGAAGCTAGTAAACACATCTGAAATACAGAAAATGTTCAAAGCGGAAAGTCCGGTACAAGAAAAGTTGGGGCGTATCCTTGTAATGAATGATGCGGCCCATTCACTGGGAGCGCAATACAGTAAGAATCAGCGTACCGGTTGTGAAACGGATGTTGCCATTTTCTCTCTTCACGCAGTAAAGAACGTGACAACAGCCGAAGGTGGTGCCATTTGTTTGAATCTGCCCATGCCCTTTGACAATGCCGGGTTGTACAAAGAACTTCGTATGATGAGTTTGAACTGCCAGACTAAAGACGCTTTCTCCAAATCTAAAGCGGGTGGTTGGCGTTATGACATTGTTGGCTTAGGGATGAAAATTAATATGGCGGATGTAAATGCTGCCATCGGTCTCGCACAGATACGGGAATACCCTAAACTGCTCGAAGAGAGAAAAAGAGTATTCAATACTTACACCCAAGCTTTTGAAAACTGTAATTGGGCTATTGTGCCCCCTTCGATAGAGGGCGATAAAGAAAGTTCCTACCACATCTACGCCCTACGTATCAAGGATTTTACAGAAGAACAGCGCGATCGGATGATTGATGAAATAGCCAAAAGTGAAGTGGCTGTAAATGTTCACTTTATCCCGATGCCAATGTTATCATTCTTCAATTCTTTGGGGTATGATATAAAGGATTATCCTCAAGCTTACGAGAACTTTAAGGGAGAAATATCTTTGCCTATATATCCGCAATTGGATGAAGAAAAGTTAGCTTTTATTATTGATACCGTAAAAGCGGCATATCGCAAGGTGGCAGGTGATAAAACTATAGAGTGATACCATTGTAAGTCTATGATTCGTTTCTTCGATATTTTCTTCTCCTTTCTGGGCATACTTCTATTATCTCCGGTCTTTCTTCTTCTTTATATATCCATTTGTTTGGAAAGTAGAGGCGGTGGATTTTACCGTCAATTGCGTGTAGGGCGTTATGGTAAGGACTTCTATGTTTATAAGTTCCGTTCGATGCGTGTAGGAGCCGATAAACAGGGATTGATTACTGTAGGTGGACGTGATCCGAGAATAACCCGTATCGGTTATTTTATACGGAAGTATAAATTGGATGAGTTGCCCCAATTATTTAATGTTCTGAAAGGAGATATGAGTTTGGTAGGGCCGCGTCCTGAAGTACGCAAATATGTTGACCTCTATACGGAAGAACAGCGCAAAGTTCTGTCTGTACGACCGGGCATAACAGATTACGCCTCGATAGAATATGTTGATGAAAATACGATATTGGGGCAAGCGGATGATGCGGATAAGGCCTATGTGGAATTGATTATGCCTGATAAAATCAGGTATAATATGAAGTATATCAATAATCGTTCTCTGAAAGAATACTTCAAAATCATCTTTTTGACATTTTGGAGTATCGTACGTTGATAGAAATCGTTTATGAGGAAGGAGTACATCCTACATATTATTGGAATTTGAAAGAGAACTCCCGGTTGCCGAATACAGCCGGGAGTTTTTTTACCCTATCCTTCATTTTTGGAATCCTTTTGTAAAGGATATGCATGGAGGCGTTGGCATTTTTATTGGAATAGCCGTTCTTTGGTGACGTTAAACCAATAAAAAAACAACAAAATTTATGGCAGTAGTAGCTTATTTAAGAGTAAGTACAGAAAGACAATTTTTGGAAAACCAACGAGAGGAGATTATACGTTTCGCAGAGAGAAACGGTATGAGTATTGACAAGTGGTACACAGAGACAGTTAGCGGCAGCGTCAGTAGTAAAGAGCGTAAATTATCGGGAGTGCTGGACAGGATGCGTCCCGGTGATTCTTTAATTGTAACGGAGATATCACGGCTAAGCCGCACATTACTTGAGATTATGACTATTCTTAATTCGTGCATCAAAAAAGGGGTTATATTGTATAGTACTAAAGAAGGATACGTCTTTCAGAACGATATCAACAGTAAGGTTCTGGGATTTGCATTCGGCTTAATGGCTGAAATAGAACGTAATCTGATTTCGATGCGTACCAAAGAAGCATTGGCCCGTAGAAAGCAGGAAGGAAAGCGGTTAGGGCGCCAAAAGGGGTATATGCCCAAGATGAGAATACTTGCGGAGAATAAAAGGGAATTATTTAAAGAACAGGCGAACGGAACATCCTGTTCTGAACTCGCCCGACGAATGGGAGTGTCCAGAACAACCATGTTCCGTTTTCTGCATCATAAAAGATAAGCCGGAAATCTCCAACCGGAATGTGTTATGATTCACTGCGGATTATACCGATTATTACAGACTGACTTAAAACTGTTGAGGCTTGCTCAGGGATATCTCGTCTGTACAAATCAGTGTAATCTGCGGCGAATTATGCGCTCTGAGAACTCCGTTTGTGCAGATTCTTTAGCTCGAAGGACAGCATGATACGGAAGAATCCTATAATAAGGAATGCAAACGAAATCATATAAACTGCATAGATAGCTCCGACCGCCGGCTGCCACAGAATAATAAGCGAGCATATAACGGCGAGGATGCCCAATGCGATGTACCAACCCCAGTCTTTCGTTCCATACCTTTTTAAGTCCATGGCGTAACCTACCGATGAAAATCCCCGGAACATCAACCAGAAGGCGATAATAAACGGAATAACTTCCATACTTAACAGAGGATAGGCTATCAGATAGAATCCTAAAATCATATCAATGATACCTCCCGCCAGATACCAGCCCCAACTGGACACTCTTCGACGGTTACTTACCGCAAAGGAGATTTCCAGCAAACCGCTGACCAGCATGGAAACACTGAATAAAATACTTAATGCCGCATATCCGTCAAGAGGGGAGAACATTAAACTCAAAGCTACCACAACATACAGGATTCCGAGAATAAGTGAAATCCACCAGTTCTTCACTTCCTGTTTCAGTTCATCAAAAATTGTTTTCATGTGAATCTTAATTTAAAAATGATTATTATAAGTTCGTTGGGAAAGTAACAATCTACGGATTGAAAAGTTTCCATTGAACATTTTCTGTATTCGGTTTGTTACTATATCATATAAATTGATAAAACTATGGCTACAACAAAATTTAAAGGACAACCGGTGAAAGTAATCGGTGAGTTTATAAAAGTGGGGACAGTTGCCCCCGATTTCGAATTGGTAAAGACGGATTTGTCTTCTTTCTCATTGAAAGAACTGAATGGCAAGAATGTAATTCTTAATATTTTCCCGAGTTTGGATACCGGTGTATGTGCTACTTCCGTGCGTAAATTCAATAAATTGGCCGCCGGTTTGCCGGATACGGTGGTACTGGCTATTTCCAAAGACCTGCCTTTTGCACATGCTCGTTTCTGTACAACGGAAGGCATAGAGAATGTTATTCCCTTGTCCGATTTCCGTTTCTCGGATTTTGATGAAAACTATGGCGTGCGTATGGCAGACGGTCCGTTGAGCGGTTTGCTGGCTCGTGCGGTAATTGTTGTCGGTAAGGATGGAAAGATTGCCTATACAGAGTTGGTTCCGGAAATTACGCAGGAGCCGGATTATGATAAAGCGATTGAGGCAGTTAAGAAATAAGCCTTTTAGACTTAGCTATATAATGAAAAACGGTGGATGAAGACTATCTTTATCCACCGTTTTTCCATTTATTATTTTTTCTGTTTCGCTCCTTTGTAAATCAGGAAACCTACAATTAATACCGTAACTGCTATAATGACGTAACCGATTTCATGACTATACTTCGTGGCCAGTATATAGACATCATTCGTAGTTTTAATGTCCGTAAACCGGTATATGAAATAACCGAGCAGAGCCAGTATCGCATTCCATATTCCGGCACCGAGCGTCGTGTAAAGCAGGAATGGCCCTAACTTCATGCCTGCCAGTCCGGCCGGAATACTGATAAGCTGCCGTACCGCGGGGATGAGGCGTCCGAAGAATGTGGATGCAGCGCCATGTTTTCTGAAATACTCTTCGGCATGGTGTACTTTCTCTTCATCAATCAGGCACATGTGTCCCAAACGGCTGTTGGCAAATTTATAGACGATAGGGCGACCCAGCCAACGTGCAAGATAATAATTTATGAGTGCGCCGAGATCTGCGCCGATGGTTGCGAAAAGAACAACAAGGAAGATGTTCATACTATCGTCGGTCATTGCTTTCCACGCGGCCGGTGGTACGATGACTTCCGAAGGGAACGGGATAAATGAACTTTCAATGGTCATAAAGATTGTGACCACCCAATAATTCAAATTCTCTAATACCCATTTAATGAGCTCTGCTGATGATTCCATATTCTATACTTGTGATTAATGGTTTGTTTACATTCTTATTGTAGTGCATTCAGGATGTTCTTCATCGCTTGTGCCAACTCCTCTTTATCTTCACTTTCCAGCATTTCTTCTATTTTCTTCAAGTCTTCCAGTTGGAACGGACGTTTGCAAAGCTGGTTGTACTTCTGGAAGTTCTCTTTGTCTTTAAGCAGCAGATAAAGAGATGCCAGCTTTTCGTTGATATTTTCAAAATCGGGCTCCAGTTCCTTGACATGTTCGAAGGCCATCCGGGCATGGTTCAGTTGGCCGAGTTCCATGCTGTATATCCCAATCTCATTCCACGTATCGGCATACGGTGCACGCTCTAAAGCCAAAGCCCACTTTTTTACGGCCTTGTCAAAGTCACCGTCTTCCATATACATGCGTCCTTCAATCAGATACGAGTCCACATCTTCCGGGTCTATTTCATGGGATTTCTTGAAATACTGGCCGGCTTTACGCTTCTTCCCTAATTTATAGAGGCAATTCCCTGCGTGAGCATACAAAGAAGGCAGTATCGTTGAATCGGTATCCTTGCTTTGTATGGCAGACTCAAGATGCCGGTATCCCTCTTCCCAATGCCCTTTGGATATTTCATTAAGCCCGATGAACATTTGGAGAAAATCAGGGTTGATAGCCTTATATTTCTCGGCCAAAGTATAGTTCTCCAATGCACTTTCTTCATTGCCCAATTGGTAGAAAGCATGACCTTTCATGATATAGGCTTCGGCAAATTCTTCATCTGCCACGATTGCGTAATCACAGGCTTCGATGGCTTTGTCAAACAACTGCTGTTCGAAATAGCAACGCGCCAAGCCGAACCAGTAAGGAGCCGAATAAGGATTTTTATCTATCAGCTTATTATATAACGCTTCGGCTTTCTGATTCAAACCTTGCGCATGGAAGCAATCGGCTGTTACGGCCAGATATGCTTCGTCCTCGGCGTATCTTTCAGAGCCTCTGGCCAGCCATGGTAAAGCCTTAACGGGATAACCCATATCGATATACATATAGGATACATCGACAATATTGGCTAACTCCTCTTTGTCCTCTATGGTGTCGAGAAGCTGTTCCGCTTCATCTATTTTACCTTCACCCAAGAGAATATTCGCCTTAAGTACCTTCACTTCCGAAGAGTAATCCTCGGATATTCGCTCTATTACCAGTTTGGCTTGCTCTCTGTTTTGGGCATCCATGAAGAGATAGGCCTGTTCCACCAGTAGAGGGGTACTGTCGGGGTGTAAGCTTAAACCGTACTCTACGACTTCGGTAGCTTGTTCGCTTTTCCCGTGCATGGCATACCAGTCGGCAAGGTCGGCTAAATCGTCTGCGTCCAGATAGATAGGCTTATTTTCAGCTTTCGCGGCTTCATATTGTTCTGCAAGTTCTTGCAATTCCTTGTCTCTTCCGGACAACAGGTTCTTTTTACTCATTAACTATTTCTACTCCTTATATTATTTATTGATTTTACCCCAAGTATCTTTCAGGCCTACGGTGCGGTTGAATACCATTTTCTCCGGCGTAGAGTCACGGTCTACGTTGAAGTAACCGATACGCTGGAACTGCAGGTAGGAGAGGGGCTTCATGCCGGCAGCGTATTTTTCGATATAGCAGCATGGCAATACATTCAGAGAGTCCGGATTTATCATTTCCTTCATGGCTGTCAGCGCGTCGCAATTCTTTTCTTCACAAATGGCGGCCAGTTCGTCGCGCGGATTCTCTACTTTCCATAAACGGTCGTAAAGGCGGACTTCGGCTTGCAGGCAGTGTGCGCAGCTTACCCAGTGAATTGTGCCTTTTACCTTACGGCTGGCTCCGGGCATACCGCTTTTGCTGTCGGGATCGTATTCACAATATACTTCTGTGATTTCTCCCGCATCGTTCTTCTTGCAACCGGTACACTTCACGATGTACGCGCTTTTCAAGCGAACTTCTTGTCCGGGTGTCATGCGGAAGTACTTTTTGGGAGCATCTTCCATAAAGTCATCGCGTTCTATCCACAGTTCGCGGCTGAATTCGATGTTGTGACTGCCTTCTTCCGGACGTTCCGGGTTATTGACGGCTTCCATTTCCTCAACCTGTCCTTCTGGGTAATTGGTGATGATAAGCTTCACCGGATTCAATACGGCGGATATGCGGGTAGCGCGGGCATTCAAATCTTCGCGTACGGCGCTTTCCAGCAACGCGAACTCATTGAGAGCGTCATAAGTGGTATAACCGATTTTATCGATGAATTTATGAATGGACTCGGGTGAATAGCCGCGACGGCGGAAACCGCAGATGGTCGGCATACGGGGATCGTCCCAACCGTTGACGAGACCTTCTTTTACCAAAGTCAGCAGGTTTCGTTTGCTCATCAGCGTATAGCTCAGGTTGAGCTTGTTGAATTCGTACTGGTGAGGACGGTGGTCGTTCAAATCCTTACCTTCTTTCACCCAATCTACGAACAAGTCGTACAATGGACGGTGAGGAACAAACTCCAGTGTACACAGAGAGTGGGTTACACCTTCAAAGTAGTCGCTTTGTCCGTGAGCGAAGTCATACATCGGGTAAGCTTTCCATGCAGTACCCGTACGGTGGTGCGGATGCTTCACGACGCGATAGATAATCGGGTCGCGGAAGTGCATGTTGGGGCTTGCCATGTCAATCTTGGCACGGAGCACCATGGCGCCTTCTTCAATCTCTCCGGTGTTCATTTTTTGGAACAGGTCGAGAGTTTCTTCAATGGGGCGGTTACGGTACGGGCTTTCTACTCCGGGTTGGGTAGGAGTACCTTTTTGAGCGGCGATCTGTTCGGATGTCTGCTCGTCGATATACGCTTTGCCCTCTTTGATGAGGCGGATGGCGAAGTCCCATAGCTGTTGGAAATAGTCGGAAGCATAGTATTCGTTGCCCCACCGGTAGCCCAGCCATTGAATATCTTCCTTGATAGCCTCTACGTACTCCACGTCTTCTTTGGTGGGGTTGGTATCATCGAAACGCAAGTTGCAGACACCGCCATGTGCGGCGGCAATACCAAAATCCAGGCAAATGGCTTTGGCATGTCCGATGTGAAGATAACCGTTGGGTTCCGGCGGAAAACGTGTCTGTACTTTTCCGTCGTTTTTACCGTCTTTCAAGTCGTTCTCTACTATTTGTTCAATGAAGTTCAGGCTCTTCTTTTCGCTTGTTTCTTCGCTTTTTATTTCTGCCATAATGCTATTATTATTCGTATAGTGGCGCAAAGATAGCGCAAAATAATGAAGAATGAAGAATGAAGAATGAAGAATTTCTCGCTCCTCATTCTTCGTTTTTCATTCTGCATTATTCATTATTCATTTTTCATTCTTCGTTTATAGGAATGTATCCGCTCTTTTTAATGATTTCTTGGCCGGCGGGTGACAATACGAACTGTAACAGCGGGTCTACAAGGCCGGAGCTTTTCTTATTGTAATAATAATATAGCGGGCGTACGATGGGATAAGTTTTATTGATGGCGTTTTCCAGGGTGGGAGCGGCAAAGTGCTTGTCGTCGTAAGATACGGCAAGGGTCTTGATGCGGGGCGATACATAGGCAAGACCCACATAGCCGATGGCTCCGCGCGTTTGGCTGACGGATTGTATGATGGCTCCGGTGGCGGGCATGGAAAGGCTGCTACTCATGTAATTCTTATTTTTCAGTACGCTTTCTTTAAAGAATTCGTATGTGCCGGAAGAGGTCTCACGCGAGTAGACCACTATTTTGCGGTCGTCTCCGCCTACTTGCTTCCAATTGGTGATTTTACCGCGGAAGATATCTTCCAACTGTCGGCGGGTGAGCTGCTTTACGGGATTGGACGGGTGTACGACAACGGCCAGCGCATCATAGGCTACCGGTATTTCTTCCAGTTCTTCTCCGGCTGCTTTCGCTTTCATCTTCTCGCTGAATTTGATGCCTCTGGAAGCCATTGCGATGTCGGTCGTTTCATCCAGCAAGGCGGAAATGCCTACCCCGCTTCCGCCTCCGGTGACGGTGACGCGGGCATTGGGATTCAATGTCATAAAGCGTTCGGCGGTTTGCTGTGCGATGGGCAGGACGGTGTCGCTGCCTTTGATGCGCTGCGCCTGAATGTCGGTAGCGGCAAATGCCAATGCGAAGATGGTCAGAAATAAATGCTTCATCATATTCTAATGTTTTTGGGACGATACTTAAACAACAATAGTGTATGGAGGTATGTTCCCGCTGTTTTTATTTCGCTGCAAATTAAAACAACGCATGTTACAAAGTTGTTACATACGGCGGGTCTGTGTTTATTGTAACAAATTTGTAATATGTTTGAAACATTTCTTTCAAACGATAGTCACACTGCCTTAATATCTACCCCCTTTCTTTGCGCACAGAAAAAAGTAGGCAATATGAAAAAAGTTTTTGAGAAAATTATAGAGGGCATATTGGCTTGTAGCGGTTTTGTAACAAGTCTTACTATTGTGCTTATCGTCTTATTCCTCTTTTCCGAAGCGGTGGGGCTGTTCCATAGCCGGGTAATCGAAGAGGGGTATGTCTTGGCGTTAAATAAGGACAATAAGGTAAGTGAACTTACTCCGGTACAGATAAAGGATGTTTTCGATGAAGAGATAACAAATTGGCGGGAAGTCGGTGGGGAGAATCTCCCTATCCGGCTTTTTCGTTTGGAAGATGTTACACGGTATTATACGGAAGAACAGTTGGGAGCATCTTACGAAAATGCAGGCGCATGCATCACGGACTTGGTGGAACGCACGCCGGGCATCGTGGCTTTTGTGCCGAGGCAGTTCATTGTCCGTCCCGACTCCGTTCATTTGCTGCGGGACAACACCATTTCGCTGAAAGACGTCTTTGCGGGAGCCGAGTGGTTTCCTACGGCTACACCTGCTCCCCAGTTCGGCTTCTTACCGTTGATAACGGGTACGTTGTGGGTAAGCCTTTTCGCCATTCTCATAGCCTTGCCGTTCGGACTGGCGGTGGCCGTTTATATGTCCGAGGTGGCTGACCATAAGATACGGAATCTGATGAAGCCGGTGATAGAACTGCTGAGCGGTATTCCTTCCGTTGTTTACGGTTTCTTCGGGTTGATTGTGATAGTGCCTTTGCTGCAGAGAGTGTTCGATTTGCCTGTCGGCGAGAGCGGACTGGCAGGAAGTATCGTGCTCGCCATCATGGCGTTGCCTACCATTATCACGGTGACGGAGGATGCCATGCGCAACTGTCCGCGGGCTATGCGCGAAGCCAGTCTGGCGCTTGGCGCTTCACAGTGGCAGACCATATATAAGGTGGTGATACCTTATTCCATATCAGGCATTACGTCCGGGGTTGTCCTGGGCATCGGCCGTGCTGTCGGCGAAACGATGGCGGTACTGATGGTGACGGGAAACGCTGCCGTAATTCCCCATAGCATTTTGGAACCTTTGCGCACGATTCCCGCCACAATTGCCGCCGAACTGGGCGAAGCGCCGGCGGGTGGCGCGCATTACGAGGCATTGTTCCTCTTGGGAGTCGTATTGTTTTTTATCAGCTTGTTGATAAACTTCACGGTAGAAGCTGTATCTTCGGGCAAAAGAAAGTAAAAGGATATGATCAGTAGAAAACATCTTTCGCAAAACATCGCGTTCGGACTGTTCCGTTTGCTTAGTCTGAGTGTGGTAGGCATCCTCTTTGCCATTCTCGGTTTTATCATATACAAAGGTATAGGAGTCATCGACTGGGAGTTCTTGACGGGTGCCCCGACAGACGGCATGACATCCGGCGGTATCCTGCCTGCCATCGTCGGTACTTTTTGCCTGATGACAGGTAGCGCGTTGTTCGCTTTCCCGGTGGGGGTGATGAGCGGCATCTATATGAACGAATATGCGCCTAAGGGCTGGATTGTGCGTTTCATCCGTATGATGACGAACAACCTGAGCGGCATACCTTCCATCGTGTTCGGACTTTTCGGCATGGCATTGTTTGTCAACTATATGGACTTTGGCGACAGCATCCTGGCGGGTTCGCTTACCTTGGGACTGTTGAGCCTGCCTTTGGTGATTCGCACTACCGAAGAGGCTTTGAAGGCGATACCCGACAGTCTGCGTGAGGGCAGCCGCGCTTTGGGAGCCACCAAGCTGCAAACAATCTGGCATGTGATTCTGCCGATGGGAATGCCCAACATCATCACCGGCCTGATTCTTGCTCTGGGGCGTGTATCCGGAGAGACGGCACCTATTCTCTTTACGTGCGCAGCCTATTTCCTGCCGCAATTGCCCGGCAGTATTTTCGACCAGTGCATGGCGTTGCCCTATCATCTGTACGTCATCTCCACCAGCGGTACGGATATGGAAGCCCAGCTGCCTATTGCCTATGGAACGGCCTTGGTCTTGATACTGATAATCCTTCTGGTAAATCTGCTGGCCAATGCTCTGCGGAAATATTTCGAGAAGAAAATCAAAATGAACTAAATCAATAAAATCATGAACGGCATGATGAATAAAATAGAAACGCGTGATGTAAATTTCTGGTATGGCGACTTCCATGCCTTGAAAGGTATCAGCATGGATATCGCGGAGAAGTCGGTTGTGGCTTTCATCGGACCTTCCGGTTGCGGTAAGTCCACTTTTCTCCGCTTGCTGAACCGTATGAACGATTTGATACCCGACACCCGCCTGACCGGTGAGATTCTTATCGACGGTCAGGACATATATAAGAAAGGTGTGCAGGTGGACGAACTTCGCAAAAATGTAGGTATGGTATTCCAGCGTCCCAATCCCTTTCCGAAAAGCATTTTTGAGAATGTGGCCTACGGATTGCGTGTAAACGGCGTTACCGACAATGCTTTTATCCGCCGGCGGGTAGAGGAGACCCTGAAAGGGGCGGCACTATGGGATGAGGTGAAAGACAAGCTCAAGGTGTCTGCTTACGCCCTTTCCGGCGGACAGCAGCAGCGCCTTTGCATAGCCCGTGCCATGGCGGTATCTCCGTCCGTCCTGTTGATGGATGAGCCGGCGTCTGCCCTCGACCCCATTTCCACGGCTAAGGTAGAGGAACTTATCCACGAGTTGAAGAAGCAATACACCATTGTAATCGTTACCCATAATATGCAGCAGGCTGCCCGCGTAAGCGATAGTACGGCTTTCTTTTATATGGGTGAGATGGTGGAGTTCGGCGATACCAAAAAGATTTTTACTAATCCCGATAAGGTAGAGACGCAGAACTATATAACGGGACGCTTCGGGTAACGGACTGTTCCGTGCTTTGGCAGGCGCGGTACCACGCTTTGGTACGGGAAGTTTCATGCGTTGGTACGGACGGTACCGCCCTTTGGTACGAACAGTGTCATGCGTTGAAACAAGTGATATGATTATGGAATTGATAATTTTGAAATAGAAGAAACATTATGGTAAAGTTTATCGAATCAGAGCTCGTCTTGCTGAAAAAAGAAATAGACGAAATGTGGACTTTAGTGTATAACCAGCTTGACCGCGCAGGAGAAGCCGTACTGACTTTAGACCGCGAACTGGCACAGCAGGTATTGGTGCGCGAACGTCGTGTCAACGCCTTTGAACTCAAAATAGACAGTGATATAGAAGATATTATAGCCCTCTATAATCCTGTCGCCATCGACTTGCGCTTTGTACTTGCCATGCTCAAAATCAATACGAACCTGGAACGTTTGGGCGACTTTGCCGAGGGGATAGCCCGCTTTGCCATAAACTGCAAGGAACCTGTTTTGGACAACGAGCTGGTAAAAGGGCTGCGCTTGGAAGAGATGATAAACCAGGTGTTGTCTATGCTGGAGCTTGCCAAAAAAGCTCTCCAGGAAGAGAGTCAGGAGATGGCGACCGCGGTGTTTGCCAAAGATAATCTGCTGGACGAAATCAACGCGAACGCCACTGCCGTGCTTTCCGACTATATCAGCAAGCACCCCGAAAGTGCGCTCTCCTGTCTGAATCTGGTCAGTGTGTTCCGTAAACTGGAACGTTCCGGTGACCACATTACGAATATCGCCGAGGAAATCGTGTTCTTTATCGACGCCAAAGTGTTAAAACATAGCGGACGTACAGACGAACACTATCCGAATGATAAGAAATAGATAACTTTTTAGGATATTTTTAGTGTTTAATGGAAAATAACCCTATATTTGTCCATTGAAAACGATTGCAGATGTAGAAAAGTGCTTTGAAATGATAATAAAATCAAAAGAATCAAGGAAAAGATGTTATAAGACATGTTTTTTAATTTGGTTGGTATCCTGAAAAGCGGCTATATTTGCAACGTTATCCTGAAAACAATCTTTTTACCTTAAAAAAAAACTAATACCTATTGAAAACTGAAAAAGGAGGCTTTGTGAAAAGCTTCCTTTTTTTCATTTCTATATGAGACCCTTTTTGTATCTTTGCCGCATCCATGATAAGGATAGTATCTAACTTAAAAATGTATAGGCTTATGTTTTCCGGAATAGTAGAAGAATGCGCCACGCTGGTGGCTATGGTGAAAGACCAAGAAAATGTACACTTTACTTTCAAGTGTTCGTTCGTGAATGAATTAAAAATAGACCAGAGTGTATCCCATAATGGCGTATGCCTTACGGTGGTCAGCATGACGGATGATACCTATACGGTGACGGCGATGAAGGAAACTTTAGACCGTTCCAATCTCGGTTTGTTAAGTGTAGGCGATGAGGTGAATGTAGAACGCAGCATGATGATGAACGGCCGCCTGGACGGACATATTGTACAGGGACACGTAGACCAGACGGCAACTTGCGTGGATATAAAGGATGCCGAGGGCAGTTATTACTTTACGTTCCGGTATGAGTTTGATAAGGAAATGGCAAAGCGCGGTTATATCACCGTAGATAAGGGTTCCGTTACCGTAAATGGCGTCAGCCTGACTGTATGCAATCCTACGGATAACACGTTCCAGGTAGCCATTATTCCTTATACTTTCGAACATACCAATTTCCATACTTTCAAGGTGGGTAGCGTAGTGAATCTCGAGTTCGATATTATCGGTAAGTATATCAGTAGAATGATACAATATAAATAGAATTATAAGTTATGAGTTATAAGTTATAATTCGCGGGTGCTTTCTTTTTATAAGCACAGGCATTTACCACTCATGACTCATAACTTATAGCTTATAACTCATAACTCATTATGAATGATTTCTTGCAATTGGTCGCTTCACGCCAAAGCGACCGGGCTTATGATATGTCCCGTGCGGTAGAGCCGGAGAAGTTGGAACGTATTTTGGAAGCGGCCCGGCTGTCGCCTTCGGCTTGCAATGCCCAGCCGTGGCGTTTTGTGGTAATCACAGACCCGGAGCTGTCGGTAAAAGTGGGTAAGGCTACTGCCGGGTTGGGGATGAATAAGTTTGCCAAAGACGCTCCGATACATATTCTGGTTGTGGAAGAATCGATGAATATCACTTCTTTCTTGGGCGCTAAGATTAAGGACAAGTATTTCCCCCTGATAGATATCGGTATTGCTACCGCCCATATCACGCTGGCTGCCGAGAGCGAGGGGCTGGGTTCGTGTATCTTGGGCTGGTTCGATGAAAAGGAGATTAAGAAGCTTACGGGCATTCCCGCCAATAAGCGTCTGTTGCTTGACATAACGATAGGTTATCCGGCGAAAGATAAACGGAAGAAATCAAGAAAATCTAAAGATAAGGTTGTTTCGTACAACCATTATTAATGGCATCGCTATAAGTCTTTCAGCAACACTTTACTTGCGCTTTTGTAGTACTCTTCCCGTGCTTTCATCAGTGTTTCCCACTGCCCGTGGAATTCTTTATCCTTATCTATCTTGAAGTCCTCGGAACCGTGGGTGTCCAGTTTGTCCAGCAGGAAAGCGACGTTTAGCTTGTTGATGTCCATAGAGGGCTGGTAAGCGATGTCCTGGCTTTTGGTATCGGTCACTACTTCGTGCAGCAGATTGATTTCCTGTAACTCATACAGGGTCTGGTTGGTCAGGCGTATGGGAATCTGGCACTCCTCGGATATGTCTTCGGCAGTGTAGGGCGGTTCATTCTTTTCGAAACGCTTGGCTACAAGAGACATGATGAGGATGGAGATAAAATCGCGGTAACGGCGGCTGATATTGCGCGCGTCCTTATCGAAACTGAAGTTCCGTATGTTCTGTCCGGCATACGTCAGTTCCGCTCCGAAGAGGCAGATGGTCCAGGATATTTGCAACCACAGCAGAAACATGGGGAGCGCCGCAAAGCTGCCGTAGATGGCATTGTAGCGGGATACCCACAACTGGCTGCTGATATAAAGGAACTGAAAGGCCTGATGTGCCGTACCTGCCAGAATTCCCGAAATCAGCGCGTGTTTGAATTTCACTTTTGTATTAGGCATGAAGACGTACAGTGCCGTAAACATGAACCATGTCAAAACGAAAGGTATGAGACGGACTAAGAACTTACCGATGGGGGCGAGCAGGGTGAAGTCAGCCACATTCTTCAGCATGGTACTCATGAATATGGAAAGACCGCCGGAAACTACCAGCAGAATCGGTATCAGCAGAAGCATGGAGAAGTAGTCCGTGATTTTGCGGTACATGCTCCTCGCTTTCTTTACCTGCCAGATGCGGTTGAAAGTAATCTCCATATTGTTAATCAGGTTGAGCACCGTCCACAATAACATGATTAAACCCACCCCGATGAATATGCCGCTCTTGGTTTGCGACAAATAGGAATTGACGAATTGGAAAATAACCTCCGTCGTTTCCGACGGACCGCCGAAACCTTTGACGATTTGGCTCTCCATCAGATTGTCGAAACCGAACCCGCGTGCGATGGCAAACACAATGGCCAAAATGGGTACGATAGCCAGCAAGGTACTGTATGTCAGCGCGGACGCCTTGTTCACAAGCCTGTCTTTGGTGAAGCGGTTGATGCAGAGATAAATGGTTTTGATGATATTATATAAGGAAAAAGTCGTTTTGGTGACTTCATCTTCCGTAATACGCCAAATGTCGTATGTCAGGAACTTCCAAAGGGTGGCGATACGCTTGTTCATGCTAAAGTGAAAATTGAGAATTGAGAATTGAAAAATGACAGTAGGCCGAAAAGCCTTTATTTCCCAATTCTCAACTTTTAATTTTTAATTTAAAAAAGCAGTCGGTCTGTAAGCCGGGTTCTGTTCTTCTGTTCCGGAAGAGGTCGTTTTCGGAATTCTTCATTCCTCATTCTTCCTTCTTCATTCAAGAAGTGTCTGTCATTTATCTGAGCCGTATGTTGCCATACCGGCTTTAGCGGTCTACCCTCCGACATGGAGCGAGCAGCTCTCATAGCGTCGGTTTACATGACCTTACAACTCCCAAGACGTACAGCCCTTGTGTCACCACAAGGCCGGTAGGCTCTTACCCCACCTTCTCACCCTTACCATACTCAGGAAGAGCATGGCGGTTATTTTCTTCTACGTTACTCTACCCTCGCGGACAGCTTTCTGTTAGGAAGTAGGATGCTCTGTGTTGCCCGGACTTTCCTCATACGCACAGGGCGCAAGCGACAAACCGACCAACTGCTTTGTCCCGCAAAGATAGGAATTTTTTGGTGATTGGCGGTCAGTGATTGGCGATTTGTTTGTTATCGGCCTTTTATTTGCGTAAATTCTTAAAAACACTGAAAATATGTATCTCTTTCGGAATAAATTGTTAGCTTTGCTAACATTAATAACTCCCAAATGCATATAGCCCATGAAAAAGTTTGCCTCATTCTTAGCAGTATTTCTCTTGATAACTCTTTGCGCAGCCGCTTCGGAATCCGGCGACCGTGATATACCGGCAGAGGTAGCGCAACTCACCGATAGTTTGAAAAAACAGTTCGCACCGGATAAGCGTGTGGCGTTGTTGGAAATAGATTATTCTTTCTCCGGTAAAAATGTGATGTTGCGCGGTGTTACTACCTCGGCGGAGGCAAAGACTGTTTTGCTGAAAGAACTGGCAAAAAAAGGATATACCGTAATGGATTGTCTCAAAGTGCTTCCCGACGGGAAGGATTTGGAAGGCAAAACGTACGGCATTATCAATGTCTCTGTGGCAAACCTGCGCGTATCCCCGGATTTCTCATCGGAAATGATGACGCAGGGCTTGATGGGAATGCCCGTGCGTGTGTTGCAGCGCGACGGCTGGATACGTATTCAAACTCCCGACGATTATATCGCCTGGGTGCACCGCGTAGGTGTACATCCCGTGACAAAAGAAGAAATGGCTGCATGGAACAGCGCGGAAAAGATTGTTGTGACGGCTCATTACGGTTTTGTATATTCCGAACCGGACCAGACCTCACAGACGATTTCGGATGTTGCGGCAGGCAACCGTTTGAAATGGGAAGGGAGCAAAGGAGCTTTTTACAAAGTGACCTATCCCGACGGCCGTCAGGGTTACATCTCCAAATCCATAGCCATGCCTGAGAAGAAATGGCGTTCCGGCTTGAAGCAGGATGCGGCCGATATTATTCGTACGGCGCACACGATGATGGGAATACCTTATCTTTGGGCGGGAACTTCATCGAAAGGTGTGGATTGCAGCGGTTTCATGCGCACCATACTTTTCATGCACGACATCATTATTCCACGTGATGCTTCCCAGCAGGCTTATGTGGGCGAGCATATAGACATTGCATCCGATTTCTCCAACCTGCAGCCGGGTGATTTGATATTCTTCGGCCGCAAAGCAACCCCGGAACGTAAAGAACGTGTCGTGCATGTGGGCATGTATATCGGCGGCAAGCGTTTTATTCATTCACAGGGTGATGTGCATATCAGCAGCTTCGACCCGGCGGACGAATTGTTTGATGAGTACAATCTCGGACGGTTGCTGTTTGCTACGCGCGTGTTACCTTATATAAATAAGGAAGCGGGATTAAATACGACGGAAACTAACGAATACTATAAATGACATGCAAAACAGAAGAGACTTTTTAAAGACCGCCGCCTTTGCCGCATTAGGCTCGGGCATGGCTATCAATAGCGTATTGGCAGGTGAAAGTGCAATGCCCGCTTTGTTCAATATCAATAAGAAGAGTGGCGTTACGCCTAAAATGAAGCTGCGTTTCTTTCCGTATG
Organism: Bacteroides clarus; assembly: GCF_015555825.1. Classification (NCBI taxonomy): domain Bacteria; kingdom Pseudomonadati; phylum Bacteroidota; class Bacteroidia; order Bacteroidales; family Bacteroidaceae; genus Bacteroides; species Bacteroides clarus. Next base: position 127,490 of record NZ_JADNLF010000011.1, on the reverse strand, counting down.
AATTGAAGTTGCGCCATGTGTTTACGGTGGCTACTTATTCGCGCACCACTACTCCCGATGTGCAGGTCGAAATAGAGTATGACGGCATCGTCGGCTATGGCGAAGCGTCCATGCCGCCCTATCTGCAACACGAATTGGGTACGATGGATAGCGTGCTGGCTTTTCTGAAGAAAGTACAGGGTGTTATCGGACAGTTTTCCGATCCTTTTCGGCTGGAGGATATTCTAAGCTATATAGACAGTCTCTCTGCCGGCGATGCGGCGGCTAAAACCGCGGTGGATATCGCTTTGCATGATTTGGTGGGTAAATTGTTGCAGGCTCCCTGGTATAAAATCTGGGGATTGGATAAGGAGAAAGCACCTTCCACCACATTTACCATCGGTATCGATACGCCCGATGTGGTACGTGAAAAGACAAAAGAGTGCGCCGAGCAGTTCAATATTCTGAAAGTGAAGCTGGGACGTGATAACGATAAGGAGATGATTGAGACCATCCGTTCGGTGACGGCTCTTCCCATCGCCGTTGACGCCAATCAGGGCTGGAAAGACAAATATTATGCGCTTGATATGATTCACTGGCTGAAAGAGAAAGGCATTGTGATGATAGAGCAGCCCATGCCTAAAGAACAATTGGATGATATCGCGTGGGTAACCGGACAAAGCCCGTTGCCGATATTCGCGGACGAGTCCATTCAACGTTTGAAGGATATAGTAGGGCTGAAAGACGCCTTTACCGGTATCAATATCAAACTGATGAAGTGTACAGGTATGCGTGAGGCATGGAAAATGGTGACACTGGCGCGTGCTTTGGGCATGAAAGTCATGGTGGGTTGTATGACCGAAACTTCGTGCGCCATTTCCGCGGCCTCGCAATTCTCTCCGGCGGTGGACTTTGCCGATTTGGACGGCAGTTTGTTGATAGCCAACGACCGCTTCAAGGGTATGGAAGTTGTGAAGGGAAAGATTACGCTGCCGGATTTGCCGGGTATCGGAGTCGTGAAACTTTAAATGCATGATAAATCCTAAATTATAAATCTCTCCATGAGGAAATTAGTATATACCGTATTCCTGTTTGTTCTTGCTTCCGCTTGCGGCACGAAGCCTGAAAGCAAACCATATAGTTGGGACGATGATTTACACCAACGCCTGCTTACGGATTTCTGTTTGACGGAAGCCCAGGTGAAAGACTATATCGAAAAGTATATTCCTGATGTGACGGACGAACAAATGCGCCGGTGGGAAGCGTCCAATGCTTTGGAGTGCATGACCTTGGATGGTGAAAAACGCTATTTCCGTAATGCCGGGCCTAATCTGTTTCGTGTGGATTCGGCCTGTTATGATATAAAAACAGCCAAAGAAGGTACTGCATTGAGCGGGAGCGAACAGGTGAACAAGGAGAACCTGCCGGAAATCATTGCCGCCGTGAAGAAGGACAAGAAAGCGATAGTCGCTCCTAAACGGATGCGCGTCACTTATACGCTGACGGTAGACACCAATGCTGTTCCTGCGGGAAAGATGATTCGCTGCTGGCTGCCTTATCCCCGTAAAGACCAGTCCCGGCAGACGGACGTGAAATTTATTTCTGCCAGCGAGCCGGAGTATGTCTTTTCTCCGCAAGACTGCCGGCACAGTACGCTCTATATGGAGAAGCGCGCGGTGAAAGGTGAGCCTACCGTATTCTCCGAGACGTTTGAATATACGTCTTGCGGAGAATGGCATAATCTGCGTGCGGAAGATGTCCAGCCCTATGATACGGCTACCGCTCTTTATAAGGAATATACCGCCGAGCGGGAGAAGCATATCATTTTCTCTCCGCGTCTGCGTGAGCTGGCTGCCAAATTGACAGCAGGCGAAAACAATCCTTATTTAAAGGCGAAGCGTATTTTCCGCTGGGTCAACGATAACTTCCCCTGGGCGTCCGCCCGCGAATATTCCACGATTGAGAATATCCCGGAATATGTATTGGACAACCGTCACGGCGACTGCGGTCAGGTCAGCCTTTTATTCATTACCTTATGCCGCATCAGCGGTATTCCCGCGCATTTCCAGAGCGGTTTCATGATGCATCCCCGTGCTTGGAACCTGCACGATTGGGCGGAGGTGTATTTTGAAGGTGTAGGGTGGGTGCCTGTCGACCAATCGTTCGGAATACCGACTTTCGCCCGCAATGCCGATGAAGAGTATTTCTTCATGGGCGGCATCGACTCCTGGCGTATGATTGTGAATACCGATTACGGTATGCCGTTGGTACCCGAAAAGAAATATCCGCGTAGCGAAACGGTGGACTTCCAGCGCGGTGAGGTAGAGTGGGAAGGCGGAAACCTTTATTTTCCGCAGTGGAGCTACCATATGGACATTGATTACCTTAATTATTAGGATATAGCATGCAACTTTAAAACAGACCGTACGTTTGAGGTAAACGCACGGTCTGTTTGCCCTCAACGCATCATCTGTTACAGGCAAACGGACGGTGTGTTTTTATTTCGTCTATCTGTCAGTCTTTTAACAGACAGTAATCGTACACAAATGCTAATTTGGCAGTCGTTGCCGTTAACCGCTGTTAAGCCCTAAATATTCACTGTTAAAAGAGAACAAAAAAGAGTGACAAGCGGAATAACTGAACGATTTTTGTCGTTATTTTAACGTCAGAATGTTAAATAATATTTGAATATTAACAATTAAAGAGAATAGAAAGTAATATGAAACAGACAACAAAAAACATCCTTGGAGTAGCAGCCATTGTAATTCTTAGTTCAGGAGTAGCTGGTGTTACCACCTATAAGATGCTGAATAAGGAAAAGCCTGCTACATTTGGCGAGTTGTTCCAACAGAACCCTAATAATCTGCGGTTGGCCGCTTACAACGCAACGGATGCGCAGCCTGTTGATTTGACACAAGCGGCGGAGAATTCGGTTCACGCCGTAGTACATATACGCGCCAAGCAATTGAGTAAAACTCAAACGGTGCAGGGTATGCCGGATATTTTTGACTTTTTCTTCGGTGACGGCCGCGGACAGCAGCGTCAGATACAAACCCAGCCGCGCGTAGGTTTCGGTTCCGGTGTGATTATTTCTAAGGACGGTTACATCGTAACCAACAATCACGTGGTTGAAGGCGCTGATGAAATTACCGTAAAACTGAATGACGACCGTGAGCTGAAAGGCCGCATCATCGGCACCGACCCCAGCACAGACCTTGCGTTGATTAAGATTGAGGGAGATGATTTCCCCACGGTGCCGGTAGGCAATTCCGACGAGCTGAAAGTCGGCGAATGGGTGTTGGCGGTAGGTAATCCGTTCAACCTGAACTCTACCGTTACGGCCGGTATCGTCAGCGCAAAGGCTCGTGCCATCGGCGCTACCGCATCCAACGGACAGGCTGCGAATATCCAGTCTTTCATCCAGACGGATGCCGCTATCAACCAGGGTAACAGTGGTGGTGCGCTGGTCAATGCAAGAGGCGAGCTGGTCGGTATCAATGCCATGCTGTATTCACCGACAGGTGCATACTCCGGTTACGGTTTTGCAATCCCTACCAGTATCATGACGAAAGTTGTAGCGGACTTAAAACAGTTCGGTACGGTGCAACGCGCTTTGCTGGGTATTACCGGTACTACGCTGGGTACAGACCTGCAAATGGACGAAAGACTGGCTGAGGAGATGAAGAAGAAAGCCGATGAACTCGGTGTGAAAGAAGGTGTCCTGATCGCCGAAGTCGTAGAGGGTGGTTCTGCCGCCGGCGTATTGAAGTCGGATGACGTTATCATCGGTATCGACGGTAAGAAAGTGCATAAATTCACTGATTTGCAGGAAGCTTTGGCCAAGCATCGTCCGGGCGACAAGGTGAAGGTAAAAGTAATCCGTGATAAGAAAGAGAAAGAATTTGAGTTGACTCTGAAAAACTCTCAGGGCAATACGAAAGTTGTGAAAGACGCCGGAATGGAACTTCTGGGTGCAGCCTTCAAGCCTGTATCTTCCGAACTGAAGCGACAGCTTAATCTGGGTTATGGCTTGGAAGTAACCGGAGTATCCAACGGTAAGATGGCCGATGCCGGTATCCGTAAGGGCTTCATTATCCTGAAAGCGAACAACGTGCAGATGAAGTCGGTGGAAGATTTGGAGAAAGTGCTGAAAGCGGCTACTCAATCTCCTGATCAGGTATTGTTCATCACCGGTATGTTCCCGTCGGGCAAGCGTGCAAGCTACGCTGTGGATTTAACTCAAGAGTGACAAAAGCAGGCAGATAGGTAAGAAGATTGTAATAATAGCAAAGAAAGACGAAAAAGAGGGTGTCGGCAAATACTTGTCGACATCCTTTTTGTTGTATAAGTAAGATATAAATAAGGTAAAAAAGTTCGGGCAAGTTTGTTTGTAATAAATAATTTGTCGTAACTTTGCAACCCAAATCTGTATTATAAGAATGAGACAATTAAAAATTACCAAAAGTATCACTAACAGAGAGAGCGCTTCTCTTGACAAGTATTTGCAGGAAATCGGTCGCGAAGACCTCATTACAGTCGAAGAAGAGGTAGAGCTCGCTCAGCGCATCCGCAAGGGTGACCGTGTTGCACTGGAGAAATTGACACGTGCCAATCTGCGTTTCGTTGTATCTGTAGCCAAACAGTACCAGAACCAGGGTTTGAGTTTGCCCGACTTGATTAACGAGGGCAATTTAGGACTGATTAAGGCTGCCGAAAAGTTCGATGAAACACGTGGTTTCAAGTTCATCAGTTATGCAGTATGGTGGATACGTCAGTCCATTTTGCAGGCTTTGGCAGAGCAGTCGCGTATTGTGCGTCTCCCTTTGAACCAGGTAGGCTCGCTGAACAAAATCAGCAAGGCTTTCTCTAAGTTCGAGCAGGAAAACGAACGTCGCCCGTCTCCCGAAGAGCTTGCCGATGAATTGGAAATCCCTGTTGACAAAATCTCTGATACGCTGAAGGTTTCCGGTCGCCATATTTCGGTGGACGCGCCTTTCGTTGAAGGAGAAGACAACAGCCTGCTCGATGTGTTGGTCAACGACGACTCTCCTATGGCCGACCGCTCTTTGGTGAACGAGTCTCTTGCGAGGGAAATTGATAGAGCTCTTTCTACGTTAACCGATAGGGAAAAAGAAATCATACAGATGTTTTTCGGTATCGGACAGCAGGAAATGACATTAGAGGAAATCGGCGACAAATTTGGTCTCACACGTGAGCGCGTCCGCCAGATTAAAGAAAAAGCAATCAGAAGATTAAGACAAAGTAATCGTAGCAAATTGCTCAAATCTTATTTGGGATAAATAAGAATATCGGTTTCTGACAAATAAAGAAATTAAGTAAACCGGTCTGTCCAGCGTGGACGGCCGGTTTTTTCCGTCTTTAAATCATGGTAAAGCGCTGTCTCCGCGTAAAAAATAGGCGTGCTTATTTTGTACTGCTTTCGGTTTACATTATCTTTGCCCCATTAAATAAACAAAAAGAAATTATGAAGCACGTAAAAATAGTATTTGCAGTAATGCTCGTATTTACTTTGTGTACGGCATTTACAATGAAAAGTCATAAGCCGGTTTACGCTTTTGGTGTAGCGGCGTCTTTCAATGATTCGATAGTGTATTGTACGGAAATTCAGGTCTTGGATAGCGCGGCGCTGGATAAGAACGGTTTTCTGCCCAAACGCGATTTGTATAGCTATCAGTTGAAGAACTACCTGGAGTACGATTTGAAGAAACCCGATTATACGTGTATGGTCTATTTCAGTGAAAGCAGAAAGAAATTGGAAAAGGAAGCTGTCAAGGTAAAGGCGAAGTATAAGAAAGGAACAATGGTGCTGCAAGCTATTGCGCCGGACAAGTTTAGTTTTAAGAAGCCGGAAGAGTAATCATTGCTTCCCGGAATTATACGAATGACTATGAGATTGAAACTTTATACCCTGCTGTGCGCGTCTTTCCTTTTTTTGTTTACGTCCTGTAACCAAGATGATGACCCTGTGCCACCCGAAGCGGGAAGTAAAACCGTGCTTGTTTATATCGTAGCGGATAATAGTTTGGCTTCGTTTGCAAAGGAAGATGTGGAAGAGATGATTGAGGGTATGAAGCTTGTCGGTTCATCATCCTGTAATCTGTTGGTATATCAGGATGACAGAAACACCCCTGTTTTGTTTCGCATCGCAAAAGATAAGAAAGGCAATGTGGAGAAAGAGGTCATCAAAGAATATGCGGAGCAGGTGTCTACGGACGTATCGGTGATGAAAGAGGTTATGCACCGCGCTTTTTATGAATATCCGGCGGACAGCTACGGGTTGGTTTACTGGTCGCATGCGGATGGGTGGATACCTTATCCGGTGCCTTCGGCCTCTACACGCTGGATAGGGCAAGACAAGGGGGCAGGACAGGACAATCGTATGAATATATCCGATTTGGTGACGGTGCTGGATGATAACATGCCTCATTTCGATTTTATCATGTTCGATGCATGCTTTATGATGTCCGTAGAAGTGGCTTATGCGGTGCGTGATTATGCCGATTACTATATGGGTTGCCCTACGGAGAATCCGGGTCCGGGCGCTCCTTATGACAAGGTTGTTCCTTATATGTTTAAACCGGGCGCGGCAAATCAGATGGCAGAAGCCTATTTCAATCATTACAATGAGAAATATAACGGCGGCTCCGGCATGTCTAATACGAATTGGACAGGGGGTACTTCTGTTTGTGTCGTAAAGACGGACGCTTTAGCGGAGTTGGCCGCTGTGACGAAACAGATGATTTCCGAAGGAGTGGATGATGATAACGTTTCGCTCCGTGGCAAAGTGTTTGATTACGACGCGCGAAGATTGTCCCATTACGAGGATGAAAGGCAAAGTCATGTCGGCTATTACGATTTCTCGCAGATGATGCAAACTTTATTGGACGATAATGCTTATGCCGTTTGGAAGCAGGCTTTTAATGCTTCTATTGAGTATTGGGATACTACGGAGATGAATTATTCGCAGTTTGCCGGAATGTTTTCGATGAAGGAAACAAATGGTGTCACGCATTATATCCCCCTTTCCTTAGACTCCCAGGCTGCCGCCGCATATCGTTCCACCGCTTGGTATACCGCTGCCGGTCTCGATAAGATGGGGTGGTAATTCCCGTTCCGAAAAACTTTTGAATGAAATATTATATATCATGAGGGGTGTGTCAATATGGATATCACCTCTCATGGCATTAAAATATAACCGATTAACATTATTTTCCAAAGGAAACTATTTTATATTGGAAATTATTGCTTTCTTTGCAGCATCAAACTAAAAGAAAGAAGTATGAAATATGTAATTATTGGTGGTGTTGCAGGTGGAGCTACAGCTGCCGCCCGGTTAAGAAGAGTAGACGAACAGGCTGAAATCATTTTATTGGAGAAAGGCAAATACATTTCGTATGCCAATTGCGGATTGCCTTATTATATCGGTGGCGTTATTGCCGAGCGTGAGAAACTGTTGGTTCAGACTCCCGCATCTTTCGGCCAACGTTTCCGCATTGATGTACGGGTAGAGAATGAAGTGGTCGCTATCGACCCGGAAAAGAAGACACTGACTATCCGTAAAGCCGACGGAAAGGAATATGAAGAAACTTATGACAAACTTCTGCTTTCTCCGGGAGCCAATCCGGTAAAACCGCCTTTGGAAGGCATCGATTCGGAAGGCATCTTTACGCTTCGCAATGTGGAAGATACCGACCAAATCAAGGCTTATATCACAGACAAACAAGTAAAACGCGCGGTTGTAGTGGGAGCGGGCTTCATCGGACTTGAAATGGCGGAAAACCTGCATCATGCGGGCGTTGCGGTTTCGGTTGTAGAAATGGGTAATCAGGTTATGGCGCCCATCGATTTCTCTATGGCTGCACATATCCACCAGCATTTAATTCAAAAAGGCGTTTCCCTTTACTTGGAAGAGGGCGTTACCCATTTCCGTCGCACCGAACAGGGAATTACTGTCTTCCTGAAAAGCGGAAAGACGATTCCCGCCGATATGGTATTGCTTTCTATCGGTGTGCGTCCGGCAACGGCATTGGCGCAACAGGCCGGTCTGAAGTTGGGGGAAATGGGCGGTATCTGGGTGGACGAGCACTTGGAAACTTCCGTAAAAGACATCTATGCCGTAGGCGATGCCATCGAATATCCTCATCCGCTGACCGGAAAACCGTGGCTCAACTATCTGGCTAATCCGGCCAACCGTCAGGGACGTATTGTTGCCGACAATATGGCATTGGGCAATACCACATCCTATGAAGGCGCCATCGGTACATCCATCGCCAAAGTCTTCGATATGACGGTAGCGTCTACCGGACTGGCCGCCAAGCGTCTGAAACAATGGGGAATGGAGTATCAAAGCTCGGTGACCCATTCGGCTTCGCACGCAGGCTATTATCCCGATGCATTGCCCTTGACTTTGAAACTGACGTTCCACCCGAAAACCGGTAAACTCTATGGTGCGCAATGTGTGGGTTATGAGGGAGTGGATAAGCGCATCGACCAGATAGCGGGACTTATCAAACACGGTGGAACCGTTTATGATTTGATGGAAACGGAACACGCCTATGCGCCGCCTTTCTCATCGGCAAAAGACCCCATCGCCATAGCCGGATATGTGGCTTCCAATATTATCAGCGGCGCAATGCCGGTTATCTCCTGGCGCGAACTGGCTGAGAAGAAAGACGAGGTAATGCTGATAGATGCCCGTACGCCCGAGGAATTCTCGTTCGGAACGATTCCGGGAGCTGTCAATATTCCGCTGGACGGGATGCGCGACCATTTGTCGGAAATACCTACGGATAAGCCCGTTGTTCTCTTCTGCGCCGTAGGTTTGCGCGGATATCTGGCGCAACGTATCCTGATAGGGCGCGGCTATCGTAACACATTCAACTTGATAGGCGGATATAAGACCTATTCTACGGCAGTGGCGCCCGTTCCTGCTCCTACGGCACCATCGCCGGCGCAGCCTGCTGCATCCGCTCCGTCACAATCGGCGCAGGGCGGTTCTGCCAAAGAACCTTTGAGGGTTAATGCCTGCGGCCTGCAATGTCCCGGCCCTATCATGCAGGTAAAGAAAGCCATGGACAGCATTGCTCCGGGCGAGCGGGTGGAAATTGTGGCGACCGATGCGGGTTTCGCACGTGACGCTTCTGCCTGGTGCGCCACGACGGGCAACAAACTGATAGAGAAAAAAGAAGAAAAAGGACGTTACACGGTGTTGCTTGAAAAGGGCGATGAGGCCTGTGCCTGTCCGTCATCTCTTCCGGCAGCAGGCGGACGGGGAAAAACTTTAATTCTTTTTAGCGATGATTTAGACAAGGCTTTAGCTACCTTTGTACTCGCTAACGGCGCAGCGGCCACCGGACAGAAAGTGTCGATATTCTTCACCTTCTGGGGATTGAATGTCTTGAAGAAGATGCAGAAACCCCGGACGGAGAAAGATATTTTCGGAAAGATGTTCGGCATGATGCTCCCGTCCAACTCATTGAAACTGAAACTGTCCAAGATGAATATGATGGGAATGGGCAGCCGGATGATGCGCTTCCTGATGAAACGGAAAGGGATAGATTCGTTGGAATCGTTGCGTTCTCAGGCGTTGGCGCAGGGCGTTGAATTTATAGCTTGTCAGATGTCTATGGATATGATGGGTATCCGGCGCGAAGAATTGCTGGACGAAGTTACCATAGGCGGTGTAGCTACCTATATGGAGCGCGCGGACAAGGCGAATGTGAATCTATTTATATAAACAGGAATAATGGAAACTTTATGTAGAATCCGCGATATTTACCGGGCGATAGCCGAGTTTGAAGTAAAATTCATGCAGGAGTTTGATTTGTCGTTGAATGAGGGTATGCTGTTGTGTACCCTGCTCAACACCCCCAAACTCACTTCCAGCGAGATAGCGGAAGCGCTCGGACTGTCAGCCTCCAATGCTTCCAAGATAATCCGTTCGGTAGAGGAGAAGAAGCTGATAACCCGCCTGGTGGGAAAAGCGGATAAGCGTCAGATGCACTTCGCGTTGACGCCGGAAGGGAAGAACCGTATTACGGTTATAAAGAACAGTACTCCCGAAATTCCGGCTCTGTTGCAGGAGATTGTTTAAGAGGGGCTGTATCTGTGCCGGGATACCGTCTGCGGTGTCTGTATCCGGAGACAGGTTCAGGGAGAGGCTTTCTCGCGATTATTCGTGGTGATACGGTCCGCCGTTCAGTATCGTCATAGCACGGTAAAGCTGCTCCACGAAGATAAGCCTTATCATCTGATGCGAAAAGGTCATGCGCGAAAGAGACAGTTTCTCGTGTGCCGCTGCATAAACTTTGGGGGAGAAACCGTAAGGTCCGCCGATAATAAAAACCAGCCGTTTGTTTACGGTATTCATCTTGCGCTTCATATAGTCCGCGAACTCTATGGAGCGCATTTCTTTTCCTCCCTCGTCCAGCAGCACCACTACATCACCCGGTTGGAGAGCTTTCAGGATGAGCTCGCCCTCTTTCTCTTTTTGTACGTCCATGGAAAGGCTTTTGGTATTTTTCAACTCCGGGATGACTTCCATATCAAACGAGAGATAGCGCCGTGTGCGCTGTATGTAGTCATTGATGGCTGTGATAAAGTGCTGTTCTACGGTTCGTCCTACGACGAGCAAAGTCGTTTTCATGTGAATTACTGATTTTCGTGCAAAAATAACCCTTTCTCGTGAGAATGCCGCTTTTCTCTGTGTATTATTTATTTCATCCCATGGGACGGAATAATCCGTCTCACGAGACAAATAAATTCATCCCGTGAGATGAAACAATCCGTCTTGCGGGACGGATAATTCCATCCCGCAGGACGAATTATTCCTTCCATGATGGCTGTACTTATGGAAGGTTAATAAAATAAAATCGGCCTTTTTTCTTGTTATTTACAAGATTTGCTTACCTTTGCCTATCATTAATACTTGTGAAAATGAATAAACGAGTAGTAATATTATGGCTCTGCCTCTTTGTCCGGGCGGTTTCGCTCATGGCGCAAGATGTGCCGGCAGGAGTGGTCACGGCCTTTAAGAAGGGAGATTCTCAGGAGCTGAACGGGCATCTGAGTGATAAAGTAGAGCTGATTCTGGAGAATCGTTCAATCAATGTCGACCGCCGGACGGCAGAGGGAAAGATGGCCGCTTTCTTTTCCGGCAATCAGGTGAGCGGTTTTACGGTGAACCATCAGGGAAAACGCAATGAATCGGGCTTCATTGTCGGTACGTTGGCAACCGCAAACGGAAACTTCCGGGTGAATTGTTTCTTTAGAAAAGTGGCGGACAAATACGTGATACATCAAATAAGAATAGATAAAACAAATGAATAAGGAAGAAGAATTGATTGACAGGCTGATAGACCTGGCCTTTGCTGAGGATATAGGCGATGGTGACCACACCACCCTTTCGTGTATCCCTGCCACGGCAATGGGCAAATCCAAACTTTTGATTAAAGAAACCGGTATCCTTGCCGGCATTGAAGTAGCCAAAGAAGTGTTCCGCCGTTTCGACCCTGAAATGAAAGTGGAAGTATTCATCAACGACGGTGCGGAAGTGAAGCCGGGTGACGTAGCCATGATCGTGGAAGGCAGGATACAATCTCTGTTGCAGACCGAGCGTCTGATGCTCAACATTATGCAGCGTATGAGCGGTATCGCTACCATGACACATCGGTATGCCGGGAAGTTGAAAGGAACGAATACCCGTGTGCTCGATACCCGCAAGACAACTCCGGGCATGCGTATTCTGGAGAAGATGGCTGTAAAGATAGGCGGCGGCGTGAACCACCGTATCGGCTTGTTCGATATGATTCTGCTGAAAGACAATCATGTGGATTTTGCCGGCGGTATCGACAAAGCCATTACCCGCGCCAAAGAATATTGCAAGGAGAAAGGCAAAGACCTCAAGATAGAGATTGAAGTGCGCAACTTCGATGAACTGCAACAGGTACTCGATTTGGGCGGTGTAGACCGTATCATGTTCGATAACTTTACACCTGAAATGACCAGAAAAGCCGTGGAAATGGTAGCGGGACGTTACGAAACGGAATCTTCCGGCGGCATTACTTTCGATACACTGCGCGACTATGCCGAATGTGGAGTAGACTTTATTTCGGTGGGTGCTTTGACGCATTCCGTAAAAGGACTGGACATGAGCTTTAAAGCTTGCTGATAAAGCGCCTGCATTGATAACCTGAATAAAAGTAAGACCTTCTGTAAGGATTGCATCGTGTAAGCAAGCTTATGGAAGGTCTTCTGTTTTAATCCTGCGATTCTTTAACTTCTTTTTAGAGATTCTGTTGCAGCATTCTTCCGGATGCTGCGTCTAACTGACAAACGACGCGAAGAGGCGTCCGTAAAACGAGCACTGACATTGGAAAATGAGATAGAACTGATAGAGGGCTGCCGGGCAGGAAAGGATTCCGCCCGAAAGGAACTTTACACTCTCTATTCCAAACAGATGTTGGCTGTGTGCTACCGTTATACGGGCGATATGGATGCGGCGCACGATGTTTTGCATGACGGCTTTATCAAAATCTTCACCCGTTTCACGTTTCGTGGCGAATGTGCGTTGAGCACATGGGTGACGAGGGTCATGGTGACGCAGGCCATCGACTATCTGCGGCGGAAGCACCGTTTCAGCCAACTGGTGGTAAACGAAGAACGGCTTCCCGATGTGCAGGACGAAGCAAGTGTTGCCGAAAGCGGGAGCCGCTTGTCGGAAGAAGTGCTGATGGCATTTGTGGCGGAGCTTCCCGACGGATGCCGTACCGTGTTCAACTTGTACGTCTTCGAGGAAAAGTCGCACAAGGAAATAGCGGAGCTGCTCCATATCAAGGAGCATTCGTCTACCTCGCAATTGCATCGTGCCAAGTGTATGTTAGCGAAAAGAATTAAAGAATATACCGAATATGAGAGAAAAAGATGAAATAACCGGATTGTTCCGCAGCCGTCTGGCCGGCACAGAGATGACGGTACGCGAAGGCTTCTGGGAGAAGTTGCGGGAAGACGTGGCGTCTTCCGCCTCGGAAGACCGGAAGAGGGCTGCGTTTCTTTCTCCGAAATATTATCGGGTGGCGGCTGCCGCATCCGTTATATTTGTGTTGGGAGCCGCATCGGCCGCTTTCTGGTACTTCTCTCCGAAAGAGGAAATAAAGGAAGCCTTTACGCAAGTGGCTGTTTTGACACCGGAAGGCAGTCTGAACGGTGATGTGGTGCAGGAGTCTTTCCCGTCCATCCGTCCGGCAACCCCGACGGCGCAGCATCCCGGAATGAAGCGACCCGCAAGCGGAACTCCCGCAGGCCTGACTGACCAGGCGGAAGATGAGGGCGAATCCGTTTCCGTCCGGCTTTCCATTACTATCAGGCAGCGGGTACAGGCCGGTGGCGGTTACTTCGACAACAATACCGTTTCACAGGTCGGTAGTCCTTATCAGAACGCCACTGCTCAGGCAGACGCTGTTTCGGATGCCTTTTCCGCTGTTCCCGCGGAAGAAGAACAGGAATCCGCTCCTGTAAAATATCGGAAATCGCGTAAGTGGGCGTTGAAAGCGGCCCTCGGCACCTCGCTCCCTGAAGGCGACTGCAATATGCCGCTGACGGCGGGAGTTACAGTGGAACGCAGTCTGAACAATTGGCTCGCTTTGGAAACGGGTATCCGGTACAATCGTTTGCCCGCCGACCGTACGCTGCACACTTTGGCCATTCCCGTAAAATTGAATATGACGCTGGCAAGTACTCCGAAAGTCGATTTATATGCCACCGTAGGCGGAGCCGCCGAAAAATGTATTGCCGGCGCTTCGGATAACGGCTTTCATGCGGAGCCCGTTCAACTGTCGGTAGCGGCAGGAGTAGGGGTGCGTTACAAATTGAACGACCGCTTTGCTTTGTTTGCCGAGCCTTCGGTTTCCCATCATTTCGATACGGATTCCGAAACCGGAACTTTGCGAACGGAACGCCCCACGAACCTGAACCTTTTGTGCGGAGTGCGTATGACTTATTAACCTTAAAGACAGTACAACAAAATGAATACTCTTTGTAAAATATATAAATACGGATACGTAATGCTCGCGATGGTATGCTGCCTTGCGCTTGTATCTTGCGGAGAAGAATCGCTGGATTATAATCATCCGGATGTGGATTTGTTTGTGAAGCAACTGAAGGCGGGAAAATACTCGGCTCAAAGCCCTGAGGGGCTGAGCAATGTGCCCAAGTTCGCCAAAGAAGATATTGAAGAGCTCTTGAAGTATGCCGAGGATTTAACGGTGATACCTTCCTTCCCGCTGGCTCCCGTATCTTATTCGGCAGGCGGGAAATTGCGGTTGGGCGAGTGCATTCTGTGGACGGTGGAAACGGTTCGCCTGGGACATAACGCCTCGATGGGATGCAAAATGGTGCATGTGGATGCCGAAAACTATGAGGGCATCTACTTCCTGACCGATGAAGAGGTGCTCGATGCGGCCGCCCGTTATCGCCGTTGGTGGGAAGGCCGGAAATATCCGCGTACCATGTGGACCATCGACCCTTGCTATGACGAACCGCTTTGCGGAAGCGGCTATATGTGGTGGTGAGATAAGGTATAAAGTATAAGGTATAAAAATTAATCGGGTGAAGTATTCTATTCTCTTTTTAGGGCTGCTTTGTGCGGTAGCCTTCCCCCTTTACGCTCAAGAGTGGACACCGCAAGACTCTTTGCGTTTGCACCGGTTGCTGAATGGCGGGGGAGAGGTGAAGCTGAATCCGGACGTGTTGAAAGAGATGGGCGCCGATGCTCCTTCGGGTTCTCCGAAAGCCGATGTGCATAAAACATGGCTGGACTTTAATACCGCCTTACCCGTAATGCCTCGGATGCCGGAGAAAAAGGTGGTGCTTACCCTGCGGCCTTATACCGCGAATACCAAATACAACTGGGACCCCGTCTATCAGAAAAAAATTACAGTGAATAAGAATACATGGCGGGGCGATCCGTTCTACGAACTGACCACGCGTTTCATCTATTCCGATTGGGCTAAAACTCCCATGGATGCCGGGCCTCGCGAAAGTATCGAACAAATAGAAGCTACGGGCTTGCGCTATATGGTGACCGAGCGTGCCAACAATATGGCGGTAGGAAGTTGGCGGGGTACCGGCAGCAGCGGATTTACAGGCGATTTTATGCGTCCTTTCACAAAAGAGTTCTGGAACAGGAAAGCGGCGAGGCGTCGCGCACGTACGCTGGAAGTATTAAAAGCTTATGGTGATTCCGTTAGCGCCTGCCGTAAAGAGGCAATAATCAAATAGGAGTATCCCGTCTTTAATTTCTTAAATATTGAACTTTCTTTCTCTTATCCTTGTTTTCATAAAGACAAACCTTTAAAGGATAAACAATGGATAGAATAACTTCTCTGTTTGGGATAAAATACCCCATCATTCAAGGTGGCATGGTGTGGTGTAGTGGCTGGCGGTTGGCGTCGGCAGTGAGTAATGCCGGTGGCTTGGGACTGTTGGGCGCAGGTTCCATGCATCCCGAAACTTTACGCGAACATATACAGAAGTGCCGTGCGGCCACGCATCATTCGTTTGGAGTAAATATTCCTTTAATGTATCCCCAGATAGAAGAAATCATGCGGATTGTGGTAGATGAGGGGGTGCGTATCGTGTTTACTTCTGCCGGAAACCCTAAAGCATGGACAGGCTGGCTGAAGAAACACGGCGTCACAGTGGTACATGTCGTTTCATCATCGCGCTTCGCCATGAAAGCCGAGGCGGCCGGCGTAGACGCCATTGTTGCCGAGGGCTTTGAAGCCGGCGGACACAACGGGCGTGAAGAGACGACCACTCTTTGTCTGATTCCTGCCGTACGCGCGGTTACCGCATTGCCCCTGATTGCTGCCGGCGGCATCGCCACCGGTGAGGCGATTCTCGCCATGCGTGCTTTGGGAGCCGAGGGCGTTCAGGTCGGCACGCGGTTTGCCTTGACCGAAGAAAGCTCCGCCAGCGAAGTGTTTAAAGAGTACTGCCTGCGTCTGAAAGAGGGTGACACCCGTTTATTACTAAAGAAATTATCCCCCGTACGTTTGGCCCGCGGCAATTTTCAGCGGGCGGTGACGGCTGCCGAGGCTGTCGGAGCTACGGAAGAAGAGTTGCGCATCCTCTTGTCGAAAGGACGTGCCAAACGCGGTATTTTCGAAGGAGACCTTGAAGAAGGCGAACTTGAAATAGGACAGGCTTCCGCTTTGCTCAATGAGAAAGGAATACAGACGGCTGCGGAAGTAATGGATGAACTGGTAACGGACTATCAGCGGGCGTGCGAAACGCTTGCCGCCAATATCTTCGAGCGTTTGGAAGTGTAAGTCCGGCTTTTGATTTGCTGCTTGTTTTAGTTTGACAGTTGATATAAAAGATTTTGCCTATAATGAAAATCCTGTATGATGTATATCAAAAGGATTTTTCATTATAGGCAAAATTATATGGCAAGCCTGTCTTTACCCTTTAGGGGGAGTATTCGGAGCTTTACTGCCATTGCCGCCGTTTGCCGACGGAGCATTTCCCGTAGAAGCAGGTGCGACGCTCTCGCTTGCGGTCGCCGAAGCGCTTGTTCCGGCAGTCGCTGTGGCTGTTTTACCCGCAACTTGCGCGGCCGGTTGTTCTTCCCAATGGAACGGTTCGAAAGTACTGTTCGGGTCAACCCAGCCCGGCTTCTTGGAAGCATAGATGATGAACGGAGCGATTACCACGATAAGCGCGCCGATGATAAGCACGGAGAACCATACGGTATTGCTGCCGGTAGAAATCTGGCTGGGCGGGATGAAGCTCAGTACGAACGCGAGCAATGAGCCGCAGAAACCGAGACCGCCGACAAGCCACATCAGACCGTTACCGCCTTTACCGATACGGAACGGACGGTTCAGCTTTTTCATCTTATAACGCAATACGATAGCTCCGGAGAACATCAGCATATACATGATGAGGTAAAGAACCACCGTCAACTGTGAAAGAATCTGATAGAAGCTTTGCACCGAAGGCATCACCACGAACAAAAGGCTTAATATGGTTACAGCGCCGCCTTGCACGAACAGAATGTTCTTTTGTACACCCAGCTTGTTCGTTTTCTGGAAGAACGGGGGCATATAACCTGCTTTACCTACGGCAAAGATACCTTTGGACGGACCGGCGACCCATGTCAGTACACCTGCCAGCACGCCGAACGCCAGCGCAATGGCTATAATCGGTGACAACCAGGAAGCGTGGATATAACGGAAGTAGTTGTCGAAGCCTACCAGCAAACTCTGTGTAAGGCTGATATCCTTGGCCGGAATAATGACACCCAGAGCGAATGTACCCAACACGAAGATAAGCACCGTAATCAGCGCGCCGATAAACACAGCCTTCGGATAGTTCTTGGACGGATTGTTGACATCCTTCACGTGGATACCGCCCATCTCCATACCTGCATAAAAGAGGAAGATACTTGCGGCGAGCACCACATTGTCAAAGTTCGTCAGGTCCGGGAAGAAGCTGCTGTGGAAGTCCATATTGGAATGTCCGCCCGTAGCAAGGTAGATGATACCGAGTACAATCAGTAATCCGGCAGGGATAATCGTACCTACCAAACCGCCGACTTTAGCGACTTTTCCTACCCAGCTCATACCTTTCAGAGAGATGAAAGTTGCCAGCCAGTAGATAACGAGCACCACGACCAGCGTGTAATACTTGTTGTTCGCCAGCGACATGTCGTGCACGTCATTCATGCCGATAAACGCAATGGACACAGCGCCGAACGTCAGCACCGTAGGATACCAGATCGTACTTTCAATCCACTGTACCCAGATAGCGAGGAAGCCGAGCTTCTTTCCGTAGGCTTCGCCCACCCAGCGGAACACACCGCCTTGCTTGTCTTGAAACATAGCAGCCAATTCCGCAGCGACGAGTGACGTCGGGATAAGGAAAACTATGGCCGCAAATAAGTAATAGAAGGCCGAACTCATTCCGTACACGGCCTCGGCGGGCAGTCCACGCAGGGATACTACTGCCGTCACATTCATGATTGCCAGGGTAAACACGCCCAGCTTCACTGTTTGTTTAATATTTGCCATAAGTTAAGGTTTTAGATGAAAAATATATTCAAAATCAGCGTTTATAACAACCCCTGGGAACAGTTGTTCCCGGCGGGTAAGGGAAAATCTTGGTTTTAACAATTAAGGAGCGCTGTTTGCGGGCTCCTGTTTCTGTTCTATCTTTTTATAATAGTCCTGCTTTTCCTTGTTACGCCTCTCTACCAGGCTCGTTACATATACTGTGAAAATAGGGAACATCATCATGCCCAACGCCGCCAGCAGCACGGACAATACCCGTCCGGTGACGGTGACCGCTATTATGTTGGAGCCTACCGTGGTCACATCCATGAACGCCCACCACAAAGCATCGCCATAGCCCGTAACCAAAGGATTGGTTCCATGCTCCATGACGTAGAAGGCAAGGCTTGAGAAGTAGACGGTAGCCAGCAACATGGTCAGGTAGGATACGAACAGACCCGATGCGCGGTTGTACGTCAGCCAGCCCACCACGATAGCCATGGCATAGCCGCCCCGTACCAACGGGATAAAACGCAGCATATAGGTAATTTCGGGTGAGAAAGTCCAGCCCATATAGGCTATGATATTCTGATAAGGAATAGCCACCAGCAGGAAGATGAAATGCGTGGCGACATACCGTTTCTTATCTGTTGCCAGAATCCACTCCAGCACAAAGTCCGCCAGGAACAATGCGCAAATCCACAACTGTACTTCCATGTACACCGATTGCTCGTAGAAAGGGATGCCTTTGAACGTATCGATGGAGATGCTGATTACCAAAAACAGCGAAAGCAGCAGGATGATGACATGCAGGATGCCGTATATTCCTTTTTTTCGCAAAACGAATTCCGATAGAGCCATTTTCATAATGAGGTCTGTTTTGTGACGAGTTGCCACCTGCAACTCATCATTCATCATTAAATAGGTTGCCCCTCGGCGTTCGCGACGCTTTTGGAGCAACCTTGGAAAAAAGAGTATGAGAGATTATTCTGTAATCGTCACATTGTCACCGTTGAATACACCCAGACCGAGCTTGTTCATGATGAACTTGATAGCCAGTTGCGCCTTGACGGAGTTGCCGGCTTCGTCCAACGGGGGAGCGAAAGCGGAAACACCCATCACACCGGGCAGTACGGCCATTACGCCACCGCCTACACCGCTCTTGGCGGGTATGCCGGCAGTGTACATCCAGTCGCCTGAATGCTCGTAGAAGCCTACGGTGGAAATCATCGAAGTGATTTTCGGCGCGAGCCCGGCCTCAAACACGTTTTGTTTGGTGACGGGATTAACGCCGTTGTTGGCAATCGTTCCGGCTGCAATGCCCAATTGTTCGGCTGTGATACCCAGTGAGCATTGGCGGGTATAAAGGTCGAGCGCCAAATCCGGATCATCGTAGATACGGTTGTAATTCTTCAATAACCAGGCAATGGAGCGGTTATTGAAGTTCGTAGCCGTTTCCGATTTGTACAGTTCGTCGATAAGCTGCGGAGCGGAGCCGCACAGTTCTGTGATGTTCTGTACGATGGCATCCCATTTCTTGTCCGAATTGCCTGCCGGCTGTACCATGGAGCAAGCGGAAATGGCTCCGGCATTTACCAATGGCGTAGAGGGATGGTCGTTCTCCAGCAAAATAGCGATGATAGAGTTGAACGGCAGTCCTGTTGCATCGGCGCCAATCATATCCAGCACTTTCTGCGCACCGTACTGGCGCAGGATAAGTATGGCGGTATGTACCTTTGACACGGATTCTATGCCGAAACGGTAGTCCGTATCTCCGATATTGATGGTCTGTCCGTTCATCAGGCAAATGCTGAGGCCGAACAATTTGGAATCTATATTGGCAAGGTACGGAATATAATCCGCATTCTTGCCGCCTGTTTGTCCTTTCACCTCATTATAGGCTTGTTGGGCAACTTCCTTGATTTGAGAAATTGATATTTTCTTTTCCATATTTATATATACTGTGTTAAAGTGATAAGGCAGTAGAGTGATTATGACTTTATCACTTTTTGTGACGTCTGCCGCCGTGGTTGAAGATTTTGCTTTCTACCGGCAGGTTCTTGTCCTGTGCCATGCGGGTAGGAGTGGGGTAGTCCAGTTTCTCCAGTTCGGCAATGGCATTCTTGATGTCGCCCAGCAACATGTCCGCCATGTCGCGGCTGAATCCTTGACGGACCACGACGCGCATCACTACGTAATCTTCCAGTTTGGAAGGCAGCGTATAGGCCGGAACCATCCAACCGTGTTGCGAAAGTTTATCCTGCAAGTCATACAGCGTCCATTTGGCGGTCTTTGCGTATTCCGGTTTCAAATACCAGATGAACAACGGGTTCACCACCTCGTTGGAGTAGTTGACGAACGGAGCCATTTTACCGATTTCGTCATGGATATACTTGGCGATTGTGAGTGAATTGTACTGTACTTCTTTGTAACCCTGGAAGCCTAAGCGGATAAATTGGTAATACTGTCCTAAAATCTGTGCGGCGGGACGGGAGAAGTTCAAACCTACTTGGGTAATATTGGCGCCGAGGTAGTTTACGCTGAATGACATTTCTTCGGGCAGATATTCTTTGCCTTTCCAGCAAACCCAACCCAGCCCCGGATAAACCAAGCCGAACTTGTGACCGCTGACACTGATGGAAAGTACCCATTTCAAACGGAAATCCCATTTCTTTTCAGGATACAGGAACGGAAGGATAAAGCCGCCGCTTGCAGCATCTACGTGGATAGGAATGTCGTAGCCGGTCTTGGCGTTGTATGCGTCGAGCGCTTTGTCAAGGGCTTCAACGTCGTCATTCAGTCCTGTCCATGTAACACCCTGGATAGGTACGATACAGATAGTGTTCTCATCACACATTTTCAGAGCTTCTTCGGGGTCGAGCGTGGTCTTGTCGAGTGTCAGGGGCACTTCACGCATTTCAATCTGCCACAGTTGGGCGAATTTTTCCCATACCACCTGGAAACCGGTCGAGATAACGAAGTTCGGTTTGTCGAACGGTTTGCCTTGAGCCTGGCGTTTTTTGCGCCAGCGCAGCCATGCGGCCACACCACCCAGCATACATGCTTCTGAAGAACCGATGGCGAGTGCGCCGGTTTTCCAGGTTTCTTTTTCCGGAGAGTTCCACAGATTGGCGACGATGTTGATACATTTACCGTTCATTACGGCGATGCGGGGATACTCGGTTTCGTCGATGTAGTTGATGTTGATAGCTTCGTTCATCAACTTGGTTGCGTATTCGTCCATATAAGTAGTGACGAATGTAGCCAGGTTCAGACGGGGCTGGGTCTGCGCAAACGTTTCATCCTTCACCATCTGGTAGGCAATCTCCGGAGTGGTAGGCCCTTCGGGGATTTTCTCTACCGGTGAGGGTTGCAACATACGGTTCGAACCGAATACTTCGGTCTTTGCATCTCCTTTTCTGAAATTCAAATCTTCCATATAACTATAAGTTTTTAAAGGTTTAGGCGGCGGGGACCTTCCCCGTCGAATTTTCCACAACAACGACCCCCACGAAAGAAAGTTCCGCCGTTTTACATTATTTGGCGTTTATTAAAAGGGCGGGGCGGGAAATCCCGGCGCTTTTACGTCTTATTACTCTTTAATTATCACTTATCCTGTCCGAACATTCTGTTGCATCGCTTGTTTTCCTTCAACTAACCCACTCACTTTAAAATTATGAAAATTAATACCGGACAAGGAACCATTCCTCTTATTACGCTTATAGGTATCTGGTCTATTTCCGCGCTGACCTCATTGCCGGGCTTGGCTGTCTCACCTATTTTGGGAGAGCTCTCCACTATTTTTCCCCATGCCACGGAGTTGGATATACAGATGTTGGCTTCTTTACCTTCCTTACTGATTATCCCGTTTGTATTGTTGGCGGGCAAGTTGGCGGAGAAACGCGATTTTATCCGTTTGCTGCGGGTGGGGCTTTGGCTGTTTGCCGCAAGCGGGGTACTTTATTTGTTTTCTTCCAAGATGTGGCAACTGATGGCTGTCAGCGCTTTGCTCGGTATCGGGGCGGGATTGATTATTCCTCTTTCTACGGGGCTGATTTCTCGGTATTTCACGGGAGAGTATCGCGTCAAACAGTTTGGATACAGTTCCGCCATAACCAATATGACGCTGGTGGTGGCTACGGCCGTAACGGGTTATCTGGCAGAGGTACACTGGCGTTTGCCTTTTGTCGTTTATCTGTTGCCGCTGATTTCTTTGGTTCTTTCGGCCTATTTAAAAAAGAATACGGTTTCGGTCACGGTGAAGCAGGCGTCGGCTGTTATTCCTTCCATGCAGTCTGCGCCTGTGATTTCCGGTAAATATGGCATACATATACGCCATCTTATTCAGTTAATGCTGTTCTATGGGGTGGTTACATACGTAGTTCTTGCGGTTACTTTTAATTTACCTTTCTTAATGGAAGCGCACCACTTTTCAAGCGGAAATTCAGGGCTGATGATTTCTTTGTTTTTCCTTGCCATTATGGCTCCGGGGTTTATGTTGGATAATATAGTGAAGCTTTTGGGAAATAAAACAAAACTTTATAGCCTTTTGGCTGTTGCCGTCGGATTACTATTGATATGGATTTCTCCTACGGAATGGCTTATTGTGCCGGGATGTATTTTGGTCGGTTTGGGCTATGGTATCATTCAACCTCTGATTTATGACAAGACGGTCGATACTGCCATTCCTCAAAAGACAACGCTTGCCCTTGCTTTTGTAATGGTGATGAATTACCTTGCCATACTGTTATCGCCTTTCATTACCGATTTTTTCCAATGGATATTCCATACCGGTTCGCAAGAATTTCCGTTCATTTTCAATTTGTGCATAACAATATTGACTATGTATTGGGCGTATGCGAAGAAAGGAGATTTCTTGTTTGATGATTGAGGTGGTGGATAAGTGATAAGTTATAAGTTATGAGTTATGAGTTATGAGTTATGAGCGATAAGTTATAAGTTATGAGTTATGAGCGATGAGTGATGAATTATGAGTTATAAGTTATGAATTATGAGTTATAAGTTATGAATTATGAGTTATAAGTTATGAATTATAAATGATGGGTGATAAGTTATAAATTACAAGTTATGAGTGATGAATTATAATTTATAAATAATGAATTACGATTCTGCATAACAGCGCAGCCCAAGGCTGAAGGCCTTCTATCTCCAAGCCCGGGGCAACGCCCTGGGTTTAAAATGTCTTCTACATTTCTGCGCCCTGTAAGGGCAAAATATTTTATAATGCCAAAACAGAATTCAGATATAAGAGAACTTATAACTGAATCCCGTTTACATTTACACAAAATTGTGGATAGTGCCTTTGTATACAAGAATTCTGCCCTTACAGGGCGCAATGCTAATCAAATGTATATACCCGGGGTGTTACCCCGGGCTTGGAGATAGAAGGCCTTCAGCCTTGGGCTGCGCTGTTATGCAGAATCGTAATTCATTATTTATAAATTATAATTCATCACTCATAACTTGTAATTTATAACTTATCACCCATCATTTATAATTCATAACTTATAACTCATAATTCATCACTCATCGCTCATCACTCATAACTCATCGCTCATCACTCATAACTCATAACTTATCACTCATAACTTATAACTCTACCTCCTCATACCTCATTCCGAACACATCCGCCACCGCCTTATATGTCACTTTCCCTTCTACCACATTCAGTCCCAATGCCAATGCCGGATCATCTTTACAAGCCTGTTTCCAACCTTTGCAAGCTAATGCCACGGTATAAGGCAGCGTTGCATTTGTCAGCGCCATAGTAGAAGTAAACGGTACAGCGCCGGGAATATTGGCTACCGCATAGTGCACAATACCATCCACAACATACGTCGGTTCGCTGTGGGTAGTGGGATGAGACGTTTCAAAGCAGCCGCCCTGATCAATGGCGACATCCACAAGTACGGTTCCGGGTTTCATCATTTTCAGCATATCCCTTGTGATGAGATGCGGCGCTTTATCACCGGGAATAAGAACGGAGCCTATTACCAAATCTATGGTAGGCAGTTCCATTCTTATATTGTGAAGCGAGGAATAGAGTGTTTTTACGTTTTTGGGCAATACCTCGCTGAGATAGCGCAGGCGTGGCAGGTTGACATCCGTAATCATTACCTCGGCACCCATTCCCGCGGCCATTTGTGCGGCATTGGTACCGACTACGCCGCCACCTAAAATAAGTACGCGCGCGGGGCGGACACCCGGTACACCACCCATCAGCTTTCCTTTTCCGCCTTGCGGCTTTTCCAGAAAGCGGGCTCCCACCTGGGTAGCCATACGTCCTGCCACTTCGCTCATAGGAGTGAGTAATGGCAAGGAATGGTCGTCCTTCTCCACCGTTTCATAAGCGATACATACGGCACCGCTTTCAATCATGGCCTCGGTCAGTAATTTATCGGCCGCAAAGTGGAAATAGGTAAATACTACTTGTCCCTTTTTAATCAGTTTGTACTCCGGTGCAATAGGCTCCTTCACCTTGACAATCATGTCGGCTATGGCATAGACATCTTCAATGGCAGGCAGGATTCGCGCACCTACGGCGATGTAATCATCGTCAGAGAACCCGCTGTTTGCGCCGGCCGTAGCCTGCACATACACCGTATGACCTTTCTTCACCAACTCGGCTACTCCGGCAGGGGTCATTCCTACACGGTTCTCGTTGTTCTTGATTTCTTTGGGTACTCCGATAATCATAATGTCATCTGTTAATGGTTAAACATGTTGCAAGATAGCGATTTCTCTGTCTCATTGTCATTTAATATAAGGTGTTTTACAACAGAAAACGCCTGCTTATTTATAGGGTAGGACGGTAGGATTATGCTTTTTTGTTTAGGCGGAGAGAACTATTCTTTTTATATTTGCATGCATTAAAAAAATAGGATATGATTTGTAAGAATATAAAACACTCTATATTTCTCTCAGTTTTATTTTTCGTTGGCAGCATACAAGGCGGATATGCACAAGAGGCGTCCGATATGGAAACTGTGCCGGAGATGCAGACGGTGTCTTTTACTCCCCCTTTTGATTTTCCTATCGTCTTCTCCGGTAACTTCGGTGAGATACGTGCCAACCATTTTCATGGCGGATTGGACTTCAAGACCGGCGGAGCCATCGGCAAACCCGTGCGTGCTTTAGCCGACGGGCATATCTCACGCATCCGCGTAACGCACGGTTCGGGCTATGTGCTCAATGTGGATTACGATAACGGCTATTCCACTATCAACCGCCACCTCAGCGCGTTTGTAGGCGATATAGCCCGAAGGGTGAAAGCTTTGCAGTATGAAAAGGAAAGCTGGGAAGTGGAGATTACTCCCGAGCCGGGGGAATATCCGGTAAAGGCAGGGCAGGTGATAGCCCTTAGCGGCAATACGGGCTACTCTTTCGGCCCTCACCTGCATCTGGATATGATTGAGTCGGCAACGGGAGACTATGTTGACCCGCTGCCTTTCTTTATGAAAAAAGTGAAAGACAATATCGCCCCTCATGCCGAAGGTATCATCCTGTTTCCGCAACCGGGCAAAGGTGTGGTAAACGGAAAGCAGATACATCAGACTTTCCCTGCCAGCCCCGCAAAACCTATCACGGCCTGGGGACTGATAGGCGCGGGAATTCGTGCCTATGACCACATGGACGGGGTGGGCAACCGCTATGGCGTGCATACCGTTATTCTCGAAGTGGACGGTGAAGAAGTATTCCGCAGTGTGGTAGACCGCTTTGCTTACGAAGAAAACCGCTATATCAACTCATGGACGCACGGACAGTACATGAAGTCATTCATCGAACCGGGCAACCGCCTGCGTATGCTGCATGCCTCCAACGGCAATCGCGGACTGATAGAAATCAACGAAGAACGTCCTTATCGCTTTGTGTACACTTTAAGCGACGCGTTAGGCAACACCTCGAAAGTCCGTTTTACCGTACAGGGAAAGAACACCGGCATCCGTCCTGTGGAACATCGCGAAAAGTATGCTTTCAAATGGGACAAAACCAATTATCTTCAGGAACCCGGTTTGGAGCTGGTCGTACCGCGCGGAATGCTGTACGATGATGTCTGGCTGAACTATTCCGTACGTGCCGATAGCGGAGATGTGGCTTTCACTTATCAGTTGCACGATACGCGTATTCCTCTGCACGGAGCTTGCGAAATGCGTATCGGTTTGCGCCGCGACCGCCTGGAAGATAAATCGAAATATTACGTAGCAGGCGTTACAGCCCGAGGTGGAAAATATAGCGTAGGCGGCACGTATGAGGACGGCTTTATGAAAGTCCGCATCCGCGACTTGGCTGCTTATACGGTGGCTGTCGATACCGTACCGCCGGAGATTACTCCGCTCAACCCTCAGCAGTGGGGGCGTACGGGGCGTATCGTCTTTAAAGCGAAAGACAAGGAGACAGGAATACACAGTTATCGCGGAACGATAGACGGAAAATACGCCTTGTTCGGCAAGCCCAACTCCATTAGCGGCAATCTGGTTTGCGAACTCGACTCGAAGCATGTAAAGAAAGGCGGCAGGCATACCGTAGAAATGACTGTAACCGACGGTTGTGGCAATCAGACCACGAAACAGTTCCGTTTTGCATGGTAACTCTTCATTTATATCATGGCATTATCAAATAAACTATATAATAACAGAAGTATGAAAAGATTAACTCTCTCCGTCGCGTTAGTGGTGGCAGCTGTGGCAAACGCATTTGCCTGTACCAACCTCATTGTGGGTAAGAACGCCTCTACGGACGGTTCTACAATTGTTTCCTATTCTGCCGACTCCTATGGATTGTTCGGCGAGTTATATCATTATCCCGCAGGTGTGCACAAAAAGGGCACATTGATTGACGTACACGAGTGGGATACCGGCAAATACCTCGGCCGGATAGAACAGGCACGCCAGACCTACAACGTTATCGGCAATATGAACGAATTCCAGCTTACTATCGGTGAAACGACTTTCGGCGGCCGTCCCGAGTTGGTGGACACTACCGGCATCATCGATTACGGAAGCCTGATTTATCTCGGTCTGCAACGTTCCCGTACCGCCCGCGAAGCTATCAAAGTAATGACGGAACTCGTACAGGAATACGGTTATTACAGCGGCGGCGAGTCATTCACCATCGCCGACCCCAATGAAATCTGGATTATGGAGATGATAGGCAAAGGTCCCGGTGTGCGTGGAGCCGTATGGGTGGCTGTCCGCGTGCCCGATGATTGCATTTCCGCGCATGCCAACCAAAGCCGTATCCACCAGTTCGATATGAACGACAAGAACAACTGTATGTATTCTCCTGACGTCATATCCTTTGCCCGTGAGAAAGGCTATTTCGACGGAGTAAACAAAGACTTCAGCTTTGCGAATGCCTATGCGCCGCTCGACTTTGGCGCTCGTCGTTATTGCGAAGCCCGCGTGTGGAGCTATTTTAATATGTTTACCGCCCGTGGCAACGAATTCTTACCTTATATATTAGGCGATACCGACACTCCGATGCCGCTTTTCGTAAAGCCCGACCGTAAAATCTCCGTACAAGATGTAAAGAATGCCATGCGCGATCATTACGAAGGCACTCCTCTCGACATCAGCAAAGATTTCGGTGCAGGACCGTATCACACTCCCTACCGTCTTTCTCCTCTTTCTTTCAAAGTGGGCGATAAGGAGTATTTCAACGAGCGTCCCATCTCCACGCAGCAGAGCGGTTTCGTGTTTGTGGCGCAGATGCGTTCCACGCTGCCCGATGCTATCGGAGGCGTATTGTGGTTCGGTACGGACGACGCCAACATGACTGTATTCACTCCCGTATACTGTTGCACGGATAAAGTGCCCGTATGCTATTCGCGTGTAGACGGTGCGGACTATATCACTTTCTCATGGAATTCCTCTTTCTGGATTTTCAACTGGGTTTCCAATATGGTATATCCCCGTTACGACCTTATGATTGGCGATGTACGTGCCACGCAGAACGAACTCGAAACCACTTTCAACGAGGCGCAGGAAGGCATTGAATCCGCCGCCGCCAAACTTCTGGAGAAAGACCCGGCCAAAGCGAAAGCATTTTTGACAAATTATACCAATATGACGGCACAGAGCGCTTTCGACACATGGAAGCGTCTGGGTGAATTTATCATTGTGAAATATAATGACGGTGTTGTCCGTAAAATGAAAGACGGAAAGTTCGAGCGCAATGCTATCGGTCAGCCCGCAGGGGTGGTTCGTCCGGGTTATCCGAAGGAATTCTTGGAAGAATATGTAAAACAAACGGGCGACCGTTATAAAATGCCCGATTGATTAGGATATTTGAACTTATTCTTTTACATTTGTGACTTAACAAAAAAATGAAGTATTAACCTTTAATATTAAAATAGTCTTATGGAAAATCAAGAACTGATTAAACAGGTAACTGAGAAAGCTGAAAAATGGCTTACCCCGGCTTATGATGCCGAAACTCAGACTGAAGTGAAAAGAATGTTGGAAAATCCAGATAAGACCGAACTGATAGAATGTTTTTATAAAGACCTGGAATTCGGAACAGGTGGTTTGCGTGGTATCATGGGTGCGGGTAGCAACCGTATGAACATCTACACAGTAGGCGCGGCTACCCAGGGATTGGCGAACTATCTGAACAAATGCTTCAAGGACAAAGAGCAAATCTCCGTCGTAGTGGGTCACGACTGCCGTAACAACAGCCGCAAGTTCGCTGAAATCTCGGCTGATATTTTCTCGGCGAACGGTATCAAGGTTTATCTGTTCGATGACTTGCGTCCTACTCCGGAAGTTTCCTTCGCCATCCGTCACCTCGGTTGCCAAAGCGGTATCAACCTGACTGCAAGCCACAACCCGAAAGAATACAACGGCTATAAAGCCTATTGGGATGACGGTGCGCAGGTACTTGCTCCGCACGACACTGCCATTATCGATGAAGTGAACAAAGTAACTGTTGAGGACATCAAGTTCCAAGGCAACAAGGATTTGATTCAGATTATCGGCGAAGACATCGACAAGGTATATTTGGATAAAGTCCACACTCTTTCCATCGACCCGGAAGTGATTAAACGTCAGAAAGACCTCAGTATTGTTTATACGCCGCTTCATGGTGCGGGTAGAGTGCTTATTCCCGCTTCTCTGAAAGAATGGGGCTTTGAGAATGTACACTGCGTGCCCGAACAAATGGTCAAGAGCGGTGACTTCCCGACGGTAATCTCTCCGAATCCTGAAAATGCGGAAGCGCTTTCTATGGCCATCGAACTCGCCAAGAAGATTGATGCGGACATCGTAATGGCAAGCGACCCGGATGCCGACCGCGTGGGTATGGCTTGTAAGGACGATAAGGGCGAATGGGTGCTGATTAACGGTAACCAGACTTGCTTGCTCTTCTTGTACTATATCATCAAGAACCGTATCGCGACGGGCAAGATGCAGCCTACGGACTTCATCGTGAAGACCATTGTGACTACTGAGCTTATCAAGGCTGTTGCCGATAAGAATAAGATTGAAATGCTCGATTGCTATACCGGCTTCAAGTGGATTGCCCGTGAAATCCGCCTGCGCGAAGGCAAGCAGCAATACATCGGCGGCGGCGAAGAAAGCTACGGTTTCCTTGCCGAAGATTTCGTTCGCGATAAAGACGCCGTTTCCGCCTGTTCACTGTTGGCTGAAATCTGCGCTTGGGCTAAAGACCAGGGTAAGACGTTGTATGACATCCTGATGGATATCTATGTAGAGTACGGTTTCTCTAAGGAAACTACCGTGAATGTAGTGAAGCCGGGTAAGAGCGGTGCAGATGAAATCAAGGCTATGATGGATAACTTCCGCGCCAACCCGCCGAAAGAAATCGGTGGTTCTGCCGTTTCCTTGATTAAGGACTACAAAACTCTGAAAGCTACCGATGCCAAGGGCAATGTAACCGACTTGGATATGCCCGAGACATCCAACGTTCTCCAGTACTTTACAGAAGACGGCACGAAGATTTCCGTTCGTCCTTCGGGTACGGAGCCTAAGATTAAGTTCTACATTGAAGTGAAAGGTGAAATGGGTTGCTCCAAGTGCTACGGCAATGCAAACGCCGAGGCTGAAAAGAAAGTGGAAGCAGTACGCAAATCACTCGGTATCTAAGACGATTTGACTCTTGATATGGAAAGGTGCAAGCGGCAGTAAGCCGTCTGCACCTTTTTTCATATCTAAAAAGATATTCCCACACTTGTTTCCCACACCCATTCCCAGCGTCTGTGGATTATATTGAATTGGTGTCTGACACCTGTTTTTACCTGTACCTGCCTGTTGATGTCATACGAGAATCCGCTTCCAAGATACAGCGGGCTTACTGTTCCCGGCAATATGGCGGATTTACCGCTGCTGCGGTTATAGCCTGCGTAAACATGATAGCCGAGCTTTTGAGTGACGTCAAATTTGAAATCTGTCTTTTGCTGTAAAAGTACCTTTGCTCTTTTGCCATATTCCGTAGTGGCTGAGATACTGAATCGCTGAGTGTTCAGTATATATTTATTCCGTCGTTGGGTGTTGTAATATATGCGTGTATTGTCCAGTCGGAATCCGGGTATCGCGTATATCTGCCGGAGATTTTCCGGCTTGGGTAAAAGTTCCTCAACGGGTAAAATGGGAATACTGTGTATCTGTGCAGGTGTGGAAAATAACAGGTCGATTTCTTGTTTGACAGTAGGATTAATGGATATATCCGTTGTTCCGTCCAGTATCTCTTTCAGTTTAATAGAGTCTTGTTTCGTCCATGTAGTCTGTCCTTGCACCGGAAAGGAAAAACCGGCAGATAATACTGCCAACAATATATATTCCTTTTTAATCATTTCTGTTCATTGTTGAGTCTTGGTTGTAGGTTAGACGCAACACGCCACAGAATGCTGTAAGAAACGGCTGTAAAAAAGGTTAAGAGGGAGCAGGGCAAAATCTTGCTTGCTGTTTGCTTTTTAGGTACGGATTACAAGGATTGCGCGGATAAATTTAGAGAGCACCGTGAAATCCGAGTAATCTGTGCTTAAAAGAAATCATCATGCGTATTTTGAAGTACCTCAATTAAGTTTCTTTTATATTCTTTATGCCGATTATCTAATCATTCTCCGTTAAATGCTGTTCTTATATGCGACAGAGGTCAACAGTTAACAGATGTACTTACAGATTGCGGTTGCACGCCGATTGGTTGATGTGAATGAGAGTCGTTTCATTCGTAGTTGTTCGTTTGTGAGCGCGTGTTTTCCGCAATCTGTTTTTTATGCCCTTTCCTTTAATTATTTTCCAGCCACCAGTCAATCAGCTTTCGTGCAATACTTAGCTTACGTGGAATTTCCGGCAGATTGTCTTTGGAATAGAATGCGCCGGAACTGAGCTCATCGGCTTGCAGCTTGATTTCTCCGCTTTCGTAGTCGGCAATGAAGCCTACCATTAACCCGCTGGGATAGGGCCATGGCTGACTGCCGAAATAAGTGATGTTCTTCACCTTCAGTCCCGTTTCTTCCATAACTTCCCGCTCTACGCATTGTTCCAGTGTTTCGCCCGTTTCCAGAAATCCGGCTACCAGCCCATGGAAAGTACCGCGAAAGTTGCGTGCATGCACCAGCAATATTTCTTTGTCTTTCCGTATCAGCACGATGATAGCCGTAGAAACGGGTGGATACATCTCATTTCCGCATTCCGGGCATTTCTTCATGATAGGAGTGTGTTGTTCCATAGGAGTGCCGCATACGGGACAGAAGCGGCTGTGCTCGTCCCAATAGAGTATCTGGAATGATTTTCCCGCTGCCTGGTAATCCGCCAATGGCAGATAGTCGTAAGAAGCGCGTAAACCTGTCATTACCCATTCTTCGGTTTCGGGTACAGGTTGTTCGAGGGCGAAGGTTTTTACCTTATGTCCGTCCGTCAGAGTTACCTCGTGTATCGTACATCCCGCTGCGGGTGTTACAGGCGGATTTATTCCATGGGGTATACCGTATTTGCTTTCTCCGTTTGTTGTGTATTCTTTCTTTAACAGCAGTTGGTCTTTGAAAAAGACGAACCACTGCATGGAATTTTCCGGTTCTGTTGTTTTTGCGATTTCCATATTCTGATTTCTATCGAGATTTGTTATTTTTTTATTTCTTCATTGTATTTTTCGCCTGCAACATAGACGGCAGACCTTCCCGAACCTCTACGTCGCAGAATACCTTGTTGAATAAGGTTATTCAGTTCGTTCATGGCGGCGTATGGCGTAAGCTTGGTTATTTGGACGTACTCCCGGCGGGTGATGCAAATATTGGCTTTTAAGAATACAGCCAATGCGGCTTTGCGCTCTTCTATGCTGGACGTAATTGCAGCGGCTTTACGTGAGGGAGAGTGTATGCGCTCCAGTGTCATTTTGTGTATAATCCTCTTACGGAATGTACTGCTGATACGTAGATGCACATTTTGAAACACAACGGATTCCGCCCTTATTTTTTGCTGGTTATCGTCTGTTTTCCGAAGGCATTTTAGCGAAGTACTGAGAAATCCGAGTTCACCCAGTTCCACGATATTTCCGTCAGCAAGTAAATCGCAGAGATCATCAATAAGAACTCCTAATGAGGCTCCCAATACATTTTTAGGCAGATGTTGGTATTTTGAAGCATGTTCTATAAATTCTTCTTTGGTATAAGTCCTTTTAGGATAGATACGTGCGTGAAGAATTTTTTTGTTCTCTTTCTTTTGTCCCGGTGAGGGTGTTTCGTAAAAATCGTAGTAGGCACTCATTATATAAGTATTGCAGTTAGTTTTTTGCTATTCGATGAATAAATTCTGCTCTCTCTACAAACTATTTTTCAGCTTGCATAAATTTATTCATTCGACAACTATCTAATAATCATTCGACAATTGTCTAATAATTATTTGATATCTATCGGATGATTATTAGACAGTTGTCGAATGAATAGATTTCAGGTAACAAAGATATAAATTATTAAGATGTAAAGGCAGATTTATTGCAATAGAAATATAAGTTATTGTGTGCGGCGGCGCATAATTGAGCGCCTCTTTTTCTGAAAAATCTTCTTAATGATTGTGTAGTTACCTAAGTTTGACTACTTTTGCTCTTCTATAAATGGAGGCGGCTATGAAAGATACATTAATCATTGAACATTTACGCAGAGGGGATGAGGAGGCATTTAAATACATCTATGAGCGTCATTATGTCCTGCTTTGTCGCTTCGCCAATCAGATATTGAATGATGCGGCTCTTTCGGAAGAAGTGGTGGACGACGCTATATTTTATTTATGGGAGCATCGCCGGGAGATAGAAATCACGTATTCTGTACGTGCTTATCTGATGCGTGCTGTACGTAACCGTTGCCTGAATGAATTGCAATCCTTGAGCCATCGCGAAGAACTGCATTTTTCATCTTTTATGCTGCCGGAAAATATGGAATTCCTCGATTCTGTTTTTGTGGAAGAGAATCAGCCCTTAGGTGTATTGCTCGAACAAGAACTGGAAGATGAATTGACCCGCAGCATAGAAGAACTGCCTGTGGAATGTCGCACCGTATTTAAAAAAAGTCGTTTTGAACAAAAAAAGTACGAAGAGATTGCTTTAGAGTTAGGAATCTCCATTAATACGGTTAAGTATCATATAAAGAATGCTTTAGCTCTTCTTCAAAAGCGTTTGGATAACTATTTGCATTTATTGATTATTTATATTTTTATGGATATTTGAAAAAATATATATTTTCGACTACCCTCATTCTTGATTTTTTTGTCTTATATATAAAGCAACAGAATTATGCAGCTGGAAGAACATACTGATATAGATTTATTGATAACTCGATATCTTTCGGGAAAACTGGATAAAGAATCCTTTGCCGAACTGAAACGTTGGAGTTTGGAGTCTGAGTCTAATCGGAAATATGTACGGAATAAGTTAGAGGTATGGTTTTCCTCGGGGGCTGCCGATACTGTTGTACGGTTTGATAAAGACAAGGCATTCTCTTTATTCAGACAACGGGTTGCCGGGGCGGAGAAGAAACAAAAACAGATGCTCCGTTTCTCATGGAAAACCTTTATGCGGGTAGCTGCCGTTGTGCTGATTCTGATGATTCCATTTGTTACTTATTGGCAGGGAAAGCAGGCTGTGAAGCAAAACTTTGCGGATATGGTTGTAGAGGCGCCTATGGGAGCGCATACTAAACTCTATTTACCGGATGGTACATTGGTATGGCTGAACGCAGGATCGAAAATAATATATTCGCAGGGTTTTGGAGTGGATGACCGCCGGTTGCGTTTGGAAGGAGAGGGGTATTTTGAGGTAATGAAGAACGAGGAAGTACCTTTTGAAATCGACACGAAAGAACTGAATCTGAGAGTGCTGGGAACGAAATTCAATTTCAGAAACTATCCGGATGATGAAGAAGTGACGGTGAATCTGATGGAAGGAAAGGTGGCTCTTAGGAACGGCATCAGGGAAATGCCTGAACTTTATCTGACGCCGGACGAAAAAATGGTTCTCAACAAGGTGACCGGTCAAATGGTAAAAAGCAGCACAAGGGCGGCCAAAGCTAATGTCTGGATTAACGACGAGCTTTTCTTTGATGAGGAGCTGCTGGAAGATATAGCTAAGAAACTGATGCGCAGCTATAATGTTAAGGTGGAAGTTGCCGATTCTTTACGCAATAAACGTTTCTATGGAAGTTTCGGTATCTCGGCCAATACGATTGATAAGATTCTGGATGTGATGGCTTCGACCCAGCAGATGAATTATAAATACGAAAACGGTGTATATATACTATATTAATGTTGAACTTAAAAAATAAAATATGAGAAACATGAATTGCATGAGATTTACTTTTTCCGGCTGACACTGGTATTTTGCTTCCCGGATATAATGTTCCGGGAGTCAGCTTTATTTGGTAATTTTTACCAAACCTTATTTCTATTCATTAATTAAAAATTCAAAAAGTTTATGGGAAACTTCAGTAAGGCTGTTTTAATAGCCTCAGTAGCTCTTTGTCTTCACCTTTCTGCTTTTTCACAAGATATATCACTGAAAGCTAAGCAAATAACGGTGAAAGAAGCGATAGAACTATTGAAAGAAAAATCCGGTTACTCATTTGTGTTTTCATCTGCGGATGTAAATACGAATAAGCGAATTTCAATATCTACGGATAAAGCGACGATTGATGATGTCGTTAAGCAAATTCTTCAGGGACAAAACAATCTGACTTACGAAATTCAGAATAAACGAATAATAGTAAAGAAGATACAACCGGAAGGAAAAACAAAGAGTAAGCGAGTT
Source organism: Bacteroides clarus (assembly GCF_015555825.1). NCBI lineage: Bacteria > Pseudomonadati > Bacteroidota > Bacteroidia > Bacteroidales > Bacteroidaceae > Bacteroides > Bacteroides clarus. The sequence continues at coordinate 92,169 of NZ_JADNLF010000011.1, read as the reverse complement.
AAAGCCATCGGTAAGGTTGTGGATGATGCAGGGGAGCCTATCATCGGTGCGACTGTCAGAGAGCAGGGAACAACCAACGGAGCGGTTACCGGTATTGACGGCAGCTTTTCGCTGGACGTTACGGATAATGCCAATTTGGAAATATCTTACATCGGCTATGAGACACGCAAAGTAAAAGCCCAGCAAGGTAAAAAACTGGATATAACTTTACGTGAGGATGCGAATGTGCTGGATGAAATTGTGGTATTGGGATATGGCAATATACGCCGTAGCGATGTGACGGGTTCCATTGCATCTGTTTCATCCGAGTCTATATCCAAGGTGGCTTCGGCTTCCGTGGCCGATGCTTTGGCCGGAAAAATGGCCGGTGTACAGATTACCACTACAGACGGTGCGTTGGACGCTGAAATCAGCGTTCGCGTGCGTGGCGGTGGTTCCATTACCCAGGATAATTCGCCGTTGTTTTTGGTGGATGGTTTTCCGGTAGATGATTTGAGCGGTATTCCGCCGACGGATATTGAATCCATTGATGTATTGAAAGAAGCGTCAATGACAGCTATTTACGGAGCGAGAGGTGCGAACGGTGTTGTTATCGTGACTACCAAGAATCCTAAAATGGGTAAAACAACGGTGCAGTTTAACAGCTATCTGCAGATGCGTACGCTGGCACGCAAAATACCGGTGATGAACAACTATGAGTTTGTAATGGCCGAATATGAATATCAGATGATCCGTAAAGGTTCGGATGAGGGCTTTATCAAAAACTTCGGCTATTATGACGATATCGATTTGTACAAATACACGAACACTACTGACTGGCAGGATGAAATTTTGGGCGGTAATCCTCTTTCACAGTATTATAATATAACCGTTAACGGCGGTAATGAAAAAACTAAATTCAATTTAAGTTATACCCGTAATAAAGATGAGGGACAGTTGATTGGTTCGGGACTGACACGTAATAACATCAACCTGAAATTGAATCATCAGTTGTTCAAGAATCTGAAACTGGAAACAAATGCAACGTATCGCACACGCACCATTGACGGTGCCGGAACTTCGGGAACAAATATCGTTACCGCACTTCGTTTCCGCCCTACCAACGGATTGTCGGCGGGAGTTGCCGTTGACCCCGATGATGACGAGGAAAACCTGGATGAAGACGGAAACTCTCTGAATCAGAAATATACTCCGGTAGAAGAGAATAAGCAGAATTACAGAAAACGGGACGAACAGGCTATCAGCCTGAAAGCTGCCTTGGTGTGGGATGTGATAAAAGGGCTACAATTTCGTTCCGAGTATGGAATCAGTACGACTCATGCAAATGACAATCAGTTTTACGGTCCGTTGTCCAGTACGGCTTCTGCTGCGGGTATGAACAATATGCCTTCGGCTAAGCGTACCAAAACCCATAAGGAATCATATCGTCTGGCAAATACGCTGACCTATCGTAACTCGTTTAATAAGTCTCACAATGTCAATATAATGCTGGGACAGGAAATTAACCATGCGCAGAACGATAATACGTTTATGAGCGCGAAGCTCTTTCCTGTTTCAGTAACGGCAGAGGCGGCTTTGGAGAATTTTGCTTTGGGAACTCCCAATCAGAGCACCAGTTACAGAAGCGCTCCCGACAGAACATCCTCTTTCTTCGGACGTGCATTGTATGATTACAAAAATCGTTATTATGCCACTCTGACGGTTCGTGCCGATGGGTCTACCAAGTTTGCTCCCGGTAAGCAGTGGGGATATTTTCCGGCAGGTTCTATCGCCTGGAGAATTTCCAATGAAAAGTGGATGAAGCCTATAAGATTCATTTCCGACTTGAAGTTGAGAGCCAGCTACGGTCTGGCAGGTAATAACCGTATCGGTAATGATTTGTGGCATAATATCTATCGCGTATACAGCGGAACGAGCGCTCCCGCTTTCGGCAATGAAGAGTATAATTATTATCAGTTTGCCGACCAGACCTATCTTTATGACCCTGACTTGAAATGGGAAACAACCATAACCCGTAATATCGGTTTGGATTTCGGATTCTTTAGAAATCGTTTGAGCGGTACGGTTGATGTATATTGGAATACTACCAAGGACTTGTTGGTTCCTTCCATCATTCCCAATTCATCGGGTTACTCCCGTCAGATGACAAATGTGGGACAGACCTCAAATAAAGGAGTTGAAATTTCTTTGGACGCAAAAATCGTTCAGACAAAGAATTTCCAGTTATCGGCGAATTTCAACGTCGCGTTCAATAAGAATAAGGTGGACAAACTGGCTACCGGTGAGACCGAATGGAAAACCAAAGCCTCATTGTCCAACTGGTATGGAACGTATAACTATAAGATGGAAGTAGGCAAAAGCATGGGATTGATTTACGGATTCGTCAATGACGGGTTCTATAAGGTAGATGATTTTGATTTCGACGCGACGACTAAAAAATGGACTTTGAAGCCGGGCGTGCCCGACAATTCATCATTCAGTTCCGGTAACTTCGCCTTTAAGCCGGGTGCCATGAAATTCAAGAAACTGTCCGATTCCGAATCGAACCTGATAACGGAAGATGATATGACGGTGATAGGTGATACAAATCCTAAAGTGACCGGCGGTTTCGGTCTTTCCGGTAACTGGAAAAATCTGGACTTTACGGCATTCTTCAATTACATGTGTGATTTTGATGTGCTCAATGTGAATAAACTCTACCTGCACTCGGCTGTCCGTCGTAATTATTCCAACTTATCTACGGATATGAATCTTGCCAATCGTTTCCGTTATGTGGATGACGCCGGGGTAAATGTTTCCAGTGACCCTGTCGCCTTGGCTGCATTGAATGAGAATGCCAAAACTTACTCTTGGATGTCCGTAACTCAGGGTATAACAATGACCGATTTGGTTGAAGACGGTTCTTTCCTTCGTTTGAGTACTTTGACGGTCGGTTATACGCTTCCTAAACATTGGTTGCAATCTTTGGGAGTTAAAAGCTTGCGCTTGTATTTCTCCGGAAGTAACTTGTTTACGATAACGGGATATAGCGGTTACGATCCGGAAGTGAATATCCAAAAAGGTTTGACGCCGGGTATTGATAACAATGTAACTCCGCGTAGCCGTGTTTATACAGTCGGTGTTAATTTGAATTTTTAAAATTATATAGAGTATGAGAAAAAAATATATATCGGTAATTGCGAGCATATTACTGTTTGCTTCCTGTTCAGATTATCTGGATGTAAACTCTCCGTCTACGTTTGATAAGAATTATGTATTTGGCAGCGAATCCGAAATCGCTACTGCTGTCAATGGCATGTATGTGCCTATGGTCAGCGGTAAGGGTTGGGTAGGGGTCTTGCTTAAGAAGATGCTGTTTAATACGGATGTGGAGTTTAGCGGACTGTCCACCGCATCCAACCTCAATGAGCGTGCGTATGTGCCGAGTACGGGTGATATAAAGTCGTATGGTGATATTTGGACGGGTATGTATGACGGGGTGAACCGTACGAATGACGTTATAGAGGGTATCGAACAGAGTCCGTTGTTTGCCGCCGCCGATAAGACTAAACCGTCTCGTTTGATGCATTACTATGGAGAAGCGAAAGTTTTGCGCGCCATGTATTATCTGGAACTTGTCAGAAACTGGGGTGATGTGCCGTACAGAAGAACATCTGCCGGAAATAAGGATGAATTGTTTATTGGGGCGACAGACCGCAATACGATATTGACAGATATGATAAATGATTTGATAGAAGTAGAACCTTTGATGTTGTATGCGGAAGAATCCGACAGAGGAGTGGAAGCTGCTTCAAGAGAATTCTGCCAGGCACTGATAGCACGTATTGCTTTGCAAAGAGGTGGCTGGAGCCTCCGACCGGATTATGATAATCCTGCGGCTGTGGGTGCAATGGAACGGAGTGATGATTGGAAGGAGTATTATAAAATAGCCGAGGAATATGCCGGAAAGGTTATCTCCGAGGGTAAACACTCTTTGGCCCGCTCTTTCCGCCAGGTTTGGGTAGATGAATGTAATTGGATAGTACCGGTTGCCGATGATAATATTTTTGATGTACCGGCTAAGGTGGGCGGTTCAGGAGAATTGGCTTATTCTTGGGGAACATATATCGTATCGTCAAAGAATTCGGAAGGCGTGAACGCTTCCAATGCTCCTCACGGATATTCGTCCGGCGGTGCCAGATTAGCGCTTACGTATATGTTATCTTTTGATAAGGCGGATTTACGTAGGGATATTACCTGCGAAATGTTCCGTTATGAAAATTCGGGGATGAGTTCTATTATTCAGAAGCCTTTTTCCGAGCTTAATGTTGGCTGCGGCAAGTGGAACCGTTTGTTTATGGAATCTCCGCTGGGCAGCACATCCAATAAGGGTACGGGGATTAACTATACGTATATGCGTTATGCCGATGTGCTGTTGATGTATGCGGAAGCTGCCAATGAAAACCATGACGGGCCGACGGCGGGCGCCAAGGATGCTTTGAAGCAGGTACGTAAGAGAGCCTTTGCGCAGGAAGACCATGCGGAAAAGGTGGAAGCCTATGTAGATGCTTTGGGGACAAAAGAAGATTTCTTCAACGCTATTGTTCAGGAACGTGCGTGGGAGTTTGGCGGAGAAAAGCATAGACGCTATGATTTGGCGCGCTGGAACTTGTATGGCAAAACATTATATAACTTGTATTTCGATTGGATTGAATTAGGTAAGGTTGCCCGCACTAAGCAGTATGAAAATACGACAACTCCTTTTGAAGACCCTACTTATAATGCGCGTTTTGATTCTTATCCGGCCGTAGCCTATTATAAGATGGTACCGGCTGATAAAACGCTGTTCCCGGTATGTGTAGCCGAAACAATGGATTGGTATAAGGAAGGTGATGTCAATTCTTATGACGAGGCGCTACCTGCATATCCTTCTAAGAATCCTACCGGTTACTCGCGCGTAGATATGTGCGTTCAATATTGTACGCAAGTCAAAAACGCCAGCCCTCGCCAGTGGGAACCGTCTGCCCGTATTCTGCATTCGTTCTATGGATATATCAACGCTTCGAATGCCGGGTCTGTAAATCCCGAGACAGATCCTGTACGCTATTTGGTTCCTATACCGCCGGACGCATTGTCGAGCCATCAGGGATTATTGAAAAATTATTATGGATATTAAAACTAACAGTAGGATGAAAACAAGATATATAGTACCGCTTTTACTTTTTTGTCTGTTTGCTTGCATGGCGTGTGAAGACGATAAGACGGAAATGCCCCGTTTATTCAGACCTTCTTTTATAGCTTCTTCCTGTTTTGCAGAGGATAATACCATAACCTTGACCTGGAGAACATCCGGTGAAGCGACTTCATATACGGTAGAGCTTTCACAGGATGCCACGTTTCAGTCGGAAAAGTTGGAAACGCAGACAGTGGAGTATGGTAAGTGTACGTTTACGAATTTACGTTATGAGACTAAGTTTTATGCTCGTGTCAGAGCCAATAACGAATCTCTTGCCATCACATCGAATTGGACGGAAATGGGTTCTTCCATTTCAACTTTGTCCCGTACCATTCCTAAAATTTTATATGCCGTGGAAGGTTCGCGGATTAGTGAGACTTCTGTAGAAATCAAATGGGTGGTATCAGAGAAAAATCCGGTTGACGGATTGGCGATATGGGAAGAAGGAACCACAGAGGAAAGACAAATCAGTTTGGAAAATGCTTCCGCCGGACAATATACAATTACAGGATTAACCCCTCGTACCACGTACTATGTGGCTTTAACAAATAGCGCTGCACCGGAAGGAGCGGAGAAATACAATCAACAAAGGTTTACCACTGCGGGAATGCCTGCTGATGCGGTTGTGGTAGAAGATGGTGTCGATTTGATGGGTAAGATAAAGGCCGGTATGACAGATGCAAGTAAGCAAGCCCTTGTATTCCAATTGAAGAATGGAGTTGATTACTACCTGACGGAAGGCGGGGAAGTAGCTGCGAAAACCGGCGATATTAAATTGACCAAGAGCATTGCTCTTCTTGCCAATCCGGGAGAACGTCCTACCTTGTATATTCGTGAGGGATGCTTCAATGTAAAACCGGAAAGTGGCAATATGCCTGATATTGAATATTTTGTTGTTGATAATGTGAATATTAAGGAAACCTGGACTGACAGCAAACCCAGTAAGGGTAGTAAGACACGTTTACTGAATATTGGGAAGCATGATGCCGGCACTGATTTTACAATAGACAGATTTGAAATTACAAACTCGGATATAGTTTTACCGTCTGCTGTCCTAATGATGAGCGACGCCAGTGAAGGGGTAACTACAATCAACCATATCCGTATAGATAATTGTTTGGTTTCAGGTATTAATGATACAAAAAATGTAACAAAGCAATTCGGTTTTATTCATGCTATAAATAAAGGCTCTAATGTATGGAATGATGTCTCGGTCACTAATTCCACATTCTATGAGTTTTATATTTCACCCGGTGTGTTTGGAGCGCCTACTGCCAATCTTCCTATTGCCGCAGGTAACAAGGTTGTTATTTCTAATTGTACTTTCTACAACTGGGGCTCGAATAAGGATGGTAGTAAAAACACTTATAGGGCTGTTGGAAATTTCTCCAAACTGACTGCTCCGCTGAATTTGTCGGTAAATAATTGTGTCTTTGGCAGCAGTGAAAGTAAAGTGCTCGATGCAGGCGGTATCAATTTAGATTCGAAAGGTAATTATTGCACATCGGATTTTGAAAAGATGTCTGATGCCGGTTTGACACTTATCTCATTGGATACGGATGATGCTTCATTATTCCGTAATATCGAGGAGAATGACTTTACTGTGATTGATGCGGAATCCGTTATATATAAGTCGGAATATGGCGATCCTCGTTGGATTACAGTATTGGATTGATTATCTGCAAATTTAATAAAAAGCTAAAAACTCTAATTAATGAGATGTACTATGAATCTAATAGGGCTCTTTAGTCTTGCATGGGTATTCCTGTCCTGCAACCAAGAAGAAGGAAAAGATAATCCGGCGGTTCCTTTTCCGGATTATGGTGAAGTACTGGCCTTTCCCGGTGCGGAAGGGTACGGACGGCGTGCCACAGGCGGCAGAACGGGTGAAGTGTATCAAGTAACGACTTTGGCGGATTCGGGTAAGGGTTCTTTACGTGATGCCGTCAGTAAGCCCAACCGTATTATTGTATTTAAGGTAGCGGGGATAATCAAATTAGAGTCTCCTCTCGACTTCTCAAAGAATTTGACAATTGCAGCACAGACAGCTCCGGGTGACGGAGTTGTCGTGTATGGCAATCGGGTTTCCTTTTCGGGGGCGGACAATTTGATATGCCGTTATTTACGTGTACGAATGGGCATGAACGGCCGTGAAGGTAAAGATGCGGCCGGTATCGCCTACGGGTCGGATATGATTTTCGACCACATGTCCGTAACATGGGGACGCGATGAATGTTTCTCCATCAATGGAGACCCTAAAAAGCCTGCCGACCAACCTCGGAATATCACTATACAGAATTCGTTCATAGGGCAGGGACTGCAACCCCATTCTTGCGGCGGCCTTATCCAGACTACGATAAACAACGGGGTTACTTTGTACCGTAATCTGTATATAGACAATAAAACCCGTAATCCGAAAGTGAAAGGATTGAATCAGTTCGTAAACAATGTCCTTTATAATTGGGGAAACGGCGGCGCTTACATTATGGGGGATACCGAGCAAAAATCGGATGCGGATATTCGGAATAATTATTTTATAGTAGGAACTACAGATAATTACGATGGCAAGAAGTTAGGCGCGACAGCTCCCTTTACCCGATATAACGAGCATTTCAGCGCCTATTTGTCCGGTAACTTCTATGATGATAATAAGGATGGCGTATTGAATGGCCGTGAACTGGAACGTACGGACTGCATGAAGAAGTCGGTTGTAGCCGGAGAGGAGATTATAACTTCTCCTACGTTCCTTGAACGTCCGTCCGATATACATCCCGAAATAAAAGGACTGATGACTGCTCAGGAAGCCTATGAATGGATTGTCGATAATGGCGGAGCTTCCCTGCCCGCACGGGATGAGGTGGATGCCTATCTTATTGACGAACTGACTTCATTAGGGAAAAAAGGGCTGATTATCCATACGGAAGAAGATATACCGACAAAAGGGCCGGGCAGTATAAAATCAGCGGATGCTCCCGCGGATACCGATAATGACGGTATGCCGGACGAGTTTGAAGATAAATACGGCCTTGATAAGAACGATCCGGCAGATGCCATGAAGATAGCGTCCAATGGATATACGAATATAGAGAATTATATATTTCTGATTAAATAGAATACCGAATGATGAAAAAATTATGTCTTGTTTTTATAAGTGTGTTGCAATTGTGTAGCGTGCCGGCAGGGGCGCAAACGAATGACAAAGCCAGAGAGATGGCGGTGAAGATAGCCGACCGTATTTTAGCGTCCACCACTTATGAGTTTGTGGATAAGAAAAGCGGGAAGACCTATACATCCTTAAAGAATACGCCATTGAATAAAGCGGTGAAGGTCAAGAGTAAATATCTGGATTGGCACTATACGAACGGAGTTACCAATATCGCCTTAATGGAATTGGGTAATAAGCTGGGTAATTCCAAATACGAAAACTATGTATTGAAAAACATGGATTTCGTATTTGACGCGGACAATCAATCTTATTTCCGCCGATTGTATGAGGAAACGCTGAAGAATGAGGGTTGGAAAGCGGTGAACGCCTTGAACTGGCACATGATTTATCGTAATAAACGTTTGGACGATAACGGATCGATGGGAGCAAGCCTGATTGATTTGAACCGGAAGCATCCTGACGAAGCGTTCCGGAAATATATCGAAAGCACCAATCATCATTTGATGTTTTCCGAGCCCCGGCTCGCCGATGGCACTATTGCCCGGTTGTGGCCGCATGTAAATACGGTATGGGCTGATGATGCTTTTATGGCTCTTTCCTTTTTGGTAAGAATGGGAGAGGTGACGGGAGATAATAAGTATTTCGATGATGCTGCCAATCAGATATTGAATTATACCCGCTATCTGTGGTGTCCGGAAAAGGGAGTATATTATCACTGTTACCATACCGACACGAAGATACACGGAGTAGCTCATTGGTCAAGAGCCAACGGATGGATATTTATGGCAACGGCAGATTTACTGTCGAGAATGCCTGAAAATCATCCTATGCGTGAAGATGTCATCGAGAACTTCCGGATGCAGACGGATGGAGTAATCCGTTATCAGGGCGCTAACGGGTTATGGCATCAGTTGCTCGACAAACCGGATTCTTATGAAGAGATAACCGGAACGTCCATGTTTGTTTTCGGCATTGCCAAGGGAGTTAAAGAAGGATGGTTACATCCCGATTATATCTATGTGGCATGGGAAGGCTTGAAAGGGATGCTGACAAAAATCACGCCCGAGGGTGATGTCACTGCAATTTGTGCAGGTACGGGAATTATGCCTTCTTTATCATTTTATTATAACCGTCCGCAATGGAAAAACGACCCTATGGGTGAAGGACCTGTTTTGAGGGCATTGGTCGAGATGATAGATGCGCCTGCTTATACGGAAATTAAAGCAGAACAGCAATATGACAAGATAAAGTAAGCGGTTCTGTCTCTTTGTTGAGAAACTGACGTTTTTGATTCTCGTAGATTATATTGGTTGAAACCTTAGAATTCGATAAGCAGAAAAAGTTCATCATTTCTTTCTCTGATTATCGATTCTAAGGTTTTCTTTTTGAGTTGAGGCCAACGGCCTCTATACTTTTGGTAAAACAGTGTACGGAAAACAGTTCCGCCACTTTTGATAATCCTGCAATGTATTACAGCGATGCGCTATATTTTATCAACGCATACCCGCCTGCTACCTGCATCGCCATTCCCGGCAGACCGATACGGAAATCTTGTACGGCCTGGAAGAAGCTGCCAACCATAACCCACTCGCCTAAAGTACCTGCCACCTGATAGAACAGTACGACGGCCAATAAAATAGGCAGAGAGATGCGGTTGAAGCGGTGTGCCGCCCAACCGGCTGCTACCGCCAGTAATACGGACTTCAACAGAATGGCGGGAAGCACTGCCGGAAGAGGCATCCCGAACAGCAGCGAATTGATTACCGGAGAAAGAACGGCAGTCAGCAATCCCACTTTCCAGCCGAATTTGTAGGCGCCGATTAGGGTAAAGAAATAGATGGGCAACCATGTTATACCACCTTGCGGTATAAGGTGGAAAAGCTGAGGAAGCGCCATATTGCCTGCAATGAACAATGCGGCCATTAAGTAAGTTTTTGCATTGCTGTAATCCAGCGAATAGAGTTTTACAGTTTTTGTTTCCATGTTCTTATAGTTTATAGAGTAATCTTATTGGTTTATCAAATAATCATTTTTATGCTTACAAAGTTATAACTATTATTTCAAACGGCTACGGTCTTGACGACGGTAATGCCTGATTTTGTCAGAAGTTGATGTTCACTCCGCCCATAACGGTGGCTTTGGGCATCGGGAAGCCGTCGTTGATTTCGTAACGTTGCGCCAGCAGGTTCTCACCCCTTATAAAGAGGTCGGCATAACGGCATAAACGATAATTGGCACGCAGATTCCAAAGAACAAAACTTTCTTTCTTCTCCTTACCTTTACCTACGTTGGTGTAAAGGTCTTTTATATATTGCACCCCGGTTGATACTCCCCAGCGGCCTTGTGTAAAGTCAACGCCCGCATAGAGTTTATGTTCGGGAGCGGCAACCACCGGATTCTCCATGTGCAGCCAGCTATAATTGGCGTTTACTTGCCAGTGAGGATTGATGCGGTAGCCGATATTGGTTTCGAGACCCCAGTTCTCAATCTCGCCGGTATTGACGTTCTTGGGCTTGCCGTCCGTGGGAACGGTCATAATCATGTTGTCACCGTCGATGTAGTAGATATTTATGCCGTAAGACAAAGCACCGTCCAACATCCTTTGTGAGAAGGACAGCTCGTAATTCATCAGACTTTCCGCTTTTAAATCCGGGTTCTGCGGCGGAAACATGTACATTTCACGAATAGTGGGATTGCGGAAACCCTTGCTTACCATCGCCTTCATTTCCACCTGTTCGGGCAAGTGAAACGAAAGTCCGCCTTGTGGAATCCATTCCGTACCTACGTGCGAATGATGGTCTACACGGATACCGGCATCCAAAGACAGCCATTCGCCGAGGTCTTGACGGAAATCGACATATCCGGCAAATTCATCCATTTGCTTGTCTACACCCGGAATACGTTCGCCGGTGGCCACCACTCTGTTCCACGATTCGCCGCCGAAGTGCTGATAGTCGAAACCCATAGTCAGACGGTTGCCGGTGAAAAGCGTTGCGCTTTGGTACCACGATACACCCAGCATCCGGTCTTTGGAATTGAAGTGGGATTCCTGCGGTGTTCCGCCGGGATGATAGCCGTCGTTGATTTTATGGCGTCCCCAGTTGTAAAAGAAACTCAAGGCGCCGGAGCTTTTCTCATAATGGTTTTCGAGAGCGAACGAAGCCATGCCGCGCGTGACGCGTGAATCATTGTCTATATACGGATTACCGGCCTCGCCCGGATTGGAAGCCTTGAATTGGGTGATATTTACGTCGCCCCACAGCTTCCAGGCATCGTTGAAGTCATACCCCAGCTTGGCGTAACCGCCGTATTGCTCAAATTCCATATCGTCGCGATGTCCGTCGGTACGGTTGTAAGAGCCGGTGACGATACTGCTGAAACGCCCTTTCTTGATGCGGTTGGAAACCTCCGTCTGTAATGTATTGTAGGAACCGTAACCAATTTGCGCATTGGTCTTTATGCCGTCTTCCTGCATCTTGCGGGTCACGATATTGATGACGCCGCCCATGGCGTTGGAGCCGTACAGCACCGAGGCGGGGCCGCGAAGCACTTCCACCCGGTCGGTCAGCATGGTTTGATAGGCGTCGGCAATGGGGTGCCCCATTAATCCCATATATTGGGGATGTCCGTCAATCAGCACCAGCAAGCCCGCCGTAGGACTGCCGCCGATACCGCGCAGGCTCATTCCGCCCGCCGCTCCCGTAGACACGCCGTATCCCATGATACCGCGGCTCGTGGTGAACAGGCCGGGCACTTGCTCCGTCAGTACGGGCAGAACGGACGGCTGAAAACTTTGTTCCAGCACTTTGCGGTTGACTACGGAGATGGTCATTGGCAGATGCCGTATATCCGTTTCGTTTCTTGTTCCGGTGACTACCACTTCATCTATTGTCAGGCTTCCGGCAATGCGCGTGCTGTCTTTTGTTGTTTGCGCGAATCCTGCCATTGCCCAGATACCGGTTATCGAAAGGAGTAATATTGCTTTTTTCTTCATTCGTATTACTTTCTTCATTATTTGCTCCGCCAAAGATAGGGCGTATTTTCTTTTTCCGTTTGTATTATAGTCTCTCTTGTTTGAGATTTTCTACAAATAGGTCTATTTCCTGTAACTTTTTGGGAATATCAATGCCCTGCGGACAATGCGGGTTGCATTGGTCGCATCCGGTACAATGACTTGCCTGGCGAAGCTTCGGTACGCTGCGGTCATAGCCGATGAGGAAGGCGCGGCGTGCTTCGCGATAGTTCTCGTCCTGACTGCTTTTAGGCACATTGCCCTCGTTGATGCATCGGTTGTAATGCAGCAATATGGCGGGGATGTCCAGACCGTAGGGACAAGGCATACAGTATTTGCAGTCGTTGCACGGAACGGTGGGATAGGTCAGCATCATCTGCGCCGTATCTTCCAGCAGCGCCATTTCTTCTTCCGTGCAGGGGTCGAGCGGGGAGAAGGTGCGGAGATTGTCTTGCAGATGTTCCATATACGTCATGCCGCTTAACACCGTCAGCACATCGGGAAAGGTTCCGGCAAAGCGGAATGCCCAGGAAGCTACGCTGTCTTGCGGACGGCGTTGTTTCAGGCGTGCCATCAGGTGATCGTTCAGTTTGGAGAGACGTCCGCCCAATAACGGCTCCATGATGACGGCAGGTATGCCGCGCTTTACGAGTTCTCCATACAGATATTCGGCATCCGTATTGCGGGTATTTACTTCTTTGGCATGTTTCCAGTCGACGTAGTTCAGCTGGATTTGTACGAAATCCCATTTCAGTTCGTCGTGTCGGGAGAGGAGATAATCGAAAACTTTGATGTCGCCGTGATAAGAGAAACCGAGATTGCGGATGCGCCCCGCTTCACGTTCTTTCAGAAGGAAGTCGAGCATGCCGTTATCCAGATAGCGGCTGTGCAGGGCTTCCATACCGCCCATGCCGATACCGTGCAACAGCAAATAGTCGATATAATCCACTTGCAGTTCACGGAAAGAGCGGTGATACATGGCAAGTGACTCCTCACGGCTGTGGGTGCTGGGACTGAAGTTGGACAGTTTGGTGGCGAGGAAGAACTTTTCACGCGGGTGGCGCTTCAGGGCGATACCCGTGGCACGCTCGGACATACCCTGCACATATGCCGGGGATGTATCGAAGTAATTCACGCCGTGGGCAATGGCGTAGTCTATCAGTTCGTTGACGGCTTCCTGGTCTATCTCATCCCCGTTTCCGTCAGCTCGTTTCCGGGTAGGCCAGCGCATACAGCCGTAGCCTAATAACGATACACGGTCGCCCGTAGTAGGATTGGTGCGGTAGACCATCTTATCGGTAGGAATCTCGCCCAAAGCGGCCGATTCGCTGTCCGAACTGTTGTTTTTACCGGAGCAGCCATACAGCGCGGCTGCCGATGCGAGTGTTCCTGCGCCGGCAAGCTTGAAAAAGTCCCGGCGGTTAATCTTATTGCTATTATTATTGTTATGGTTATTATTCTTATCCATAAGTCCCCAATGATATTAATTGATTCAGTCGTTTATTTATATAATTCGTGATGATACTCTTTCATTACCTTGCCGCTTCATCACTGCTTCAGCGCTACTTCAGCGTCTCATCACTTCATTATCTCATCACCTCATCGTTTTACCGCTTTTTCACCTGGTCTTTACACCGTCCTGTGCATAATATGTCCTTCCACATAGATTGCGCTGAACGGGCGTGACGGGCAAAGATTCTCACATGCTCCGCAGCCGATGCAGCGTTCGGTATTGACAACGGGTATTTTTTTGGACTCCGGATTCCCGGGGTCTGAAGCTACCATTTGTATGGCGCTGACCGGACAATGGCGGGCGCAGTTTCCACATTCCACATCATCGGTGATGCAGATGCAATTCTCCTTTATCCATACGGCGTGGCCTATCTGGATAGCAGATTTATCAGCTTTCGTTATCGGCCGGATTGCACCTGCCGGACATACTTCCGAACACTTGGTACATTCGGGACGGCAGTAGCCGCGCTCGTAGGACATTTCCGGCTGCATCAGTTTCGTCAGGTCGGAAGAGGGGCGCAGTACTTGGTTGGGACATACCGCAACGCATAGTTGGCAGGCTGTACAGTGTTGCGCGAAATTGCGTGCGCTCAACGACCCCGGCGGAGTGATGGCGGCGGCACGTGCGGGTATCTTCTTATCTTCGATGACAGCCAGTCCGCCATCCACTTTCTTCTCTTGCGCCTTTAAGGCTGCGGTAGCGGCCAACACTGCCGTTGCCGAGAGGAATGCGCGCCGGGTATCATCTATCGGTTCGGCAGTACCGGTCGCTGCACGGGACTGATTCCGGGCAGCTACTTTCTCTACACCTGCTTTATGACGGCGGGTGTAGGTGATGGCGCCCTGCTTACATTTATCCAGACAATCCATGCACGCCACGCAACGGCTGTAATCGATTTCGTGAGCTTTGGAGTTGATGCACGAAGCTTTGCAGTTGCGTGCGCAAAGTCCGCAGCCGTTGCACTTCGCTGTGTCTATAACCGGTTTGAAAAGGGAATACTTGGACAAGAAGCCGAGTACCGTACCCACCGGACAAATCGTGTTACAGTACGTACGCCCGCCTCTCCATGCCAATATGATGAGTACGACAAAAGTAAGGGACGCTATGATGAACGTAGGCAGGCTTTTCATCCACACCTCTGTTTCATAGAAAGCGTAGCTGTCCGCCCGTTCCGCCAGGTATGCCAGCAGATTGTTGCCCCACTGGTAGACGGGAGCGAAAAGATTGGAAGCGATACGCCCATAAGAGCTGTACGGCTCGAGCAGCGAAGCGACCGCATGAAAGCGTACCCCCGCAATGAGGGTGACGGCAAACAATGCCAGCATCCCATAACGCAGCCATTTTTTTGCGGGAGAGTAGCGGAAGCGGTTTTTCTTCCGTTTGCCCGCAAACCGGGAGATGACATCCTGAAATACGCCGAGCGGACAGATAACGGAACAATAGACGCGTCCGAACAGCAAGGTCAATACAACAAGCAGCAATACCACACCTACATTCAGTGCGAGCAGTGCGGGGAGAAACTGTATCTTTGCCATCCAGCCCATCCATCCGTGCAGCGTTCCGGTAAAATCGAGGAACAGGAGCGTGACGAGCGCAAAGAATACAATTGCAAGTGTCAGTCTGATAGTACGTAACATAGTCATAATAGTTTTATCGTCGCAAAAATACGGAGTTTATCATTAGTTTGTGTATATGGATTACAGTTGTTTTTACCAATTTTACAGAAAAAAGCTTATTTCTTGTTCAATTCCCGCTTCTTTCAGAAATTCCCGGTCGTGCGAGATAACAAGTATGGTACCTTGATAGTTACGTATCGCGGCCGTGATGATTTCAACGCTTTCGATGTCCAGATTATTGGTAGGTTCGTCCAGCATAAATATGTCGGGAGTGTTATCGGCAATCATCAGGCAGCAGAAGGCAAGGCGCATTTTCTCACCGCCGCTTAATTTGCCGCAAGGTTTGTTCCAAACGTCCTGCGGGAAAAGATAACGGTTTAAGATGGTCTTTATTTCATGTTCCGGCAGATGCCGCAGATTGAAGGTTTCCGCTTGTTCCGAAACGGTATATCCATTTTGGATAAGGGAGTATTCCTGATCCAGATAAACATAGGTAAAGTCTGCACGCTCTATCGCTCCGCCGGTCGGTGCCAGTTCGCCGGTAATCAGTTTCAGCAGGGTTGTCTTACCGCTGCCGTTATTCCCTTTAATGCACAATCGGCTGCCGCTGCGCAGCTGAAAGCTGAGGGGAGCCGGCCAAAGGTTTGCGTCGCTGTCCGGGTAATGAAAATTGATATCCCGTGCCGTAACGAGTATTTTGCCTGTATGCAATGCCGGGGCGTTGAAGTCTGTTTTCAACTTGTCCGTTCGCGATAAGGAGCCTTTCAGGCTTGTTATTTCCTGCTGAATCTTTCCCGCCTTTTCGGCGTGGACATTACTGAGCCTGCTACTGCTGTTTTCGGCGTGATTCTTCAGGCTGCCCAACAGGATACGCGGAATACCTTTCTTTATGGAAGCCTTTTCGCCTCGTGTGTTTTGCCTGGCTTTCCGTTCTTCCACTTCACGGGCGGTTTTGCGGGCGAGGCGCAAAGCCTTTTCTTTTTCTTCCAACTGCTGTTGCAGGGCGTTGCGGTGCACTTCTTTCTGTTCTTTATAGAAGTCGTAATTACCGCCGTAGTAAGCCAGTCCGTTGCGGGAAAGCTCGCAAATGGCGGGTAGCAGGTTTAGCAGGGTACGGTCGTGGCTGATAACGAGTACCGTAGCCGAAGTGCGGCGTACGAAATCATACAAGCGTTCCCGTCCGGCGGTATCCAGATGATTGGTCGGCTCGTCCAGCAGTATGGTGCCCGGCTCGCCCAGCTCCATGCCGGCGAGGAACAGGCGTGTTTTCTCTCCGCCGCTCAACCCCTTTAACGGGCGCAAAAGGGAGATACCGGCCAACTGCCATGCGTCGAGCGCGGCTTGGGCGCGTTCTTCGATATTCCAGTCGTCATCGAGCCGGACGAAGTGTTCTTCCGCCGCATCACCGTTCAGGATGGCGTGGAGAGCGGTTAGCTTACGGTCTATGCCCAATGCCTGCGCAACCGTCCGTCCGTCGTACTGCCCGAAATGCTGGGGCACATGGAAAAGATGCCCGGAGCAATACGCGCTGCCGCCGCCCGGCGATACTTCTCCCGCAAGGATACGCATCAGGGTGGACTTTCCGCAACCGTTGTTGCCTGTCAGCGCGGTCTTTTCTCCGGAATTGATAATCAGATTGAGGTTGGAAAACAAAACTTCCTTATCGGTATGGATATAGCTGAGGTCTTTGATAATGATACTCATAAAAATACTGTGTTCAGGGTAGATAACATAGGTGTCCGCATGACACATTTTCAACTCTCGCAAGGCTGTGGGGAACAGACAAACACAGTAAAGGCCAAACATACACCTTTTGAGTGATGCTCAGCGTTCTGATATGAAAAGCATGTATAAAGTGATGTTTACCGAAATGTGCTGTCTTTACTTAACTATTCTCATCGGTGATATTTATTGGTTAGCGGTTGCAAAGGTACGCATTTTATTTATAATAAGGTACACATCTTGTTTATAACATGGAAGACGCATCGAATGAAAGCGGCAGCAATGCGCCTACATTCTTCAATTCATAAATGCCTTTTTCGCCGAACAGCAAGATGCGCATGGGGCGTTTGAAGCGTTTCTCCGTTTCGAGCATCACCTGCCGGCAGGCGCCGCATGGGGGAATGGGCTCTTCCAGAAACTCCCCGCGTTCGTTGCGCGCGGCTATGGCAAGCGTTTCTACGGCTTGGTCGGGATATTGGGAGTTGGCATAGAACAAGGTGGTGCGTTCCGCGCAAAGTCCCGACGGATAGGCTGCATTCTCCTGGTTGGTACCTGTAACAATCGTATTGTTTGCCAATCGGGCTGCCGCGCCCACGGAGAAATGCGAGTAGGGGGCATAGCTGCGGAAAGTTGCCTGACGGGCGGCATCCATCAGCTCGCGGTCGGCGGCACTCAGTTCTTCGTAGTCGTATATCTTGATAGCAATCTGTATGTTCAGGTCTTTCATAGAGTAATGGTTTATTGTAATTAATGTTACAAAGATAGGAAAGAGATTGGTTTTTTCAATTCTTTTGCAGACTTTTGTGTCAAATTCAACATTTGAAGCATGAAACCTATTTTCAGACTGACCGCTATCATAGCGCTTCTTCTTGTTTCCGTAGCCACGCAGGCGCAACGCAGAAACTCCCGCTACAATGAATACATAAAGCAGTATGCTCCGCTTGCCGTAGAGCAGATGAAGGAACATAAGATACCCGCCAGCATTACGCTGGCGCAAGGTCTGCTGGAAAGCGGTGCGGGGCAAAGTACGCTGGCGCGTAAAAGCAACAACCACTTCGGCATAAAGTGCGGAAGCAGTTGGCGGGGACGCAGCGTGCGGCACGACGATGATGCCCGTAACGAGTGTTTCCGCGCCTACCGCAATCCGAAGGATTCCTACGAAGACCACTCGCTTTTCTTGAAACGCGGCGCCCGCTACGCTTTCCTGTTTAAGTTGAAGATTACCGACTACAAAGGCTGGGCGCGCGGCCTGAAAAAAGCGGGCTATGCCACAGACCCCTCTTACGCCAACCGCTTGATAACCATCATCGAGGACTACGACTTATATAGGTATGACAGTCGCGGCATGAGCAAGCGTGAAGCCCGCAATTGGGAGAAGGAATTGAAGAAGAAGCCCTGGCTCGCCAATCCGCACCAGGTGTATATCGCCAATGACATAGCCTATGTCGTGGCACGTGACGGAGATACCTTCCAATTCCTGGGCAAGGAGTTCGGCATCAGCTGGCGCAAACTGGTGAAGTATAACGACCTGCACAAAGACTATACCTTAGAGGCCGGCGATATCATCTATCTGAAAGGCAAGCGCAAGAAAGCGGCCAAGCCTCATACCGTTTATATCGTGAAGGACGGCGATTCCATGCACTCCATCTCGCAGACGTACGGCATTCGCCTGAAGAACCTGTATAAGATGAACCGCAAGGATGCGGAATACGTGCCGGAAGTAGGCGACAGGCTGCGTTTGAGATAAGCGGATTACGGCTTTTATATCCTATTGTAATTCAGTGAGATGCGCGTACCAAAGAGATACCGCGCTTTGGTACGTCGTGTACCCTGCTTAGGTACGAAGCGTACCAGCCTTAGGTACACGTCGTACCAAGCGTTGGTATTCCTTGTACCGGCTGTTGGTATCGGCTGTACCAAAGGTTGGTATTGCCGTTACTAAAGCATGTTGTCGGCGGGATGTGCCATGCCTGTCCCTTTTGTGTACCGGTCCGCTATCCGAAAATGTACAGAGTGTCCGAAAACGGACACTCTTCTTTTTTGTTTTAACGCTTGTTTTCAATGATTTACATTTTTGGCACGGATTTCGCAAGTATAAGGACGAAGAATCGCGGCTGTCCGTTTACGTGACAGGACGGCGGCAACATAAAACAGTAAATAAAGACAGAGAATATGGATAGAGAGATTCCGAAAGAAGTTCGTAACAAAGAACGTAACAAGAAAATCATTCGTTATGGCGGCATGGGCGCTGCGGGTATCGTCGTTATCAGTGTACTCATTTCGTTGATGCGTACCGGCGTGAAAGAAAAAGACCTTGTGTTTTCAAAAGTGAACCAGGGCACTATCGAGGTCAGCGTAAGCGCTTCAGGCAAGGTGGTTCCTGCCTTTGAGGAGATTATCAATTCGCCTATCAACACCCGTATTCTGGAAGTATATAAGAAAGGCGGCGACAGCGTGGATGTAGGCACGCCTATCCTGAAGCTGGACTTGCAGAGCGCCGAAACCGATTATAAGCAGAAGCTGGACGAGGAACAGATGCGCAGCTACAAGCTGAAACAGCTCAAACTGGAGAACATGACCAAGCTGAATGACTTGCAGATGAAGATAAAGGTTTCTGCCATGCAGCTGAACCGCAAAAAGGTGGAGCTGCGTAATGAGCAATACCTCGACAGCCTCGGCTCCGGCACTACCGATAAAGTGCGTCAGGCGGAGCTGAGCTATAATGTGGCCGAGTTGGAATACGAACAGTTGAAGCAACAGTATGCCAACGAGAAAGAAGTGCTGGATGCGGAATACCAGGTGCAGGAATTGGATTTCAGCATCTTCCGCAAGACGCTGGCCGAAACCAAACGTACGCTGGACGACGCGCAAATCCGTTCGCCCCGTAAGGCCATCCTTACTTACATCAATAACCAGATTGGCGCGCAGGTGGCGGAGGGTTCGCAGATTGCCGTCATCTCCGATTTGAGCCACTTCAAAGTAGAGGGCGAGATAGCCGATACGTACGGCGACCGTGTATCTGCCGGCGGCAAGGCCGTTGTGAAGATTGGCAATGAGAAACTGGAAGGGGCGGTCAGCAGTGTCACTCCGTTGTCCAAGAACGGCGTTATCTCCTTTACCGTACAACTGAATGAGGATAACAACCGCCGTCTCCGCTCCGGCCTGAAAACGGATGTGTATGTGATGAACGCCGTGAAAGAGGACGTGTTGCGCATTGCCAACGCTTCTTACTATGTGGGACGCGGGGAATACGAACTGTTTGTCCGTAATTCCGATAACGAGATTGTGAAGCGCAAAGTGCAGCTGGGCGATTCCAACTTTGAGTTTGTAGAGGTTATTGGCGGCTTGCAACCGGGTGATGAAGTGGTGGTGAGCGACATGAGCCAGTATAAGAACAAGAATAAGCTGAAACTGAAATAACAATTAAATACTTACCATTATGATTAAGTTAACTGGCATCAACAAGATTTATCGTACGAACGAGATTGAAACCGTAGCGTTGGAGAATGTAAACCTCGAAGTGAACAAGGGAGAATTCCTCAGTATCATGGGTCCTTCCGGTTGCGGTAAGTCTACTTTGCTGAACATTATGGGTTTGCTGGATGCGCCTACCGGCGGAACGATTGAAATAGCCGGCATTAAGGTGGACGGCATGAAGGACAGGGAACTGGCGGCTTTCCGTAACCGGAAGCTGGGGTTTGTGTTCCAGTCTTTCCACTTGATTAATTCGCTGAATGTACTGGATAACGTGGAGCTGCCTTTGCTGTACAGAAAGGTGTCGGCCAAGGAGCGTCGCCGTCTGGCAGAGGAAGTATTGCAGAAGGTGGGTTTGAGCCACCGTATGCGCCACATGCCTACACAGCTTTCCGGCGGTCAGTGCCAGCGTGTTGCCATTGCGCGCGCCATCATCGGCAATCCGGAGATAATACTCGCCGATGAGCCTACCGGTAATCTGGACTCCAAGATGGGTGCGGAAGTCATGGAGCTGTTGCATCAGCTGAATAAAGAAGACGGACGCACCATCGTAATGGTGACCCACAATGAAGAACAGGCCAGACAAACCAGCCGTACCGTCCGCTTCTTCGACGGCCGTCAGGTAGAATAATTCCCGCCCTTCATCCCCCATAACTCATAACTTATAACTCATAACCCATAACTTATCCCCCCCTCATCACCATGCAAACCATTCGTCAAGCCCTTATGCTTCTGCGGCAGAATCCGTTGCTGAGTACCATCTTCATATTGGGTACGGCATTTGCCATAACCATGATTATGGCGATTGTAATTACCTGGCAGATGAAATATGCGGATATGGAGCCGGAAGTGAACCGCAGCCGTTGTTTATATATAAGTAAGATGCATTTGCAGGGCAAAGGAAATAAGGAGTGGAATAATTATAGCTCCTGTTCGCCGGCTTTTATGAAAGAGTGTGTGCAGCCGTTGCCGGAAGTGGAGGCTTGTACGGCGTTTGTTCCGGCGGGAGTTGCTTTGGTTTCCATGCCCGATGGCACTAACAGCGTAAAGGTGGATGCCATGGAGACGGATCCGGGTTTCTGGAAAGTGTTCCGGATGCAGTTCGTCGCCGGACGCGGATTCGATGATTCGGACCGGGGCGGTGATGTGTCTGCTATTGTGATATCTGCTTCTGTCGCCCGGAAACTGTTCGGTACTACGGATGCGGTAGGTAAGACGGTGCTGCTGAACCGCAACGAGGCGCGTGTGTGCGGAGTGGTGAAGGATGTGTCCGTAATAGCCAAAGACGCTTACGCACAGGTGTGGCGCATGTATCCGGCCGATTTGCAGGATGCCGTTTCCGTTCGGAACTATATCGGCGCGCATACGGTCGTTGCGCTGGCGCGCTCATCCGATGACTTTCCGGCCATCAGGCAAGGAATGGAGAAGCGGGTGAAAGACATCAATGCCGTGCAGAACGAAATGCTGATAGATATCATGGAACAACCCGATGAAATCGTGGCGCATGTCAATCATGTGTGGGCCAACACAGGGCCGGACTTGCGGATGCTGTACATGCAGTATTTCCTGGCATTGCTCATTATCCTTTTGGTGCCGTCACTCAATCTTTGCGGGCTGAGCAACAGCCGTATGCAGCAGCGCATCAGCGAGCTGGGAGTGCGCAAGGCATTCGGGGCGACGCGCGGCGTACTGATAAGGCAGATATTGAACGAGAACCTTGTGCTGACGCTGATAGGCGGAGTCGTAGGGCTGGTATTCAGCTATCTGGCTGTGTATGGAATGCGTACGTGGTTGTTCACCAATAGTCAGAACATCGGTACTTCCGGTGACTTCGACCTGAGCATGTCGGTGCTGTTCAGTCCGGCGGTGTTTGGCCTGGCTTTCCTTTTCTGCCTGGTCATCAACCTGCTGAGCGCGGGTCTGCCCACATGGCTTGCCGCACGGCACACGATTGTAGATTCTTTGAACGATAAATAAAGCGAGATTGATTATGAAATTCATAGTACATAACTTACGTATGATTCGGGCGCGTCTCCGTAATAACGGCTGGGTGCTTGCGGAACTGTTTCTGGTGTTTATCGTGATGTGGTTTCTCTGCGATTCGTTGGGATGCCTGAAGTATACGTTCTATCGCCCGTTGGGGTATGACATAGACCATGTTTACCAGCTTTCGATGATTACGGGCGGTGAAAGCCGGGATGCCGGAATGACAAAAGGGGATAAATATATAAGTATTCTGCAAAAACTCGAAAGGGAACCCACGGTGGAAGTGGCCGCCCTGTCGTATTGGAGCCTGCCGATGAGCGGTAATAATTCTTATAACTCGCTGGCTGTGCAAGATACCATCGGATGCGATTTGCGCATGATAAACGCCACCGGAGGATATACCCGGGTGTTCCGCATGAAAGAAGATGCCAAACGTCCGTTTGCGGCAATGCCCGTGGGAAGTGATATTACCGCCGGCAATTATGTAATGCTGAGCGAGGATGCGGTTCTTTATTTTAAGGAGAGAGTGCCCGGCTTCTCATTGGATACTCCCCTGAACTGGTACGGGGATTCTGCGAACGTTGTTACCCAAAGCGGTATGATTGGCGGTTTCCGTTCTTATCGTTATGGGGCTGACGCGAAGTGGGTTTTCCGGAGAATGGACGAGAATGTAATACGGACGGAATTGAAGGATTATACGGCGCAGATTGTTTTCCGTGTGAAAGAAAACATGGACTCTCCCGATTACAGGAGCAGGTTCCTTAAAGAGATAGCTCCGCATCTGGACACCGACAATATGTTTATAGCCGACGTCGTTCCTTATACGGAACAGCAATATCAGTTTGAGGTGGTGAGAGGCGATGTGGATAAAGTGAATACGCAGACGGTCGTAGTGGTGTTTCTGCTGGTGAATGTGTTTTTGGGGCTGATAGGTACATTCTGGTTCCGTACCCGCCGCCGTCGCAATGAAATAGCTTTAAGGCTTGCGATGGGCAGCACGAAGAAGCAGATATTCTGTTTGCTTATGGGAGAGGGATTGCTGTTGCTGACCCTTGTTACGCTCCCGGCCATGATTGTATGCTACAATGTGGGCATTGCCGAATTTACGATGGGACATACCGAACTGATTACCACCTGGCCGGTGGAATGGAGTTTCCTTCGTTTCCTGTCGGGCACGTTGGGCGCATGGCTGCTGATGGCGTCGATGGTGATAGTGGGAATCT
The DNA here is from genome assembly GCF_015555825.1 of Bacteroides clarus. Classification (NCBI taxonomy): domain Bacteria; kingdom Pseudomonadati; phylum Bacteroidota; class Bacteroidia; order Bacteroidales; family Bacteroidaceae; genus Bacteroides; species Bacteroides clarus. The sequence goes on along the minus strand of NZ_JADNLF010000011.1, from coordinate 68,242 downwards.
GGTTTCCGGCGCAGCAAGCTGTCAGCATACAGCCGGCAGAGGCATTGCACGAAGAGTAAAAGTAGAAAACTGATTATAGTGTACTGTTAAAATAGCGAATGAACAGATGATAAAGCAATATTTTACACAAGCGTGGGCGCAGCTTCGCCAGCAACCGCTGATGAGTGCGGTCGGTATAGCCGGTACAGCGCTTGCCATCTTCCTGATTATGCTGGTGGTAATGATGCAGCAGGTAAAGGTGGCTCCTTTCGCGCCCGAAAGTAATCGCGACCGCTTTCTGCACGTCAAGTCGATGAGCATCTCCAACTCGAACTGGGGCGAAGGGACGAGCAACGGACCGATGAGCGTGCAGACCGCCCGTGAATGTTTCCAGTCGCTGAAAACACCGGAAGCCGTCACTATTTATACCATTTTCCCGGTATCCACACCTGTTTCTTTGCCGGGCAAGCCGGCGGTCAGCGTGGATTTGCGGCAGACGGATGACATCTTCTGGCGTGTGTTTGACTTCTCCTTTATCAATGGAAAGCCCTACGATAAAGCCGTATTCGACGCCGGACAACCGGCGGCCGTACTTACGGAAAGTGTAGCGCGCAGCCTTTTCGGTACGACCGATGTGGAGGGACGTGAATTTCTCCTCAGTCATGCGCCCTATCGCGTGGCCGGTGTCGTGAAAGATGTGTCCACGCTGGCGGATTGCGCTTACGGGCAGGTATGGGTTCCGTATACCTCGACGGGTATGGATAATGATACGTGGAACGACCGGCATATGGGAATGATGAGTTGCACGATACTGGCGCGTAGCCGGGATGATTTTCCCGCTATCCGCCGGGAAGCCGAACGCCGTAAATCGGCGTACAACACGCTCATCGGAAAGAACGGCTGGGAACTGATTTACCGTAACCGTCCCTACGACCAGGAAAAGAATGCCATCGCTTTCGGCGCCAATATCGAACCGGATGTGGATGCGGCCCGCCGCCAGCGGATTATCATCTTCGTTATCTTGCTGATAGTGCCTGCCATCAATCTTTCGAGCATGACGCAGAGCCGTTTGCGTCAGCGGGTAGCGGAAATCGGGGTACGCCGTGCTTTCGGCAGTACACGCATGGAGCTGATGGGGCAGATTATAGCGGAGAATCTGGTGATAACCTTATTGGCCGGTATTGTCGGCCTGCTGCTGAGCGTGGTTTTTGCGTACGTGGGCAACACGTTGCTTTTTGCGCAGGAGTTCAGCCAGACTTTGAATCCGCCGGAAGTGGACGCTTCAATCCTGCTGCATGCTTCCACCTTTGCCTGGGCGCTGCTCTTTTGCTTTGTGCTGAACTTGATGAGCAGCGGTTTTCCGGCATGGCGCGCTTCACGTATCGGGATAGTGAATGCATTGGGTGGACGGTTGCACTAAACGCTCGTCGCTAACTATTAATCGCAGAAAGAAATGACTAAGAAACTTTTGGTACAGATAAAGAATGAATGGCGCAATAACCTGTGGCTGGCTTTGGAACTGCTGGTTGTGAGCGTTGTGATGTGGTTTGTGGTAGATTATCTCTATACGCGTGCAGCTACCTACTTGGAACCGCGAGGCTTTGACATCAGTCATTGTTACCTTATTGAAATGGGAAAACTCACGGACAAGAGTCCTGATTATATTCCGAACCAAACCGATGAACAGGAAGATGCCGATATTCTTGAACTTGTAGACCGCTTACGCCGCCGTCCGGAAATTGAGGCGGTAAGTCTCTCGCAAAATTCCTATCCATACAATGGCAGCAATTCTACTGATATGGTTCGGTATGATACACTGGTTTCTGATAGTTGGACTATCCGCCGTATGGTAACTCCCGATTTTGTACGTGTGTTCCGTTATCAGGGTACACGTGGTGAAACGCCCGAACAGCTTGCCGGGATGTTGGAAAAAGGAGAGTTCCTTGCTTCCGATAACCTCTACCGGAAGTACGGTCGTCCGCTGACAGAACTTGTAGGCAAACGTTGCCAGCTTTTTGGTGATACAACACAAACTTATCGATTGGGGGCGGCTTTAAAGGATGTACGTTACAACGACTTCCAACAAGCTCGAAGCTCTTATACTTTTCTCTATAAACTGGACTGGTACGATATTGGGTTGGAACTTTGCTTGCGTGTCCGGGCTAATCAAGACCATGACTTCATCCGGCGCCTGAAGGCGGACAGCGAGAAGCAGTTCCGCATCGGCAACGTCTATATTTCCGAAGTGCGTTCTTTTAAGGATATCCGCCGTAATTTCCAGCAGTCATGGAGCAATGATTTGCGTAATTACGTGATGGGAATGGGATTCCTGCTGCTGAATATCTTCCTGGGGCTGCTCGGCACTTTCTGGTTCCGTACCCAGCAACGCCGTTCGGAGATTGCCCTGCATAAGGCGCATGGAGCATCGGACATGAGTATTTTCGTCCGTCTGATAAGCGAAGGACTGCTTTTGCTGTTACTTATCACCCCGATAGCATTCATCATCGATTATAACCTGGCAAGCATGGAACTGAATTCTTGGCGCAACGGTACGACGCTGGAGTGGGGGCGTCTGTTGTTTTGCGCGGCCGTAAGTTTCGTCCTGATAGGATTGATGATTACGATTGGTATCGGTATTCCGGCGCGTAAGGCGATGAAGGTACAACCGGCGGAAGCTCTGCACGATGAATGAATTCAAGAAATTAAACCGATAACAGAATATGATACGTCTTTATTTTCAGCAAGCGCTATATCATTTGCGCGAGAATCCTATCATAACGTGGGTTTCCGTACTGGGTACGGCATTGGCCATCTGTATGATTATGGTGCTTGTCATCACTTTTCAGGTAAGGCTTGTGGACTGTGAGCCGGAAGTGAACCGCAGCCGTTCGCTGTATGTGTCTGCCATGTCCGTCAAGAACAAGGGTGGGAGCGACGGTGATTCGTCCAACGCCCGCATGTCGGTACGTACGGGGCGCGAGTGCTTTAAGAATCTCACCACGGCGGAAGCGGTCACGTTGATTTCCTTGCCCGAAAAGGTACGTGTGTCTTTGCCGGCGGGCAACAAGGCCACTGCCGACATGGTGCAGACGGACGATGCCTTTTGGTCTATCTTCCGGTTTCGGTTTCTCAGCGGCAAGGCGTTTACAAAGGCCGACAGCGATGCCGGACTGCCATGCGCCGTGCTGAGCGCTACGGTGGCGCGCCGCCTGTTCGGCACGACGGATGTTGCGGGAAAAACGGTACAACTGAACCATGTGGAGTACCGTATATCCGGTGTGGTGGCGGATGTGTCCGTACTTGCCACTTCTGCTTATGCGCAGGTGTGGGTGCCTTATACTTCCACGGATATTAACCGGCTGACGTGGTGGGAAGACACTATGGGACAGATGAGAGCGGTTATCCTCGCACATTCCGTAGCCGATTTTCCGGCTATCCGTGAGGAGGTGGAACAACTCCGCCGCAAATATAACGACGGGTTGCGTGACTCGGAAGTGTTTTACCGCGGGCAACCCGATGAACAGTTTGCCAATCTTTACCGCAAGTGGAGCGAAACGCCCGATACCAAAGCCATTATCCTGCATTACACGCTCGTTATCGTCATTCTGTTGCTTGTACCTGCCATCAACCTGAGCAGCATGACGCTTTCCCGTATGCGTAAGCGCATGGCGGAGATAGGCGTGCGCAAGGCTTTCGGGGCTACGGGCGGGGAACTGATGCGCCAGATATTCTTTGAGAACCTGTTGCTGACATTGTTTGCCGGCGTATTGGGACTTGCGCTGAGCTATGCCGCCACTTTCCTGCTGAACGGCTTCCTCTTCGACAACAGCACCAATGCCTACCTCAGCGGTGAAACCACACTGACACCGGGCATGCTGCTTTCGCCCTGGGCGTTTCTTGCGGCTTTCGGCTTCTGCTTGCTGATGAACATCCTTTCGGCGGGCATACCGGCATGGCGCGCTTCGAGAATGAATATAACGGATGCGATTAACCAAAGGTAAACGATGATTATGAAAACGATATTGAAACAAATAAAGAACGAGTGGAACAGCAATCTTTTTCTCTTTGTGGAGTTGCTGCTGGTCTTTGTCGTGCTGTGGTACATTGTGGACTGGACGCTTGTCACCACACGCGTCTATCACGCTCCGATGGGATTTGATACGGAGCATTGCTACAACATTACCGTAAGCAGGCTGGGAGCGAACTCGCCTCTTTATAATCCGGAGCTGACTGCGGATGACGATATGGATGATTTACTCCGGCTTACGGACAGGCTGCGTCATTGTCCCGGTGTAGAGGCCGTCGCCCTTTCGCAAAACTGTTTTCCGTACAATGAGGGTAGCAACGGCATCGACTTGGGCATTGACTCTGTGGCCGTCAACGCGCGTCTTCTTTGGGTCACCGCGGACTTCTTCCGTGTCTTCCGTTATTCCTTTACGGAAGAAGCGGATTTCGCCAAAGTAGAGGCCGCACTCCGTAACGATGAACTGGTGGTATCTTCCAACCTCACCGAAGGACATCCGGAAACGGGCGGTAGCGCATCTTTGCAGGGACGGGAAGTTTCGCTTTTGAACTACGGTAAGGACGTCCGCCGCCGCATCGGTGCGGTGGGTACGCCTGTGCGCTGGTCGCATTTCCATACGCCGTCGCAGTGGGGCGGGGCTTTTGCCGCCCTTCCGCTTGACGTGAACAGGTTACGGGATTTTGCAGACCCCCGTTATATCACCGTCAGTTTGCGCGTTTCCGAAGATGCCGATAAGGACTTTGCCGAAAAGCTGATGGATGACGCCGACCGTCTTTATCAGGTGGGCAACCTTTATCTGCTGGATATTACACCGTTCGGGCATTTGCGTGAAATCTGCGAGCTGGAAGACATGAACGAATGGAAGACACAGCTTTGCGTGCTCGGTTTCCTGTTGCTGAATATCTTCCTGGGTGTTATCGGAACATTCTGGTTCCGTACGCAGCAGCGTCGTAAAGAGGTTGCGTTGCGGCTGGCGATGGGCAGCTCGCGCCGGGGTATTTTCTCCTACCTCATGTATGAGGGGATACTGCTGCTCACGTTGGCGGCTCTGCCGGCGGCTGTCATAGCTTTTAATATCGGTTATGCCGAACTGGTGGATGTGGGCAAGATGCCTTTCGATGCCGTACGTTTTTTATCGGCTCTCGTTTTGACATGGATGCTTATGGCGCTGATGATTGTTGCCGGAATCTGGTATCCCGCCTATGGAGCGATGAAAGTACATCCGGCCGAGGCATTGCACGATGAATAAAGTTTTTTTAAGGAAAAAGGTGTAAATTCTCAATATAACCTTGTATATTTGCGTGACTATAAAGAAGTTTACGCAGACAAATCAAAACAAACGAAATGGGAAAACACTTTTTCTTACTATGTTCATGGGCTTTCCTGTGCTTGATATCGGGAACACTTTCGGCTGCGGAAAACAACTATAACGTACTTTTCATACAATCATATACCAACAGCGCTTCTTGGCATGATAATCTTATTACCGGTCTGCAGAACGGCTTGGAGAAGGGTGGCGTAAAGGCTGACGTGGTAACGGAATACCTGAACGCCGACTTTTGGACTTTCGCTTCGGAGTGCGTTATCATGCGCCGTATATGCGAACGTGCCAGGCAGCGTAAAACAGACTTGATTGTGACGTCCAGCGATGAGGCTTTCTTTACTTTAACCCATTGCGGCGATTCTTTGCCGTATCAGATACCGGTGGTGGTTTCGGGCATTAAGTATCCCGATAAGAAGCTGTTTGACAGAATGCCGAACGTTTCGGGCTTCACTTCAAAGACGGATTTCAATGTGCTGCTTGAAGAAGCCATACGTCTGTTTCCCGCGCGCAAGGAGATTGTCTGCCTGACGGACAGCAGCTTCTTGAGCTCTAAAGGGGTGGAAGCGGTGGAAGATGCCTGGGTGGCTTTTAAGGAGAAGCATCCCGGATACAGTTTGAAGAAACTGAATGTGCAGGAGAAGTCCCTCAACACCATTATTACCTCTATCTGCTACGATTATCACGCGTATAAGCACATTGTTATAGCTCCTAAATGGATTCCTTTTCTTTCCTTGAAGCTGAAAGCTCCCGTATTTGCCAATCAGAACTTGGCGATGACGAGCGGCGTGTTATGCGTTTATGACGTAGAGCCGGCGGCGGATACCTATGCTGCGGGCGTACAGGCGGCGGACATTCTGAAAGGGCGGTCGCCCGATTCGTTCGGGGTGGGGGATTTGGACGGTAAGTTATTGTTCGATTATAAGCAGCTGGACTTTTTCCATGTGGACGTGGAGAGCGTTGAGAAGCGGGGAACCATTCTGAATGTGCCTTTAATGGATCGCTATCGGGTTTGGTTTATCCTTTTCTATTCGGTGACGGTGGGCGCACTGGCGTTTCTTGTGGCCTGGCTTTATCGGAGCAACCGGCGCGAGGCTCGCAAGCGCATCCACGCGCAGACCCGTCTGCTGGTACAGCACCGTTTGGTGGAGCAACGGGATGAATTCGATAAGATATTCTGCTCCATTCGCGACGGGTTGATAACGTATGATACGGATTTGCGGATCCATTTCGTCAACCGGGCTTTGGTGGAGATGCTGGGCTTATCGTCCGATACGTATATGGCACGTTCGTACGAAGGGCAGATTGCCGGCTCCATTTTTCATATCTACATGAATGGCGAGAATATCCTGCAAACTTTGTTGAAGCAGGTGATACGGGACAAGAAACCTGTTATTATACCGGAAAAGGCGTTCATGCAGGAGAATACGAAAGGCGCTTATTTCCCGGTTTCGGGCGAGGTGGTTCCTATCTTTGCGAAAGACAAGCTGACGGGTATGGCCATTGTCTGCCGTAACATATCCGAAGAGGAGATGCAGAGGCGTTTCTTCAATATGGCCATCGAAGAGAGTTCCATCTATCCGTGGCAGTACAACACGCGGCTGAAATGTTTCCACTTCCCCGGCGGATTGTTGCAACGCTTCAACTGCTATGACAATACGGGGTATATATCCAGGGAAGAGCTGGACCTGATTATTCATCCGGGAGACCTGCCCCGTACACGCAAGCATTTCAATGATATCATGCTGGGACACGAGCCGAACTCGCGTATGAGTTTCCGGCTGCAAAACGCGGATGGCGGGTACGAGTGGTGGGAGTTCCGCAGTACCGCTTATGACGGTCTGACGGCGGATATTCCTTATATGGTATTGGGTGTGTGCCAGAGTATTCAGCGCTATAAAGACACCGAAGACGAGCTTATCGCCGCCCGTGACCGGGCTTTGCAGGCCGATAAACTGAAATCGGCGTTCCTGGCCAATATGAGCCACGAGATACGCACTCCGCTGAACGCGATAGTCGGTTTCTCCGATTTGCTGAAAGACCTGGAAGCGTTTTCTTCGGAAGAAGTGCAGCAGTTTGTCGAGACCATCAATATAAACTGTACCCTGTTGCTGGCTCTGATTAACGATATTCTGGACCTTTCACGCATCGAGTCGGGCACAATGGACTTTCAGCTCTCTTCCTACAACCTTACGTTTATCATGCAGCAGGTCTACGACTCTCAGAGGCTGAGCATGCCGCAAGGGGTGGAATTACGCACCGACTTTCCGGAAGGGACAGGCAAAGATATCGTTACCGACTCCGTGCGTTTGAAGCAGGTTGTGAATAACCTGATCAACAATGCCAGGAAGTTTACCGCGAAGGGCAGCATCACGTTGGGATACAGCATGGAAGAACCCGGATACACAACCGTTTTCGTGGAAGATACCGGGGCGGGTATATCCGATGAAGACCAGAAACATATCTTCGAGCGTTTCTATAAGGCGGACAGCTTTACGCAAGGCGCAGGTTTGGGGCTGAGTATCTGCCAGACGATTGTGGAACGTCTGCATGGAACGATAACGGTAACTTCAAAGCTGGGCAGAGGAACCCGCTTTGAAGTCAGACTGAGCGACGATGTGATGTAATGTAATTGCGGAGCGTTTACAGCCTTATTCTATCCTCTTGCATCCGTTCGACTGCAAGAACTCGTCAAGTATTTGTTCATGGTTGCCATGCAACAGGATGTGATGGTTTCCCAGCGGATTTCTCAGGAAATATTCTGCCGGAGCATTCATTTTTATGCGTACCTGCGTGCGGCACATATTGATGTAATTGGTGTTCTCGATGAGCGTGCCCGTACCGAGATAATACTCATCCAGGCATTCTCCGCCGCATTTCACGATTGTCACGTCTCCGGTGGGCAGTATTCCCTGTATGCCGATACCGCTTTCCGTTTCAAAGTGATTGCGGATGATGAACTGCTCTGTCTGCGCGATGCCGATTGTACAATGCGCCAGTATGATTTCGTTGGTGCGCGCGTTAATCATGGACGGGTTGGCCATGAAAGCGGGTTTCCCTGTAAGCACTTTGGCGGTGAGCATGGTGAATATGGATTGCAAATCACCTTCGCATCCGGCGATGATACCCTCGTCGTTCAGCAGGGAAAGCGCCAGGCATCCGGTAGTGCCCGTCTGCTCTATCAGGCGGAAGCAGCTCAGGGTGAGCGCGCTTAAGCGGTCTTCGTCCACAATCTTTCGGATAGCCCGGTACAGGCGCATCGCCTTTATCATATCTTCGGGGGACGCTTCCCGGCAGGCAAGCGCTTTTCCGGCGAGGCGGGCGCATGCTTCGCCCACTTCGTCATCGGTGATTTGAGCGTAATATTCGTAGATGCGGTCAAGGGCGACATCGGTGTATTCCACTCCCCAACGCCGCTTGGCAAGCAGATAATCCACGTTGCTGGCAATGAGCCAGCCGGACGGGGCGCCTATCACGCCGATGCGCATTCCGAAAAGGCTGCGTTGCGCCATGAAGTTGCTGTGGAGTACAAAAATGCGTTTGATGATTTCGGACAGTTCGCCGTGAAGGATTTCGCTTTTCATGCCGCGTCCGCGCAGCCAGGAAGATATTTCGAGGGCGGCGGCGAGTGAGTTCTGCATGCCGTCCGCAAGGATGATGGCGGGGCGGGGAAGCGATTCGAAATGCTGGATGACCAGCCGTTCCACTCCGCCGGTGGCGATGAACAGGATGCTGAAGTCATCGGGGGTCAGCTTGTTAATATCTTGATAATCTATGAAATTGACGGTGAAATATTTCTCCAACTCAGTCAATATTATTTCATGGGAACTGCGAACAGATGCTTGCTTATGTAACAGTGAAGCAAAAGTTATTAGGTTGATGACCATGGTATTACTTACTATTTTTAATGTTGGTTTATGATAAAACGGTTGTAGTTGTCCATTTGTTTACTATTTCAAAGGTACAAGATTCTTTTGAAATAGCATAGTGTTTTTAATATAGATAAGGTTTTTAAAGTTTTTATGTCTTAGCTTCCCTTCAGTATCAAATAAATCACTACATTTGCGACTTAAATGATAAAATGATATAAAAAACTCATGCCAACAATTTCTATTCGCGGAATGGAGATGCCCGCATCTCCTATCAGAAAGCTGGCTCCTTTGGCAGATGCAGCCAAGCAACGGGGCACCCATGTATTCCACCTCAATATCGGACAGCCCGACCTGCCTACGCCGCAAGTCGCGATTGACGCCATTCGCAATATTGACCGTAAGGTGTTGGAGTACAGTCCCAGTGCGGGCTATCGCAGCTATCGTGAAAAGTTGGTGGGATATTACGATAAATACAACATCAAGCTCACCGCCGATGATATAATCATTACTTCCGGCGGTTCGGAAGCCGTGTTGTTCTCATTTATGGCCTGTCTTAATCCGGGTGACGAGATTATCGTGCCGGAGCCGGCTTATGCCAACTATATGGCGTTTGCCATTTCCGCCGGCGCTAAAATCCGTACGATTGCGACGACTATAGAAGAGGGGTTCTCGCTGCCTAAAGTGGAGAAGTTCGAGGAGTTGATAAACGACCGCACCCGCGCCATCCTGATTTGTAATCCCAATAATCCTACCGGTTATCTGTATACCCGTCGCGAGATGAATCAGATACGCGACCTCGTGAAGAAGTACGACCTTTTCCTCTTCTCCGACGAAGTGTATCGCGAGTTTATCTATACGGGTTCCCCATACATCTCCGCCTGCCACCTGGAAGGCATCGAGAATAACGTGGTTCTGATAGATTCCGTTTCCAAGCGTTATTCCGAATGCGGTATTCGTATCGGTGCGCTGATAACGAAGAACAAGGAGATACGCGATGCCGTTATGAAGTTCTGCCAGGCGCGTTTGAGCCCGCCGTTGATAGGCCAGATTGCCGCCGAAGCATCCCTGGATGCCGGAGAAGACTACCTGCGCGATACCTACGACGAATACGTGGAACGCCGTAAGTGTCTGATTGACGGTCTGAACCGTATTCCCGGCGTATATTCGCCCATTCCTATGGGAGCGTTTTATACCGTGGCCAAGCTGCCCGTAGACGATTCGGACAAGTTCTGCGCATGGTGTCTTTCCGAATTCGAGTACGAAGGCCAGACCGTTTTCATGGCTCCGGCTTCCGGCTTTTATACCACTCCGGGTTCCGGCCGCAACGAGGTGCGCATAGCTTACGTCTTGAAGAAAGAAGATTTGACCCGTGCGCTGTTTGTGCTCTCCAAAGCGCTCGAAGCCTATCCGGGACGTACGGAATAGTTGTTCGGGAAGGTGTACCGGATAATCGGTCTGTCGAATGTAAGAATTAGGGCGCGGATTATACGGATTTCACGGAGAAAGGACTAAGAAAGCCTGCGGAATCCGTGTAACCCGTGCCCGGAAGAAATCGGAAGATATATAATACTACTGATGAATTTATCCCGTTTCATAGCGCTGCGTATTTACCGCAGTTCCGATGCCGGAAAGCAAGTTTCCCGTCCTGCCGTGCTGATAGCGACCGTCGGTGTCGCTATCGGATTGGCGGTGATGATTATCGCTGTGTCGGTGATAATCGGTTTCAAGAGCGAGGTGCGCGATAAGATAATCGGTTTCGGCTCGCATATCCAGATAAGCAATTCGGATGCGGCGCGTTCTTTTGAAACCCGCCCCATAGCTGTGACGGACAGCATGATTGCCGCCCTCGCAGATAATCCCGACGTGAAACATGTGCAACGCTATTCCACCAAGCCGGGGATGATAAAGACGTCCGACGCCTTTCAGGGGATGGTGTTGAAGGGCATAGGGCCTGAGTACGGCAGTTCTTTCTTCCGTCGCCACCTGGTAGAGGGAGAGTTTCCGCAGTTCAGCGACTCGGCTTCTACCAACCGTGTCGTCATTTCGAAGGCGATGGCCGACAAGATGAAACTGAAGCTCGGCGATAAGATAGACACCTATTATATACAGGATGAGGTGCGTGCCCGCCGTCTGACCGTCACGGGCATTTACCAGACCAACTTTTCCGAGTACGATAACCTGTTCCTGCTCACCGACTTGTGCTTGGTGAACCGCCTGAACAAATGGCGTCCCGACCAGGTGAGCGGAGTGGAGCTGGAGCTATACGACTACGATAAACTGGAAGAAGCCACCTACCGGATAGCCGATGAGGTGAGCCGGCGCCCCGACCCGTACGGAGCGGACTACTGTGTGCTCAATGTGGAGCAACTGAACCCGCAGATTTTTGCATGGCTCGGCATTCTGGATGTCAATATATGGGTTATCCTTATCCTGATGACCGGTGTTGCCGGTTTCACGATGGTGTCGGGATTGCTGATTATCATCATCGAGCGTACTTCCATGATTGGCGTTCTGAAATCTTTGGGCGCGAATAATCTCACTATCCGCAAGCTGTTTCTTTGGCTGGCGGTATTCCTTATCGGAAAGGGTATGTTGTGGGGCAATGTGATAGGGCTGGCTTTTTACTTTATCCAGAAATGGTTCGGCCTGTTCCGCCTGGACCCCGAAACCTACTATATGGACACCGTTCCCGTATCTTTCAATATCTGGATTTTCTTGTTGCTGAATGTCGGTACGCTGCTGGCTTCGGTCATTATGTTGCTGGGGCCGTCATACCTTATTACACGGATTCATCCGGCAAATTCCATGCGCTACGAGTAAGAGCGGGTAGAACAATCAAATCCCTGTCACGGCAGAGCCGAATCCGTCTTACGGGATGGATGATTTCGTCTTACGGAACGGATATTTTCGTCTTACGGGACGGGTGGTTTTCATCTCATGGGACGAATAATTTCATCCCACGGGATAGATATTTTCATTCCGCAAGGCGAATAACTCCGCACCGTGGAATGGATTTATTTTCTCAGGAATCCGCTTTTCTTTCTAAACAGGCAGTAGAGTTTCCAACGGAGAGACTGCAAAGGTTGAAGCACGTCGAATACGGGCAGTGACCAGTAGTATCTGCGTTGGTCGTTCAAATCTTTTGCGGTCTTGTTGATGATGATGGCTTGCAGGATAAACCGAAATATACAGATAAGGAACGCGATGCCCGCCGCCAGCCAGTGAAAATGCAGTATACCTGCTGCGAGCGCGGCTATCCATGCGGCATGGAATGCCAGGCGGGTGGTGGTTTCCAATCCGGCCAGCCAGCGTTGCGCACCGTGGTAGAGGCGGGCGGTAGATGCGTAGCCTATCTTTTCTTCCCGCCAGTCTTTGGCGCGGAATACGGGTTGCATGCGTACGATGGCATCCGCATCGGTTTCTACACGGGTATTCTCGGCTGTGGCTACATGGTTGATAAACAGGTCGTCATCGCCGCGTTGAAGGTTGAGATGCGCGGAGAAGCCTTTCTCCCGGTAGAACAGTTCTTTGCGGTAGGCAAGGTTGCGCCCGATGCCCATATAAGGGCTTCCGGCAAGCGCAAAACCGAGGTAACGCATGGAACTGAACAGGTTGTCGAACGCCACACGTTTGTGCAGCCAGCCTTTGCCGCGCTCATAACCGCTATATCCCAGAACGACTTGCGTACGCGAAGTGAAGTTACGTGCCAGCAGTCGCAGCCATTGGTCGCTTTGCGGACGGCAGTCGGCTTCGGTAAAGACGAGCCAGTCGTATTTGCTGGCTTTCACGCCGAGAGTGGCGGCGAGCTTCTTGCGGCTGATATAGCGTGAAGAGTCGGGGACGAAGCTGTGGTAGAGGTGCGGGTATTTCTCTTCCAGCAGGGTGAGGTAATCTTCGCTTTCGTCCGTATCGCCGTCATTGATAACGATAACCTCAAACCGCGGATAATCCTGCTCCAGCACAGCGGCCAGATTGCGGCGCAGGTTCTCGGATTCTTCACGGGCGCAGATGATGACCGATACAGGGGGGAGCTCCTGAGAAAAGTGCACATTGTCTCGTTTCACGGCACGGCTGCGCATGTGAATACGGTTGTACAGACAAAAGTAATAAAGGGCTTGAATGATAAAAAGAGTTCCCGTCGCTGCGAGTAATATCTTCTCGGTTGTATCGAATGTAAATGCTTCCATGTGTCCTATGACGTTTTATAACGTGCAAAGTTACGAAATTCGGCACAGATTACATGGCCTGACGCGGATTATTTATTTCCGGCACGACTTCAAATTTCGTTTCGGGGAAGTGCCTGGCAAGGTAGTCCCGTATGTATTGCATCGTATCGTTTTGTATGGTCGTGTCCTCTACCGTGGGGTAAAGGTTGTACAATACGGTGTCGAGCGTGATTCCCCGGTGCTTAACGGCTTCAAGGCTTAGCAGGGTGTGATTGATGCTGCCCAGTTTGCCGGATGTTACGAAAATGAGGGGATAGTTTTTCTCGGCGATGTAGTCTATGGTGAGATATTCTTCCGTCAGGGGAACCATCAGGCCGCCGGCGCCTTCTACCAGTACGATGTCGTAGCGGCGGGCGAGTTCGCGGGTGGCGCGCTCTATTTTGCCGAAGTCGATGGGGCGGTTGTCGATACGAGCCGCAAGGTGGGGAGAGCAGGGGTAGGAAAAGATTTCGGGCATGGTGAGCCCTTCTTTATCTTCGGGCAGGTAGCCTGTGCCCATGATACGGCGGTGAAGGTCGATGTCTTCGGAATGGCCGGTGTTGCCGGTTTGGATGAATTTCTGGGTGATGACACGCTGTCCGTTTTGGGATAGCTGCTTGGCGTACCAGGCGGTGCAGTAGCTTTTTCCGGCATCGGTATCGATACCGCTGATGAAATAGATGTCGGTATTCATGTCTTTTTATACTTTATATTTTATCTTTTTTGCCCTTACAGGGCGCAATGTTGGTTATATTCGTATTCCCGGGGTGTTACCCCGGGCTTTGCGATAGAAGGCTTTCAGCCTTAGGTTGCTTTATTATTTTATGCTCTATTACTTTATGCTCTATTATTTTATGCTTTATCCTTTATCCTTTATGCTTTATCCTTTAAGTAAGTGCCGATATTTTAACCATTTACTTATGATTTGGGATTTAATCCTATTTGACAAATTCCAAGCCTGAAGGGCTTTTATCTCTAAGCCCGGGGTAACACCCCGGGGATAAATGTTCTCGTTATTCTTCGCCCTGTAAGGGCACAATCTTTTTATCTTATCTTTTTTTGCCCTTACAGGGCGCAATGTTGATTATATTCGTATTCCCGGGGTGTTACCCCGGGCTTTGCGATAGAAGGCTTTCAGCCTTAGGTTACTCTATTACTAATATCCTTTATCTTTCATGTTTTAATCTTTAATCTTTTATCTTTCCCTCTTCCTCGCAATCACATAAATCGGGTGATAAGTCAGCGAAACGCTGCGGTCGTCGTTGCCGCACATCCGTATATATTCATCACAGAAACTCTGCAAACGTCCGCGTGTCCAAACTCTCTTTTCCGTGCCGGTAACTCCGGTTTGTTTGAGGTGTCGCAATACTTCGAGCGGAGTGCCGAACGGCAGGGAGACAATCTCTTCTTCGGCATAAAGAATCTCGAAACGGGGAGAGAGCAGAACTTTCAGGTTATCGAGCGACAGATACTCCAGTCCGTGTCCGGTCAGGGTATGTATCTCCCGCATATTCTTCTTCCCGAAAGTACTGAATGCAAGAATGCCGCCGTCCGACAGAAAGCGGTGGCAACGGGCGAAGAACCGTTCCGTATCGGCAAACCATTGCAAGGTGGAGCAGGACGTTATCAAGTCCGTCCCTTGCGGGAAATCAAGCGTTTCCGCGTCACACGGCAGAAAGCTGACGGCGGTAGTTGCAGGAGAGCTTCCGTAAAGTGGCGCTTTGGCGTTCTCAGATGGCACTTTGGCGTTTTCGGATGGTACTTTGGTGCTCTCGGATGGAGTTTCGGCGCTGTAAAATTCCACATCGGCATCGTAAAGAACCCCAGAGGCGTTGCCAGCCTGAGGAGTGCGTGGCAGATGCCCGCCACCCGTCAGCAAGTCGTGTATGCACTCTTCCATTTCGGGGCACAGGTCGTTAAGCAGCAACGTTTCCGGTTGCAATGTGCGCAGCAACAGGCGGGAGTAACAGCCCGTACCGCACCCGAACTCCGCAATATGGCGGAAGGAAAGGGCGGCGTTCCGCGGCTGCTGCCTGTCACCGTTACCGTCCGGTGCGGTAGCGGATGTACAGGCGTGCGCCGTGAGCAGGCGCAGCATTTTTTCCGCAACCTGCTGCTGTACGCGGGCTTCGCTGCCGTATGTGTCTCGCGCATGGGCAAAGCGCCGTGCCACGAGAGCTTTGTCAATGGATTGGGCGTTGCAAGTCATTTCCTCTGTCGTTTCATTCGATATTGATGGATTTGAGGTGGTGCATAAAGTCGTCGATGGGCATTTCCCACATGTCCTGCAACAGAAAACGGAACATGGACGCGTCATAGTGTGCGCTGTCCGTCAGGATTACATTGTTGCACATCAGGTTGTCGTGGTTCATTTCCAGGTTTTCAGGCGGAAAAATCCGGTCGTTGCTGCCGATAAAGGCGTAATCGTAGTCGTATTCGTACCTTTCGAAGTTCTCCTGAAACCTTTCTTCAGTCTCCTCATCATAACCTTTATGCTCCATGTTTCCAAACATCTCGAAGTACCGCTCCCGGATGAGCCTCAGTTCTTCCTTGATTTCATCGAAGTCCCGTCGGGGAGTTATTTCCATGAAGGCCTTGTAGGCGTTGCTGTCCTTGCACATGCGGCGCAGGAACTTCTGGAGCGAGGCGGGGGTGAGTCCGTCGAAAGTGGCCTGATAGGTTTGCACGGGAATACCTTCCAGATTGTCTATGGGGCTTGTACTTCCGTTGAAGGCTATACTGAAAATCTTTTCCCGGGGAACTTGGCTGAGTATGAGAGAGCCTGCCCACACACCCATAGACCAGGCTACCACGTTTATCTGCCGGTAATGGTCGAAGACGGACGTGTCGAAGTCCGGTGTGCGGTAGTCGTAGCAAATCATGTAGTCTGTATCCTTGGGATGATACTGCTTGAAAGGAGTTTCATCTGCCGCCCATCCGGCAAAGAAAAGGAGTAACTTGGGGTGATTCTCGTTGATGATATACACTTGTTTCATTGTTTTTTCTTTATTAAATGATAAATATCGGTTGATGTTTTAATGCCGTTTGTCATAGGCATTGCTAAGTTTGAGTATGAACGGTCAGGTAATTCGTTAACTCTTCTATCTCCTCGCTTCTGATTTCCGCTGTCAGCGAAAAACGGATGCGTGATGTTCCTTCCGGCACTGTCGGCGGACGGACGGGCAGGGCGTAAAAGCCATGCCGTTGCAAAGCCTCTGCCTGCAGGACGGTATCCGCGCTCTGTCCGACAATCATCGGAACGATATGGCTGGCGCCGGGACATGTATATCCTCGGGCTTGCAGGGCTTCGCGAAGCGTTCGGCCGATATGCGCCAGATGTTCGCGCCGTTCCTGCATATCTGCCAGTCGGCGTACAACAAACAGTGTCCATGCTATGTTTACGGGTGGCAGCCCGGTGGTGAAAATAAGTGTGCGCATGCGGTTTACGAGGTACTCCCGTACCGTCTTTTTGCATACGATGTAAGCGCCTACGGACGCAGCCGCCTTGCCGAATGTACCGACGAGAAAGTCGATGTCGCGGATACAACCGGATTCCTCGGCGCAACCAAGCCCCCGCTTGCCGCGTACGCCGAAGGCGTGGGCTTCGTCCACATAAAGCAGTACGTTGTCATATCGGCGTTTTAATCCTGCCAGGGCTTGCAAATCCGCCCGGTCGCCATCCATGCTGAAGATGCTTTCGGTGACGATGATGATTCGGCGATAGGCGGAATGATGCTCTTTCAACAGCCGTTCCAATTGCGCCAAATCGTTGTGGCGGTAACGGACGCACTTGGCCGCCGAAAGACGGATGCCGTCAATCAGACTGGCGTGGACGAGCTTGTCGGCAAGTATCAGCGTCCGCGCATCGCTTACGGCAGGCAGGATACCCGTATTGGCATGATACCCGCTGTTGAAAATCAATGCGGCTTCCGTACCGAAAAGGTGCGCCAGCTCCGCTTCCAGTTCTTCGTAAACGGTGAAGTTGCCCGTCAGCAGCCGGGAAGAAGAAGAGGCGGGCAGGAACGTGTCGGGAGTAAGCGTGCGCAGGAACTCCTCGCGCAAGCTCCGGTCGGATGCCAGCCCCAGATAGTCGTTGGACGAGAGGTTCAGCATACGCGCGCCGTTCACGATGACATGCCTTCCGTCGTGCACCATCTTGGGCAAACGGCGCAGGTTGCTGTGTTCTTCAAGGTGTTGCAGCTCTTGCTGCATTTCATGTATTGTATCCATTGTTCAACGCTTTCTTATTTCATTTCTTCCACAATCTTAATCAATCCTTTCGTCAATACGCCGAGCTGTTCCGGTTCGATGATGAAAGGCGGCATCAGATATACCAGCCTGCCGAACGGGCGTACCCAGATGCCTTCTTCAACGAAGCGTCGCTGCATCCATGCCATATCCACCGGCTGTTTGGTTTCTATGACGCCGATGGCTCCGAGTACGCGTACATCGGCCACTTGCGGCAGTTGCCGTGCAGGTTCCAGCTCCTGCCTTAGCTGCGCTTCGATGCGGGCAACTTTCTCCTGCCAATCATATTCGGGAGACGTGAGCAATCGTACCGATGCGCAGGCCACGGCGCATGCCAGAGGATTTCCCATGAACGTGGGGCCATGCATAAACGCGCCTGGGGCATGGTTGGAGATGGTGTCCGCCACCTCGTTGGCGGCCAGTACGGCGGAAAGCGTCATGTAGCCGCCGGTCAGAGCCTTGCCTATGCACATGATGTCCGGCTCTGTTCCGGCATGCTCCCAGGCAAACAGCTTTCCGGTACGTCCGAAGCCCGTCGCTATTTCATCGAAGATGAGGAGCAGACCGTGCTCACGGCATAGCTTCGCCGCTTCGCGCAGATACTGCGGATGATAAAACCACATTCCGCCTGCGCCCTGCACCACGGGTTCCAGTATCAAGGCCGCCAGCTCATCGGCGTGTTGCTCCATGATTTCTTTCAGCGGGAGAATATCATCCGGATTCCATTCGCCGCCGAAGCGTGAGCGGGGTTGCGGAACAAAGTACCGTACCGGGAGCGCCGAACCGAAGAGCGAGTGCATCCCCGTCACCGGGTCGCACACCGACATGGCGTTCCACGTATCTCCGTGATAGCCGCTGCGGATGGTGACAAAGTTATTCTTCTTGCCCCGGTTCTTGGCGTACCAGTACTGCACAGCCATTTTCAAGGCCACTTCCACGGCCACCGAGCCGGAGTCAGCATAGAATATCTTCTGCATGGAAGGCGGAACCAGCGGCAGGAGCAGTTTTCCGAGTTCGATGGCGGGGTCGTGCGTCAGTCCGCCGAACATGACGTGCGACATCTTGCCGAGCTGTTCCGTGGCTGCCCTGTTCAGCGCCGGATGGTTGTAACCGTGTACGGCGCACCACCAAGAGGACATTCCCTCTATCAGCGTCTGTCCGCTTTCCAGCGTAATCGTTGCTCCGTCCGCCCGCTTCACCTTATATACAGGCAGCGGATCGGTGGTCGAAGTGTATGGATGCCACAGATGCTCGCGGTCGAATTGCGAACCGCAGAACTCATATCCGGCTTCTTCTATCAGCTTCTTGTCGTCGGAAATCTTAGAGCCGAGCGTGGTCAGCAAGTCGCCTACGATGGCCGAGTTGATACCTATATATAAGGACTTCTTCACCGCATCCTTGCTCAGTTGCGAACGTCCGCCCGCAAAGCGCAGGTAGGCCGTGGGATTGATGAAGCGGAACAGGGCGATTGTTACCAATACCTCTTCTTCCGTCAGCGCCTGCCGGTTTTCCAGCGGAGTGCCCGGAATGGGGCTGAGCAGGTTGATAGGGATGGACTGCACTCCCAGCTCTTTCAAGGTAAAGGCGAACTCGATACGCTGTTCCATCGTCTCGCCCATACCGATGATGCCGCCGCTGCAAATATCCATACCCGCGTTGCGGGCGGCTTGCAGGGTGCGCAGCTTGTCTTCTTGCGTGTGCGTGCTGCACAGGGTGGGGAAGAAAGAGGGGGCTGTTTCCAGATTGCAGTGATAGCGTGTGATGCCGGCATCGTGCAGGGCTCGCAGTTCCTTTTCGTTCAGCAAGCCCAGAGAGGCGCATAGCTGTATGGACGAGTGGCGGCGCATATGGCGTGCCGTATCGCAAAGCTGTTCCATTTGTCGGGAAGAAGGTTTTCGGCCGCTGGTGACGAGGGAGAAACGGTTGACGTCCTGCCGTTCATTGTATTGCGCCTGTCTGAGGCATTCTTCTGCGGGGAGCAGGTCGTAGATGTCGGCCTTGGTGTGGTAGTGGGCGGATTGTGCGCACCATTTGCAGTTTTCGGGGCAGCGTCCCGACTTGGCGTTGATGATGGAGCACATATCAAACTCGTGCTGTGCGCACTGTACGGTAATCTCATGTGCAGCGGCATAAAGCGCTTCACGGTCGGCGGTGTTCGCCAGCCAGGCGGCTTGGTCGGGCGATATGTCTATGCCTGCCAGTACCTGGGCTTTCAGTTCGTCAATAGTCATGGTATGAATAAAATAGGGGAGAGTCTGAACCGCATCCTGCTTGCGCAGCGAGCTGTCGGCCACATTCTTGCGCAGACAGCCGATCGTGACGCATCTGCCTATGCTGGCGAATGCGGCATAGGCCTTCCGGCTCCAGCGGCGGAAGCGTATCGTATGTCCGGGGGATTGTTTTCGTTTCACGGTTTCAGTATCTCGTTGCGGATTATCTTATGTGGCTGCAAATGTAGGAAAAATATTCGTTAAATGCCCGGATTGTACCGGTAACTTACGGTTTTGTTTGCTTTCAGTGATGCCTGCACGTCAATCAGCCGTTGGTTCCTGCTGCCACGGAAGTAGAGGTCTTCGTCGCGCAGCTCCTGCCGGAATTTACCGTCCACCAGCACGTCGATGTACTCCAACAGCTTTGCCTGACGGGGATTGCGCAACAGCGACTCGAAGGTGTATCCGGTGTAGCACCAGATATTTTTCCGGCTTCGCTGTTTGATGGCGTGCGCCAGTTCGGTGAAGCCTTCCGGCTGGAACATCGGGTCGCCCCCGCTGAACGTCACGTCTGCGAATGTATCGGCAAGCACCTTTTGCAGAATTTCATCGGTGCTCATCCAGCGTCCGCGGTTAATGTCCCACGACTCCGGATTGTGGCAGCCCGGACACCCGTTGGGGCATCCGGCCGCGTAAATGGCGGTACGGAAACCGGGACCGTCCACCGTGGTATCTTCTAATATCTCAAGAATGGAAAGCACTTTTTTAATGAAGAATTAAGAATTAGGGAAATTGAGAATTGAGAATTGAGAATTAAGAATTAAGAATGATGAATTCAGCATGAAAGCTCTTAACCAACTCAAAATTCTTAATTCTTAATTCTTAATTCTTAATTCCCATGTACTACCCTGTCGTTCAGTTCGGCGAGTTTGGCTTGGTTCCAACGGTCGGTGGTTCCTACCAGGTAGCCGGTGATGCGTTGCAGTTTGTCGATGTGGGTGCTGCCGCATTTCGGACAAACTTCCAGGTCGGGGGTGGAGTTTTCGTATCCGCATTCCAGGCAGCGGTTGCGGTTGTGGTTCACCGAGCCGTAACCGATGTTGTACCGGTCCATCATATCTACTACACGCATGATGACTTCGGGGTTGTGGGTGGCGTCGCCGTCAATCTCCACGTAGAAGATGTGTCCGCCGCGGGTCAGGTCGTGGTAGGGGGCTTCTACTTCCGCTTTATGGCGGGCGCTGCACTTGTAGTACACGGGCACGTGGTTGGAGTTGGTGTAGTAGTCGCGGTCTGTGATGCCCGGCAGACAGCCGAACTTCTTGCGGTCTACACGGGTGAACTTGCCCGAAAGACCTTCGGCGGGCGTGGCCAGCACGCTGTAATTATGCTGATATTGGTCGGAGAACTGATTGGCGCGGTCGCGCATGTACGTCACGATTTTCAGACCTAATTCCTGGGCTTCTTCCGATTCTCCGTGGTGCTTGCCCAAGAGCGCGACCAGACATTCCGCCAGACCGATGAAACCGATGCCCAGCGTACCTTGGTTGATTACGGAAGAAATGTCTTCGTTCGGCTTGAGCTTGTCGCAACCTATCCACAAGGCGGACATCAGCAAGGGGAACTGTTTGGCAAACGCCGTCTTTTGGAACTCCATGCGTTCGTGCAACTGGCGGGCGGTGATGTCGAGCATGGCGTCCAGCTTGGCAAAGAAGAGGGCGATGCGCTGCTCCTTGTCCGCTATGTCCATGCACTCTATGGCAAGGCGGACGATGTTGATTGTGGAGAAAGAGATGTTTCCTCGGCCGATGGATGTTTTCGGGCCGAAGCGGTTTTCAAACACACGTGTACGGCATCCCATGGTGGCGACTTCGTGCTCGTAGCGTTTCGGGTCGTCGGCTCTCCAGTCGTCGCTGCGGTTGAAGGTGGCGTCCAGATTCAGGAAGTTCGGGAAGAAACGGCGTGCGGTGACTTTGCAGGCAAGCTGGTAGAGGTCGTAGTTGCGGTCTTCGGGCAGGTAGCTTACGCCGCGTTTCTTTTTCCATATCTGAATGGGGAAGATGGCTGTCTCGCCGTTTCCTACGCCTTGATACGTGCTTTTCAGCAGTTCGCGGATGATGCAGCGTCCCTCGGCGGAAGTGTCCGTGCCGTAGTTGATGGAGCTGAACACCACTTGGTTTCCGCCACGGGAGTGTATCGTGTTCATGTTGTGGATGAACGCTTCCATGGACTGGTGCACGCGGGCTACGGTCTTGTTCACGGCATGCTGGACAATGCGGCGGTCGTCGGTCAGGCCGTCCAGCGGTTGTTGCAGATAGTCTGTCAGCTCTTTTTGGTAGAGGTGCGAGTAGTCCTTGCCGTTCAGCTCTTCCAGATTCTTTATTTCCTCGATGTAGCTGTTGCGCACGTAGGGAGCGAGGTAGAAGTCGAATGCGGGAATGGCTTGTCCGCCGTGCATTTCGTTTTGGGCTGTTTCCAATGAGATGCAACCCAGGATACTGGCGGTCTCGATGCGTTTTGCAGGGCGCGATTCTCCGTGTCCTGCGGAGAAGCCGTATGTCAGGATGCGGTCCAGCGGGTGCTGCACGCATGTCAGGCTCTTGGTAGGGTAATAATCCTTGTCGTGGATGTGCAGGTAGTTGTGGCTGACGGCATCCAGCACTTCCTCGCTCAGAAGATAGTCGTCTACAAACGGTTTGGTGGTCTCGCTGGCGAACTTCATCATCATGCCTGCCGGAGTGTCGGCATTCATGTTGGCGTTCTCGCGGGTGATGTCGTTGGATTTGATGTTGATGATTTCCAGAAACATATCGCGCGTCTTTGCCTTGCGGGCGATACTGCGCTGGTTGCGGTAGGCAATGTATTTCTGTGCGACATCTTTACGGCTGCTCTTCATCAGCTCCATTTCCACCAGGTCCTGAATGGCTTCCACCGTCATTTGGGCATCGCCCTTAAAGGAGATGTGGTCGGTGATTTGGCGTATCAGTTGCATGTCTTCTCCCTTGTCCGTATGGAGCATGGCCTTGCGGATGGCGGTTACTATTTTTTCTTCGTTGAAGCCGACGACGCGTCCGTCACGCTTGAGTACCGTTTGTATCATATTGGTTGTATTTTTTAGATTTTACAATAGGAGTTAATTGCGAAACAAAGGTATGATAGTTTTTTATACGTTTTCTGTTTTGGAAAACTTTTGTTGGATTAAAAATGGTTAATCTGTTGATAATCAAATATGATTTGTGATGAAATGGGAAACTTTTCAGTTTACGTGGTTTTTATAGTTGCACATTATTGATAATTATATATTAGATGATGTGTCAATCTGTTTTGAAGCGGCCGATGAAAAATAGGGATTTCACTTGCCGACTTTCAAATACTTTGGTTATATTTGCAGCGAATCGGTTTACCGATGGTTGTCATCATCGGTAATTAAAAGGGAATCGGGTGCAAATCCCGGACAGTCCCGCTGCTGTAAGGTTTCATACCAAACATTTCGACAGATACACCTCTGCCACTGATTATTTCCCCGTATGCGGGAAAAGGTTGGGAAGGCGGTTTGAAATGGAAACCGAGTCAGAAGACCTGCCATTCTTTGATTTTCTTTGCCACTCGTGGGATAGGGCAAAGCGCTGAGGTATTAATTTTCAAATAAAAAGAACGAATATGGGAAAGTTGTTTCCACCCTTTAAGGTCGATATTGCGGGGGCATTGTGTGTGCCTTCTGCGCTGCGGGACGCAAGGAGCCGCTATCAAGGCGGGCAAATCAGTCAGCAAACATTGCGTGCCGTGGAAAATGCGGAGATACGTAGTTTGATTGAACGGCTGAGGTCGGAAGGCGTAAGGATTGTGACGGATGGCGGATTTCGGAGTTATGATTTTCTGGAAGCCTGGGAAGGCATCCGCCGGAAGGGCGATGCGGGGGCTCCGTCCGGCAAGGAGCTGGAAGTGACGGGCAGGATAGGTTTGCTTCATCATCCTATCCTTGATGATTTTGCTTTTTTGGCGGCGAATGCTTCGGACGATGTATTGCCCAAACAGCATATTCCTTCGCCCGGAAAAGTACTGATGAGGATTCTTCGTGAAACGGATGCCGGGTGCATGAAGTCGGTTTATCCGGACTTGAATATACTGCTGGATGATTTGGCGGCGGCTTATAAAAAGTTGCTGGAAGGGCTTTATGAGGCCGGTTGCCGTTATATACAGTTCGAGGGCGTGAAGTCCATGCTGACCGATGAGGCCGCCCGCCTCAATAACCGGGTGCTGCGCGAGCGTCCCGAAGGGTTATTCGTGGCTTTTCATGCCGCGACGGATATGTTGATACGGCTACGCGGGGCGGACGCGTATTTTCTGGATTATGATTGCGGGATTTGCGATCGCAGCCGTCTGTTGTGGTTTGTGCATGAACGGGAAGCTGTGTTTGGTTTCGTACTCTCTTATTATCCCGATGAGGAAGAACTGGATGAGTTGCAGGCCAAGATGGAAGAAGTGCTGAATTATATTCCCGTGAAGCATCTGACGCTCTGCCTGCCCGATGCGGATAATCTTCTTAATCCCTCGGAAGAGGATGAGAAGAAACAATGGAAAACCGTGGGACTGGCTAAGGATATGGCAGACCGTATATTCCCTGTCTGAGCGCACGCACTGTTGTGTCCGGGTGCACGTCTTGCTGTGTTTGAGCGCAGGCCTTGTTATGGCTGAGCCCGCACTTTGTTACATCCGAGCCCGCGTCTCGTGGTGGCCGAGCCCGCATGTTACCATAACTGAGCCCGCATCTTACGGCTGTTGCCCTGCGGGATTGCAAAACAATAAAGAGGGTGTGTCGAAACCCTCATAAATAGGAAATCACCCTCGCCACAGATAATCGTAGCGGGGGTGATTTCGATACAAGGGGAGTTTTGACACACCCCTTTGTTTTATACTCTTTCGGCTTCCTCGCTTATTTAAGCACTTCAGCCAATTTTTCTTGCAGTTCCTCTCCGTGCAAACCGCGTGCAAGGATAATTCCGTCACCGTCAATCAGTACCGTGTGGGGAATGCTGCTTACGGCATACAGCTTGGCGCCTTCATTATTCCAATATTTCAAGTCGGACATTTGCGGCCAGGTGATATTCAGTTTGTTGATAGCTTCTTTCCAAGAATCGCCGTTCTGGTCTAAAGAAACGCCTACAATCTCGAAATTCTTGTTCTTGTACTTGGCGTATGCCTCTACCAGGTTAGGCATTTCGCGACGGCAGGGTCCGCACCAGCTTGCCCAGAAGTCGACGAGCACGGTCTTGCCCTTTCCTACGTAGTCGGACAGTTTCACGGTCTTTCCTTCGGGAGTCTGCATTTCAAAGTCCGTAAACTTTTGGCCTACGGCAGTGGCTTTCATCTTTTCTACATTCTCCTTGATGCGGATGATGGTGGCGTCGTTGCTGTATGTGGCGGGAATCTGCGGCATCAGCGGGTCGAGTTCTTTCACATCCAAGTAGTAGTAATTGCTTTTCAGCAGATGCACGCCCACGGCATTGGTAATGTTTTGGCTGATGCCGGCTTTGGCCACTTCCATCATTCTGCTTTCCAGCGCACTCATTTCCTTGCCTTTGGCTTCGCGCTGCTGGTCGGTCAGGGCGGTGTCGGTCATGGAAGTGTAGATGTTTTCCATCTGGCTGTCCAGTTCGTTGAGCTGGGTTCTGATGGCCTGGTAGATGTCGTTGTTGGCGGTACCGGTGGCGGAGCTGCTCTTTCCGTTGAGTTTGATATTGATTTTTCCGTTTTCGAGGAAGAAGTCCATAATCATACCCTCTGCTCCGGCGGGGCTATAAGTAAGGTAGCGGTTGGCAGCAGTGTCCTGCGTTCCTTTGAAGGTGAAGGTTCCGTTGGTGATGACTGCGGAATCGAGTTTTACGAGTTGGCGGCCTTCCACGGTTTGCAGAAAGACGGTATCGCCGTCGGTTGCACCCTCTATCGTTCCGGTTACGGTGTAACCTTGGTTCCCGCTGTTACAGGCTGCGAATACGGCAGCGGCAGCGAGCAGGTAAGTTAGTTTTTTCATTGCTTTGTTCATTAAATAAATAATTTGTAGCCACAAAGATAATAATAAAAAATCCCCACCGGTATAACCGGTGAGGATTTTATGTTTTTTGTCCCTTTTTTACAGGGAAAGCTCTGCTTTTTATTCAGCAGCGGCTTCTGCTGCGGGAGCTTCTTCAGCCGGAGCTTCGGTAGCTTCTGCTTCTGCAGGTGCTTCAGCGGCAGCCTTGGCAGCTTCTTCAGCGGCTTTCTTTTCGGCCAATGCTTTAGCTTTCACTTCGTTTACTTTCTTTTCGGCTTCCAGACGTGCTTTGGCTTCAGCTTTCTTAGCTTCTTCGTCTTTAGCTTTCAGAGCGGCCAAACCGTTTTGTTTGTCGTTCTTCCAAGCTTCGAACTTAGCTTCTGCTTCTGCTTCGCCGAATGCGCCTTTCGCTACACCGCCAAGAAGGTGCTTCTTCATGTAAACGCCTTCACGGGAAAGGATGTTGCGGACAGTGTCGGTAGGTTGTGCACCTTTCAACACCCAGTCAAGTGCGCGGTCGAATTTCAAATCTACTGTGGCAGGATTGGTGTTAGGGTTGTAAGTACCAATCTTCTCAATAAATTTACCATCACGTGGTGCTCTTACGTCTGCAATTACGATAGAGTAGAAAGCGTAGCTCTTACGTCCATGTCTTTGCAATCTGATTTTTGTTGCCATTTAAATAAATGTTTTTAGTTAATGATTTGAATTATGCTGCTAACTCGTAGTAGCGGGCGCAAAGGTACACTTTTTCTTTTGATTGACAAATAGTTCGCGTAATATTTTCATTCCGGGGAAGAATTATGAGTATCTTCTCGGATACCTTATCAATATGGCGAGTATCGCGCAGGCCCCCATGCAGAACGGATAGTAAAGGTTGCCTATGATGCCGAGCGGCGAGATGCCGGCAAGTCCTGCGGCTATCAGCATTTGTGCGCCGTAGGGAATGATGCCTTGAATGAGGCAGGAGAATGTATCGAGTATGCTTGCCGTTTTCCGGCGGTCCAGGTGGAAGCGCTTGGCTATGTCCTTGGCGATGGGGCCGGTGGTGATGATGGCAATGGTGTTGTTGGCGGTGCAAAGATTGGCTACGCTCACCAGTGCGGCTATGCTCAGTTCCGCTCCCCGCTTGCCGGTGACGTGGCGGGTGAGGCGGGCGATGATGAAGTCAATGCCGCCGTTGTAGCGGATGGTTTCGAGCATTCCGCCTGCCAGCAGGGTGATGATGATAAGTTCGCCCATGCCGGTGATGCCCGTTCCCATGGCGCCGAACCAGTCGAAGAACCCCATTCCGGTGAAGAGGCCGATGATACCGGTCGAGAAGATGCCGAGCAACAGCACCGACATCACGTTCATTCCGGCTATCGCCGTACCCAGCACGATGAGGTAGGGGATTACCTTTATCCATTCAATTTCTTGTATCTGCGGGGCGGCGGACAATGACAGCCCTTGAAAGATGTAAATGCCCAGCACAATCAATGCGGCCGGTACTACAATCATGAAATTTACTTTGAACTTGTCCCGCATAACGCAGTCCTGCGTCTTTGTGGATGCAATCGTGGTGTCTGATATGAACGAGAGGTTGTCTCCGAAGAACGAGCCGCCCACCACGATGGCTACCATATAGGGCAGGTCTATGCCTGTTTTCTCCGCCAGCCCCACCGCCACCGGAGTAAGCGCGACGATAGTCCCCACGCTGGTGCCGATAGACAGGGATATGAAACAGGCGGCTATGAAGATACCCGCCAGCAGCAGGTTGTCCGGCAGGATATGCAGGGTCAGATTCACCGTGGCGTCGATGGCTCCCATCTGCTTGGCGCTTTGCGCGAACGCTCCGGCGAGGACGAATATCCATATCATCAGCAATATGTTCTTGTTGCCTGCGCCTACGGAAAACTGGTAGACGCGTTGTTCCAGTTTCAGCCCCCGCGTAATGGCGATGGCGTAGCAGGACGACAGCAGGAAGGCCACCGTAATCGGCACTTTATAGAAATCGTTTACAAGCAGTGATGTGATGAGGTATAGACAAAGAAATACAGCCAACGGACTTAGCGACCACCAGCCGCCTTTTTGCTTTGGAGAAGTAGTTGTATCTGCGGACATACTTTTCTGTTATGGAATTATAAGAGCGATATATTGAGTAAACCGGCTGCAAAGATAGGAAAAAAGAATAGAATTCCGGTTGATACCTCATTCTGTCATTCGAAACGAAGTGAAGAATCTCTTTCCTCATATATAAAGGAAAGGGGTTCTTCACTTCGTACCGAATAGTTGAATGAGGGTTGAAGTTCATTCTGACACTTTCTTTCCCTATTTAGGGATGGAATACGCCCGGTGATTTTTCAGACATGGATTGCACGGATTTCGCGGATAAATAAAAAAGAGCCGTGTAATCCGTACCAGAAAAATCACCGGGCAAACCTGTATTATAAAGTCACGCCTGTCTTGAAGATGGCGATTTCCTTGTAACCCTTCTTTTCGTTGTTCACGAACTCGCCGCTTGCCACACGGATAATGTAGTCGATGAAACGTTCGCAAGTCTTTTCCATCGGTTCGTTTTCAAGGATAACTCCGGCGTTGAAGTCAATCCAGCCCGGTTTGTTCTTGGCGAGGGTGGAGTTGGTGGAAATCTTCATGGTCGGTACGTACGTTCCGAACGGCGTTCCGCGGCCTGTCGTAAACAGTACCATGTGGCATCCGCATGAAGCCAGGGCGGTGGCTGCAACCAAGTCGTTTCCCGGTGCCGAAAGCAGGTTCAGGCCTTTTACTTGCAGGCGTTCGCCATAAGGAAGTACGCCGTCCACGTAGCTCTTGCCGCACTTCTGGGTACATCCCAAAGCCTTGTCTTCCAGTGTGGAGATGCCGCCGGCCTTGTTGCCCGGAGACGGATTTTCACCTACCGGTTCGCCGTGCGAGAGGAAGTATTCTTTGAAGTCGTTAATCAGTTTTACCGTTTCTTCAAACAGCTCTTTGTTACGGCAGCGGTTCATCAGGATTGTTTCCGCACCGAACATTTCGGGTACTTCCGTCAGTACGCTCGTACCGCCTTGCGCAATGAGGAAGTCGGAGAACATACCCAGCAGCGGGTTGGCCGTAATGCCCGAGAAGCCGTCGGAACCGCCGCATTTCAAGCCTACGCGCAGCTCGCTCAGAGGCACATCCACGCGCTCGTCCTTGCTGGCTTTTTCGTAGAGTTCGCGCAGCAGCTTCATGCCTTCTTCGTATTCGTCGCCCACTTTCTGCGTCACCATGAACTTCACGCGGTCGGAATCGTATTCACCCAAAAACTCGCGGAATACATCCGGCTGGTTGTTTTCGCATCCCAGGCCTACCACAAGTACAGCTCCGGCATTGGGATGCAGCACCATGTCGCGTAGTATTTTCTTGGTGTTCTCGTGGTCGTCGCCCAGCTGCGAGCAGCCGTAATTGTGCGGGAATGCCATGATTGCGTCCACGCCTTTGCCCTCTGTTTCACGGCGCAGGCCTTCCGCCAGTTGGTTGATGATGCCGTTTACACAGCCCACCGTGGGGATAATCCATATCTCGTTGCGCACTCCCACATCACCGTTTTTGCGGCGGTAACCTTTGAAGGTCAGGTTTTTGTGCGGAATATCCAGATTCACTTCGGTGGGATTGTACGTATATTCCAGCAGTCCGGCAAGATTGGTCTTGATGTTGTTTTCGTTCATCCAGTCGCCCTGCTTCTTAGCGGTGCGGGCGTGGCCGATGGGATAACCGTATTTAATCACATTTTCGCCTTCCGCAAAATCTTGCAGCGCGAACTTGTGCCCGGCTGGAACATCTTCGTTCAGGACGATTTCCTTGCCGTCTACTATGAGCTTTTCACCTGCCGGCAGTGCTACAATGGCTACTGCGACGTTATCGGCAGGATTAATTTTCAGGTACTTTGTTTCCATATGAATATGTTTTAATTAGTTTCGTTCAATATTACTTGATTGCTTTAATCGCTTTATTATCTTACTATCTTATTGCCTTATTATCTTAGTACTTTATTGCTGCTACTTTATCGTTTCCACCTTATCACTTTTACCTTATTACTTCTATTTTATCATTTCTACCTTATCGCTTTATCATCTTACCACCTTATCACTTTCACCTTGTTATCTTACCACCTTATTAAACAAGTAAGTGTTGAAAGCTATTTATAGTAAGTATAACCTAAGCCTGAAGGGCTTTTTATCTTATAGCCCGGGGCAACGCCCCGGGAATAAATGTTCCCGGACCCTGCGCCCTGTAAGGGCAAAAGATTAATCTTCAAATATTTTGCCCTTACAGGGCGCAATGTTATTCATATTCGTATTCCCGGGGTGTTACCCCGGGCTATAAGATAAAAAGGCTTTCAGCCTTAGATTACCCTATATCATCGTTACTGATATAAACTGAATTTCAACATTTATTAATGTATAATCAGCTTGTACTGTCTGTCATTCTAACATTTGCTTATTATAATGTTATTTTATATGCCCTTGCTTATTATAATGTTATTCTATATGCTCTTACTTATTATAATGGTATTCTATTTTATCTTACTTGTTATAGTGGTATTTTATATCTCTTACTTGTTATAATGCTCTTCCGTATTCTTTTACTTATTATAATAGTATTCTATATTCTCTTTCGTCAGCAGGTCAATCGGCATGAAATTCTCCCTTGCGATTTCTTTCTTCAGAATCAGATGGTCGCACAGGGCTTTGATGCCGTCGAACCCCTGCAAGGTGGGTTGCTGGGCGATGAGGAAGAAGATGCTCCCCTCTTTCAGGCAGTCCACGTTACGTTTCAGCAGGTCATATCCCATGAGGTTGAAATCCGTTCTCCGGTGCTTTTGCAGATATTCGCCGATGATATATGCTTTGGAGTTGAAGGTGATGCCGTTCTTTACGGTGGGGTGGGCACGGAAGAAGTCGTCCAGCATTTGCGCGTCCTCGCTGTCGCGTTTGGCGTGCAGGTTCAGTTCCCAGATGCGGCAGGCGGGGTGATGCTCGCTCATGTATTCCCGGAAACCGATTTCCCGTCGTTCCTGCTGGTTGGAGCCTACGATGCCTTCGTTTATCTTGCGGAAGATTACGATTTCCTGCGCATCCTCGCCGGCGAGCAGCATCAGCATGCGTGCGGCGAAATATCCGCTTTGGTGCGAGTTCTGTCCGAAGAAGGAGAGGGCGGGAGCTTCCTTGATGTTCGAGTCTATATATATATAAGGTATATTCAGCTTTTCGAGCTCGTCGGTGAAGGGGGCGGTGTACTGCGGGGCGGTGGGGGCGAACAATACGCCGTCGGGCTTCATGTCCGCGATGCTGCGGGCGGCGCGGGCAAAGGAGCGGTAGTCGTACGGATCGTAGTACGTCAGCTTCACGGTGATGTTGAAGTCCGAATAGGTTGTCAGCGCTTCGTGGATGCCGCCTTCCACTTCCGTCCAATACTCCCCGGTGTCGTGCTGGGGCAACAGGCAGGCAAACGCATACTTCTTGTTGGACGCCAGTGCGCTGGCATACATATTGGGTTGATAGTTCAGCTTCTCCAAGATTTCTTCCACACGTTTACGGCTGGCTTCCGACACTCCGCTACGTCCGTGGATAACGCGGTCTACGGTTCCCACCGATACATCAGCCATCCTGGCGATGTCCTTAATCCTTATCCTTTCCGGTGTATTCATGGGCTTGTTCATGGCTTTTTGTGCTCGCACACAATAATAATCTAAATATTTTCGACACAAATATATAACAATTTTTGTAATTACGAAAATTGTTGTATCTTTGTGCCCGCACACGAAAGCTATGAAGAACAAACCCCGTTTTCGTTTACTCTGCATAGAATCAAGTGTTTAACCTCTTCATGAGGGCTGATATGACAATTTGAAAGAAACAATTTAATCATATATTTAATAAAAACATAGAATTATGGGAAAGAAAGTCGTTACATTAGGTGAGATTATGTTGAGACTGTCCACTCCGGGCAACACTCGTTTCGTACAGTCCGATTCTTTTGATGTAGTATATGGCGGTGGTGAAGCCAACGTTGCTGTCAGCTGCGCCAACTACGGTCATGATGCTTACTTTGTAACCAAATTGCCGAAACACGAAATCGGTCAGTCAGCGGTGAACGCTTTGCGTAAATATGGTGTAAAGACAGACTTTATCGCACGTGGCGGTGACCGCGTAGGTATCTATTATCTGGAAACCGGTGCGTCCATGCGTCCCAGCAAGGTGATTTACGACCGCGCCCACTCTTCAATCTCCGAAGCGGATGCGGCGGATTTCGATTTCGACGCTATCATGGAAGGTGCAGACTGGTTCCACTGGTCAGGTATCACTCCGGCTATCTCCGACAAGGCTGCCGAATTGACCCGTCTGGCTTGCGAAGCCGCCAAGCGTCATGGTGTTACGGTATCCGTAGACCTTAACTTCCGTAAGAAACTTTGGACAAAAGAAAAAGCTCAGTCCATCATGAAACCGTTGATGCAATACGTAGACGTTTGTATCGGTAACGAAGAAGACGCGGAACTCTGCCTCGGTTTCAAACCCGATGCTGACGTAGAAGGCGGTAAGACAGATGCGGAAGGCTACAAAGGCATCTTCAAGGCAATGGCCAAAGAATTCGGTTTCAAATATGTAATCTCTACTTTGCGCGAATCATTCTCGGCAACACACAACGGCTGGAAAGCAATGATTTACAACGGCGAAGAGTTCTACGAATCAAAACGCTACGACATCAACCCGATTATCGACCGTGTAGGTGGCGGTGACTCTTTCTCAGGCGGTATCATCCACGGTTTGCTGACTAAGCCCAACCAAGGCGCCGCTCTCGAATTCGCGGTGGCCGCTTCGGCTTTGAAGCACACTATCAACGGTGACTTCAACCTCGTTTCTGTTGAGGAAGTGGAAGCGCTGGCCGGTGGTGACGCAAGCGGTCGCGTACAACGCTGATAATTCTTTTCAGGCGCGGATTACACGGATTTTACGGATACCGGTGTGATAATCACATGGAAAATACGGTGCTGAGCCCGTGCAATCCATGCCTGAAAAAATCAAATAGAGTTATTTCTATACATTAAATTATTGATTAATACAATGGCAAAATTTGATAAAATAGCCGTATTGAACAAGATTGGTTCAACCGGTATGGTTCCTGTATTCTACCACAAAGATGCAGAAGTAGCGAAAAAAGTAGTGAAGGCATGTTACGACGGCGGTGTCCGCGCATTCGAGTTTACCAACCGCGGCGACTTCGCTCACGAAGTATTTGCCGAAGTAGTGAAGTTCGCGGCTAAGGAATGTCCCGAAATGGCTATGGGTGTAGGTTCTATCGTAGACCCTGCTACCGCTGCGCTGTATCTGCAATTGGGCGCAAACTTCATTGTAGGCCCGTTGTTCAACCCCGAAATCGCTAAGATTTGCAACCGCCGTCTGGTGGCATACACTCCGGGATGCGGAAGCGTTTCAGAGGTAGGCTTCGCTCAGGAAACAGGTTGCGATCTCTGCAAGATATTCCCCGGTGACGTGCTGGGTACAAAACTCGTAAAAGGCCTGTTGGCTCCGATGCCGTGGTCTAAGCTGATGGTTACCGGCGGTGTGGAACCGACACAGGAAAACCTGACTTCTTGGATTAAAGCCGGCGTATTCTGCGTAGGTATGGGTTCCAAGCTCTTCCCGAACGACAAGGTTGCCGCTGAAGACTGGACTTACGTTACGGAGAAATGCAAGGAAGCTCTGGCTTACATTGCGGAAGCAAGAAAGTAATCATTATATTTCATTTTGTTTAAAGGTGTTTAAAGGGGACAACCATCGAGGTGCTACGGCACTTCGGTGGTTTGTTTTTTTGTACCCGGTGTAACGCTTTCGGCGGAAAGAGTGTCACAATGATAGCCTTTTAAGTGTTTACAAGTGTAAAAGAGACGTTTAATCTCTAAAACAATGTTATAAGACACTCACTTTTTTTCTCTACTGTTTGCGCACACGGAAAAAACGCTTACCTTTGCAGTGCAGTTGAGAAATTGCTCTTAAAAAATAAAAGAAGAGTTTTCAGTAAAGGTAATTAGTTAAGAGGTAAAAAGATTGAATTAATTCATAAGCGAAAAATTTATAGATTAAAAGTAGGTAATTAGGTAAAGGTAAAAGTTAAACATTAAGTGTTATTTGATAGGTTTGAAGTTTGTTTTTAGAGGTAAAAAGAAAGATTGATTTTCGGGTAACAATTTGATGCAAGTAAAAAAGAAAAGCCTTTTGGCTTTTCTTACACGAGGCGAGGGGTTCGGGAGAACTTGCTCGTTTTTTTTTATTTTCCGCCTTTTTTTGTATATTCTGTCCAAACTCTCCCCGTTTTTTGTATCTTTGCGACGAAGCCCCTGCGGGCAGACTTCCAACAAATAAAACAACAGGGTTAAATTGCATGGATTTTGGAACACTTATTACATATCTTTGATTGGTTTCTATACATTTTATTGTCAATAAATGTGGCGTATCTGTTGGTGTACAGTCTGGCATCGCTGCGCCGTGGCAAACCTCTCGCTTCCGTACCGGCACGCGCCTGCAAGCGTTTTGCGGTACTCATTGCCGCCTATCGCGAGGATGCGGTCATCCTGTCCACCGTGCACGCCTGCCTGGCGCAGGATTATCCGGACGATAAATACGACGTCACCGTTATATCAGACCACATGCGGCCTGAAACGAACGCGGCCTTGTCTTCACTTCCCATCAAGTTGCTTCAAGTGGATTTTGAGAAAAGCACCAACACCAAATCCCTGAAAGCCGCCCTCGAATACCTGGACAAAGCCGCTTACGACGTGGCGCTGATAATAGATGCGGACAACATTATCGCCCCGTCCTACTTGTCCGAGGTGAACGACGCTTTCGCTGTGCCCGGTGTCCGGGTGGTGCAGACACATCGCGTGGCCAAGAACCTGAACACCGACATGGCCTATCTGGACGCAGTCAGCGAGGAGATAAACAACTCCATTTTCCGTTCGGGACATGCCAATCTGGGCATGTCGGCGGCTCTGATAGGTTCGGGCATGGCTTTTGACTATCCCCTGTTTTACGATGCGATGATGAGTAACACCTCGGTGGGCGGTTTTGACCGTGTGCTGGAGATGAAGCTCCTTTATGAGGGCGTGCATTTCCATTACCTGCCCGATACTTTCGTCAAGGACGAGAAGATACAGCAAGCCAACAATTTCTACCAGCAACGCCGCCGCTGGCTGTCCGCGCAGTATTACAGCTTCTTTGAGTTTGCCGGACGCTTGCTGCCCGCCATCCGTGACGGGAAGTGGGACTTCTGCGACAAGCTCTACCAGCAAATCTCGTTCTCCCGGGTGCTGCTGTTGGGATTCGTGTTCATCATCTCCCTCGCGCATTCCCTATGCGCGTCCCCATCGGCCTGTAAGTGGTGGGGAATATTCATCCTGCTGCTGTCGGCGCTGGCTCTCGCCATTCCCCGCAAGTATTGGAAGTGGCGGTTGCTGAAGGCGGTTTGCTGGGTTCCTTACTCTTTCTTGCTGATGCTTTTGAACCTGTTCCGATTGAAAGAAGCGAATAAGCGGTTTATTCATACGGTGCATGGGGTGGATGGATACTGACAGATAGAAGAAAAACTCTTGAAATGGACTTTGTATATACCTATACGATAATAATTCCTCACAAGAATATTCCGTTGTTATTGCAACGCTGTCTCGATTCCATACCGTTACGGCAGGATATCCAGGTTGTGATAGTAGACGATAACAGTTCGCCTGCCGTTGTAGATTTTGACAACTTTCCGGGGAGCGAGCGTAAGGACACGGAGATTATCCATACATCCGAAAGCAAGGGAGCCGGATACGCGCGCAATTGCGGGTTGGCCGCGGCGAAGGGGCGCTGGCTGTTGTTTGCCGATGCCGACGATTTCTTTCTTCCGGGATTTTTGGATGTGCTGGATACATTCGCCCTTACGGATTACGACATGATTGTTTTTCGGGCGGAGAGCACGGACTCGGATACGCTCCGGCAGGTGGAATCCCGGCAGGAATATTACGGCCGGATACGTGAGGATGCCGATTGGGAAGCGCTGAGATATAAGAACGGAGTGCCGTGGGCGAAGATGATATCCGCAAGCCTGGTGCGGAACCACCGGATTCGTTTCGATGAAACTCCGGCAGGAAACGACGTGATGTTTTCGGCATACAGCGATTATTACGCCCGGAAAACAGCTCTCTGCTCCCAAGCCATATATTGCGCCACGGTTCGCAAGAACTCTTTGTACTACGGCGTTGTGCTTGAGAACCTGCTGGCGCGCGTTCGGGTATCGTGCCGGTACAACCGTTTCATGCGGAAAATAGGGGAGCGGGACAAACGCGTGAACCGCTACTATTACGTACAGTTGTGCCGGAAGCATTTTGGCTGGCGGGGATATTTGAAAGCCGTGTGGATTTATACGCGTATGGAATGTCCCGATATGGTTTATGAAACATTTTCCGGCTTGCTGTCGGCAAAGTTAAAAAAGCGTCTATGTCAGAATCCCGTCTGAAGAAAAGCTATCTGAACGCGCGTGTCAATGTATTCTTCTACCTTGTCACCCTTTTCATCTCCTTTTTCTCCAGAAAGATATTTCTTGAGAAGCTGGGGGCGGACTTTGTCGGGCTGACGGGGACGATGCAGAATCTGCTGGGCTTTCTCAATCTGGCCGAGCTGGGCATCGGAGCTTCCATCGGCTATGTGCTTTACAAACCGATTTTCGACGGCAACCGGGACAAGATAAAGGAAATCATCTCGGTGCTGGGCTATCTCTATCGCAATGTGGGATTGCTGATTTTGGGCGCCGGGCTGCTGCTCGCCTGTTTTCTGCCTTACATATTCGCCGGTGCCGGTATTCATTTCGGAGTAATCTATTTTGCTTATTTCGCCTTTTTGGCTTCCGCCCTCATCGGTTATTTCGTCAATTACCGGCAGACCCTGCTTGGCGCCGACCAGCGCAATTATGTGGTCACCGTCTACTTCCAAACGGCCAATATCGTCAAGATACTCCTGCAAATGGCGCTGGCGTGCCATGTGGGCAGCTTCTACCTGTGGATAGCCATCGAGCTGATATTCGGCATTCTGTACTCGTTCATCCTGAATTGGAAGATAAACCGGGTATATCCGTGGCTGAAGTGCGAGGTGGCGGAAGGCAGGCGGAAGTATCCGGAGAATAAGATTATCGTGCGTAAAGCCCGCCAGATGTTTGTACATAAACTGGCGGGAATGGGCAGGACGCAGCTTTTGCCTTTTCTGGTGTACGCGTTTACCTCACTGAAGCTGGTGGCGTATTACGGCAACTATATGCTGTTGCTCACCAAGCTGAACCAGTTTGTCGACAATTTTCTGGGCAGTACCGGAGCGGGCGTGGGCAACCTGATAGCCGAGGGAGATGTGAAGCGCATCCAGCAAGTCTTTTGGGAGCTGAGCTCGCTGCGTTTCCTGATAGCGTCGTTCCTGACATTCGCGCTCTATCATCTGACAGACCCGTTCATTACGGTGTGGCTGGGCGAGGAGTACGTATTGCCCCGTTCCGTGTTGGTTATTATCCTCACCAACTTCTTCATCAGCCAGTTCAGAGGCACGAACGACCAGTTTATCTTCGGTTACGGACTGTTTCACGACACATGGGCGGCGGTGGCGACGCTGGCAATCACGGTGGCGGTGGCATTGGCGGGCGGCTTCCTGTGGGGGCTTCCGGGCGTGTTGCTGGGCGATGTAGCCAGTTCGCTGACCGTCGTCAGCGTTTGGAAACCCTATCTCCTTTATAAGGAAGGGTTCGGAATGCCCGTCATGTCCTATTGGAAGAATATATTCCTTTACCTGCTGCTTGCCGTCCTTTCG
Organism: Bacteroides clarus; assembly: GCF_015555825.1. Classification (NCBI taxonomy): domain Bacteria; kingdom Pseudomonadati; phylum Bacteroidota; class Bacteroidia; order Bacteroidales; family Bacteroidaceae; genus Bacteroides; species Bacteroides clarus. Next base: position 30,506 of record NZ_JADNLF010000011.1, on the reverse strand, counting down.
TGGGGGCTGACGGACGTGGTTCTCTGTTTCCTTCCGCTGCCGGAACCGTCTCAGGGCTATGGCATGTGGATGGTGTATGCGCTGGTGTCGTCGCTGGTGTTCCTGCTGATATTGTGCGGCGGCTTTTATTGCTGCTCGGCGGGGATGCGTTCGCTGGTAAGGCGCTTCCGGCGCAGATGAAGCGGATAAAAAAGAAGAGGATGCGCCTCGTTCCCATCACCGGGGCGGCGCATCCTCTCGTACGGTGTGTACCGTTACTCTTTTAGAACGTCATCGCGTTGGCTCCGAAAACGCCGAGAACGGCGGAAGCTACGGCGATGATTACTTTCAAGACTGTGTCCCAGATTCCTGTACTTTTACTCATATTCTTTTGTTTTTAAGTTATAAATGATAAATCCCGATTATCGGTTCGTAAAATTCCCTTATCCCAGCGGGTTCTCCTCTTCACCGTTGTCTCCGCTGCCGCCGCCATTGTTTCCGCCGCCGGAAACGCCGTCTTCGGACACCAGCTCAAAAATCAAGGTGTTGGGGTTGCCTTTGGTCGTGGCGTTGGTGTCGTTTTCCAAACGGAGCGTGTTCGCTACTTTGAAGCGGATATTCACCCGTTCGATGTTTTTCACCGTACAATCTTTGGCGGCCTCGGTGGCGCGACACTTGAAGGTGGTATAGAAGATACCGAACCCGTCCAGGCGGACGTTATTCCCGTCCGTCAGTGTCTGCCGTATCTGGCGGACGAGGGCTCTGCCTACATGTACCACGTCTTCGGCGGACATGCTGCCCAGTGCCTCGATGTCTTGCGCGATGCGTTCGAGGTCGAGAATCTTGGCGTCTTTTGGCTTGCGTCTCAGCGTGTAGACCATCGGCGAGGTATTGTCGCCTATTTTCTTGTGTCGCTGCGTACGCATTACTAATGCTTTTGCTTTTGTCATTTCGTTACTTTTTAATGAATAGTCAATTGTTTCCGGAACGACGGGGATGGCTTCTCCGCGGCGAGTTTTCTCCTTTTCGTTTCGTTGATACAAAGATACGGCGGCGTGCCGGTACGAAAGGAGCTTTGCAAGGGTTGGGGGAGATTGGGAGAGAATTACGGGGGATTACAGGGAATTGCAGGGAGTTGCAGAGGATTGCAGGGAGTTGCAGGGAATTGCAGAGAGTTGCAGGGAATTACCGAGAGTCACCGAGAATTACCGAGAACCGCAGAGAATCACAACGACAGTTACAGCCGCAACGTTTCGGGAGTTTTCCCGAAGAACCCTTTAAGGTTCTCCGAAAACACTCACCATCAGCCGCACTTGTGCGGGGGTGTACCGGCGGGCGGCGGGGTTCATGCCCGTGGCCAGCAGGCGTTGTTCCAGTCCGGGGGCGGTACGGATCCATTCGTTAAACAGGTTTACGGCACTCTGTTGCGCCACGTTGCGGATATAACACATCGCCAGTTCTCCTTTGCCGTAGCTGCGGATGGAGAAGGGGGCTTCAGCAATGAAAGAAGCATCATTTTTCATCATAGTCTATACATGTTCAGGTTTTGATATTCAGATAGTTGATTGCTTCAAAGGTACGCATTTTCAGTGGAACAGGCAACCTTGTTCCTCATTATTTTTCAACCAATTTGCATTGTCGAACCGCGTGTCTACGGGGCCCGGACTGTCGCCGTCCGGAGTATGCACGATACCCTCTTCGCAAGGGAAGTAGCGCCCGCTGATGAAGTTGTAGACGAACTTGGCGCACGTGCCTGCACTGCCCAGATGCTTGAAGCGCACTTTGTCAATATAAATGGTTACGATTTGCTTCTTGTCGTTACGGTCTACGTCGATACAGTAGTCCGTCATGTTGCCGAAGTCGGCGGAGCCGTTGATGTCGTTCATCTCCACACGGCGCAGTTCTCCGGTGGCTTCGTTGCGGTTGACCTTGCGGGGGTGGGCCACGAGGATGACGAGGCAACGGTTGCGCTGGGCAAAGCGGCAGAGCTTGTTCAGCACGGAGCGGATGAAGTCGCGTTCCGTCATGCCGCTGTCCTGCTCCAGACGGTTCATGGGGTCTATCACGAGGGTGCGCACGCCGCGGCGGCGTACCAGTTGACGGGCTTTGAGCAGGATGTCGTCTATGCGGTAGGCGCCGTCACCGGGCAGGATATGGGTCACGTTGGCCGCCAGCCATTGGCGGGCTTGGTCGTACAGTTCCTCGGTCATGCCGTAGCCGGGGGCGAAGTTACGCCCCAACAGCTTGTCGGCAATCTTCTTGAGGTGGTACTCCACGGGCAGGTTCTCAGGGCTGTAATAGGCTGTTTTCCAGCCGTGGCGCAGACGCAGGCGGAGCACGAGCTCGTCGGTGAACTCGGATTTTCCGTCGCCCGGACGGCCTGTTATCACCACGAGCCGCCCCAGCTCGAACGTGCAGTGGGCGTCCAGGTTCTCCCAGCCCGTTTCGGCGCCGCCTTGCAGTCCGTTTTCGTAGAGAGCGCGCAACTGCTCGCTGCAATCGTCGGCGGTGGCTACGCCCTCTATGGGAATTTCCTCGGCCTGTTGCAGGCAGATGGCGAGGCTGTCCGCGCCGTAGCGAATCAGATGCTCGTTGCTGTCCTTGCAGCCGGCTCCGTAGCGCACTATCTTGCAACATTCCGCGCCCAGACGGCGGACGAGTTCACGGCGCAGCACTTCTCCGGCGGCATCCTCGTCTACGGCGATGTAGACGGTTTCCTTGTCCTCGAAGTGGCTCTCCACAAAGCGGTCTATCCAGGTGAGGTTGCTTTGCGCGCCGGCGGGCACGGAGATGATGTCGCGCCGTCCGGTGGCGGTCATCAGGGCGCAGGCGTCGAACTCGCCTTCGGTGATGACGGCCTGGCGGGTGCCCAGTATGCCGTTGATGTTGTAGGGGATGAGCTCGGCGTCCTTCACCATTTTGAAGTGCTTCTGTCCGCTGCGGAACTTGGTGTTGACGAGGGTATCACCCTCGAAGTAGTTGAAGCAGAGGCAGTTCTCTTCTTTCTCGCTTTGGGGCATCCATTCGCGCTGTTCGGTGATGCGGAGCTCGTCGAGCAGCTCTTGCCTGAGGCAGCGTTCTTCCGTCCAATAGCGTTCCAGCGCCTCGCTGCGGCCGGTTTTGGAAGCGTTGAACACGGGACGCCGGAAGTGCGAGGGCAGCAGGACGGATTTGCGGTAGCGGTCTATCCGTTCCTGCCGCCGGCGTTCTTCGGCATCGTCGGGGATGTGCAGGGTGTAGCCGCAGTGGTGGCAGTAGCACAGCCCCTTGTCGAGGTCTACGGATAGCGAACGGTCACCTTTGTGGCCGCGGGTGTCGTTGCATTGCGGACAGGTGGTTTTGATTTTGCCGCTGCTGCGGCCACGGGTATTGATGTTATGTTTTCTGAAGTCGAACATGGGGGATGGTTTGGGGTGAATGGATTTCGGGTTGTGAGCCCGGATGTTTCGGGTTGCGGGCTCGGCGGTGACGAACTGTGGGGGCAGCGCTCTTGAACTGCCTGCTTACGGCTGCCGGACTGCCTACTTACGGCTGCCGGACTGCCTACTTACGGCTGCCGGACTGCCTGTTTACGACCGTCGGGCTGTGGGCTTGCGACCGCCGGACTGCCTGCTCGGAGTTGTCGGACTGCCCGCTTTCAGTCGGGCTTCCCTTTGTTCTTCCTGCCGGACATCCACAGGCACAGTTCCTCGTTCCAGACGGCGTTTGGGTCGGGACGGGGCGGGGCGTCGTCGGGGATGGGGCAGCCCAGGTAGGTTCGCTTCCCGTTGACGATTTGCTCGTATCGCAGCGGGTCGGCAGAGGACTCCCGGAGCTCGGATTTCTTCCGGGCTTCGTTGTCCGTCAGCTCCTTGAACAGCGCTTTCGAGGTGCGTCCGCCGGCACTCACGAAATTCACGAAGTAGGAGCGTACATCGCTTTCGGTCAGCAGGTTGTCTCCTTTGCCGTACAGCTCCACGTGCTGCTTGAAGAACTCTATGGCTTCCGGCAGGTGGCGTGCCAGCATGGCTCCGTAGCCGCTTCTCATGCAGGCCATTTCCATCCACAGACGGTTGCGCCCCAGTTCGTCCACCAGTTCACGCCAGGGGCGGATGGGGTGCTGCGGCCGGCGCGGCTCGTCCCATTCGTCGCAGACGGTTACCGTGACGGATGGCGGCGGCGGGGGTGTGCTGCCGGACGAACAAACCGAAGGAAGAGTAGCGGCATCGGCGGCGGTCTCTTCTTTTTCTTCTGTTGTTGCTGTTGTTTTTATATCTTTTATATTCTCTTTACCGATTGCGGGAGTATCTTTTGGCAACAGGCTGCCGTTTAGGCTGTTACCGACTTTCAAACTCTCTTTTTCCGCTTTCTTCCGAGACGTTTTTTGCACTTTTCGGTTGTTTTCGGACACTGAAACGTCAGTTCCCGAAACATTTTCGACACTTTTTTCGTCCTTTTTCTTGGCGGGATTCAGTTCGGCGGGCGTGAAATAGTTGTCCTCGTCGAAGATGAAAAGGTCGTATTCGCGGATGATTTTCTGCAAGTACGACAGGGGGATTTTCCGGCCTACGCAGAACGGTTGCAGATATTCCAGTTGCGCGCGCGGTTCGGGCAGCAACGCCAGTTTTTCGATGATGAACCAATAGGCTCCGGAGCCTTTCAACCTTTCCTTGTCTATGAGTTTTTTCATTCGGGGATCGTTCATCGCCATGATGGGATGTTGTAAGTAGAAATTGCGTTTCATGTATCAATTTTATTTATTCGTACGCTTGTATTATCGGCACGAAGGTAGGCATAAAAAATAGCGTATATAGCCTGATTTACTACGGTCTATATACGCTCATGCTGTTGTGTTGCAGTGTAATACGGTTTGAAAATGCTTGGAAACCGTGAGTAGGTTAAAAGATGTATAATTCCGGGATTTTTCTACTCTTTCTCCTTTTCCCTTACCTGTTTCACGACTTCGATGCGGTGTCCGGCGGGAATCAGTTCGGCGCTTGCCCTGTAACTGGCTTTCGTGTCCGACCTGAACGTCCGGAAGATTATCAGCTTGATGATTTCGGCGATAACCAGCTCTTTCATCGTGTACTTGGTTTCTCCCTCGAATACCCAAAACGCTTTGTTGTTCAGCGTTATGGTTACCTTAAAAATTTTTTCATACTCAAATACTAAAAAATTAATGCCTGCAAAGGTAGCACTTCTTTCGGAATGTCAGGCGGTTCGGATATTTTTATATATCCCTTCGCAGGTGCCGCATATCGTGGCTTTGGCCAGCGCGACCTGCCCGTGCAGCAGGTACACGGCCGCCTTTTTGGGGGCGGCGAGGATGCAGAGGTAGGCGCACGACAGGTATTTGCCGATGCCCCGCAGGTTGCGGCGGGCGAACAGCATGCGTGCGCGCGACAGGTAGAATTCGCGTGTCGGGCTGCCCCGCCTCGCCGTCATGCCTTCCTTGTGGTAGACCACGGCGGCGGGTTCGTACCACAGGCGGTAGCCGGCTTTCCGGAGCTGTGCCGACCAGTCCAGCTCCTCGTAAAACAGGAAATAGATCTCGCTCATGGTGCCTGCGTCCTGCAACGCCCGCCGGCTCACCATCATGGCGGCTCCATGCAGCGAGGCGGTTTCGCGGGGGATGCGGAAGCGGGGGCTGTCTTGCTGCATAAAGCCTATGGCCGCGTTGCGCAGGGTGACGGGGCTCAGGGGGGTGAAGCCCGCGTATTGCAGGGTGTCCGGACGGGCGGCGAACTTCAGCATGGGCGACACGCCGCCGTTGCGTCGCGAATCGCTCTCTATGCGCCGCACCAACGCATCCAGTACCGGCTCTTTGATGAGGGTGTCGTTGTTGATGAAAAAGAGGTAATCGCCTTCGGCCGCTTTCAGTCCGGCATTGTTGCCGCCGGCAAAGCCGTTGTTGATGTTCCGCACCACTTTGACGGGGGGAAAGGAGACGGGGCTGCCTGATAAGGAGCCGCCCGGCACGGGGTTGTCCCTGTATCGTTCCTGTATCTCTTCCGCCTCGGGCAGGCGCGAGCCGTTGTCCACAACGATGATTTCGTATCGCGGATAGGTTTCGCGGCTGCGGAAGGAGTCTATCATTTCGCAGGTGTCGCGCAGCCCGTTGTAGTTGACGGTGATGATGGAGACAAGCGCTTTCATGGTCTTTTCCTATTTCTTTTTCAGCCAGAACACAGCCCAGTTCCTGAAACTGACGTACTTTCCGAGCCGCAGGCGTCTGAAGCGGCAGGCGGTTTCCACTTTTTCGAGCAGCGACATCCGGTGTCCCGCCCAGATTACATCGTTCAGGGTGTAGGACAGGTATTTGCCGATAACCGCTTTCCATTCGGGGCGTTCCTCTCCGAGCGCGCGCATCCGGGTGCATACGGCGGTGTATCCCTCGATGTTGCGCATTCCGAAGCGGCCGGTCATGGTGGAGCTGCCCCGCACCCTGCGCTTGAAGTAGGGTTGCGCTATATAGCGCGCCCGACGGGCGTTCAGCAGCACATCCATCGCGAAGATATGGTCTTCGTGGATAATCCCTGAGGGGAACCCCTTGAAGCATCGCTCCAGAAAGGAGCGTCTTGTGAAGAACAGGCACGGCGAGATAAGCAGCTTGCGGTGATTTATCTCGAAGTCCAACAGTTCGATGCCGTTCCACAGCTTGTTTTCATCCACGATGCCTTTTCTGCGGTAATCGTAGAGGTTCGGCGTGTGGCGGTCTTCCAGGATGGTTTCGGCATCGAAGAAAGCGAAGTCCAGCTTGTGCCGCTCGCACTCTTCGTGGCAGTGCCGCAGGGCGTCCCTGCCCAACAGGTCGTCGCTGTCCATGAAGTATATATACCTGCCCGTGGCAAGCGCCAGGGCGGTGTTGCGCGCCACTCCCTGGCCTTGGTTGGGCTGCGCGTGCCACCGTATCCGCGCGTCGCGTTCCGCGTATTCTTCGATGATGCCGCGGCTTCCGTCGGTGGAGCCGTCGTCAATGAGGATTATCTCCAGCTCTTTCAGGGTCTGGTCGCAAATGCTGTCCAGCGCCTTGCGCAGGTAGGCGGCGGTGTTGTATATGGGGATGATGACGGAGACTTCGGGCATGGCGTTCTATTTTTTCATTCGTACGATATGTTCATATACTTTCTTCATCTGTTCCCGCCAGGAGAGGTGGCGGATGGAATCTCTTATTTCCGGCGGCGTCACGGTCATGCTTTGGTAAAACTCTATCAGGGCGGGGATGCTGACGGGGCTGTCGTCGGCGGGGACTTTGAACGTGTAGGGCATGCGGTCGAAGTCGTCGTCCGTCTCGGAGTAGACGAAACCGAATCCGCGCGCCGCGTATTCCCTGTTTTTCAGCGTCTTGATGTTGTATATGCCGCTGCGATGCCGTGCCAGGCTGCCTACGGCGAAGTCCGCCCGGTTGAAAAGCGCGTCCAGCTCCTCGCCGTGCTTTGCCCCGTACAGGGTGACGAACGGTTGCAGGCGGTAGCGGCGGATGGGCGCCGCGATTTCTTCCGCTTCGCGCCTGCCGCTCGGTTTGCCTACCAGGTGGAAGCGGACTTTATATTCGGGATGGCCGCTGTAATACTCTCCCAGACCTCTCAGCAGGCGGTCGAAGCCGTGCCAGAAGTGGATTTCGGCAACTCCTATCAGGTTCAGCTCTCCGGCTGTGCCGTGCCAGGGGGAGCGCAGGGGGATGCGGTCGAAATCTATTCCGTTGGATATGCGGATGGTGGGGCGGCCGAATATGCGCTCGTCGTCGGAGAAGGTGACGATGAAATCGACGTACTTGCAGAAGGCGCGGCGGAACAGTTTGTCCGTATACAGCTGCGCTTTCTCCCTGACGGAAGCGTATTCGTGGTCGTAGGGGTATGTGGGTATCTCCAGCAGCACGCCGACGCCTTGCTTTTTCAGCGTCCTCACGAAGTGTATGGTGAAGGGGTTGGCGTTGTGGTAGGAACGGATATAGACGCACCGGATGCCTTCCCGGCGGACGTATCGCAGGATGGGGGCGAACGACAGCCGCTTTTTGAGCTTGGCGGGTATTCCCTTGCCCAAATCGGCGAGCACTTCTTCGTCTGTCATCCACTTACGGCTGCCGTCGCCGGCGACCTCGTAGCGGCAGACGCGGACATCCGCCCCGCATTGCCTGAGGGCGTCCGCCTGGTAGCTGATTTTCTTGCTGATACCGTTGTACTCTTGGAATCCGTAGAAGACGAGGAAAAGGATTTTCATGGGGCGGCGGTTATTTGAATAGGGAACGATATACTTGAATCAGCTCGTCGGCCGTCTTTTCCCACGAGAATTGCCGGGCGCGCAGCAGTCCGTATTCCCGCTGCCGCCGGTAGAGCGTGTCCTCGTTTTCGAGACGCAGCACCGCGCGGGCTATCTCTTCCGGCCGGCAGGGGTCTATGGCCAGTATGCCGGGGCCGCCCACTTCGGGCATGGAAGAGGTGTTTCCCGTAATGACGGGAGTGCCGCAGGCCATGGCTTCCACCAGCGGGATGCCGAAACTCTCGCGCAGCGAGGGGTAGAGGAAGGCGAACGCGGCGTTATACAGCGTGGCGAGGTCGGCGTTGCGGATGTAGCCCGGATAGTAGAGGTGCTGTTTCAGGGCGTTGCCGATGCCTTCCTGCTGAAGCAGGCTGTCTATGCGGCTTTCTGTGAGGTCGGCGATGAGTAGCGGACGCTTTACGGACGACTGTTCCAGATAGAGGCGGTAGGCTTTCAGTACCCGCGCGGCGTTCTTTTTGGGGTCTGTGTTGCCCAGGAAGAACAGGAAGTCTTTTTGGGGGATATAGCGGTTTACTACCTGCATGTCTATGTCGTCCATCGGGCGGAAATGCTTGTTGCAGCCGTTGTAGATGGTCGTGATGCGGTCTGCGGGGATGTTCAGGGCTTCGCGGATGCGGTTGCGCTCAAAGTGCGAGACGGTGATGATTTTCCGGCATTTCTTCAGAATCCGGGGCACGGTGAGGCGGCGGTAGTGCCACCCCATTTCCTGATAGAGCGAGGGGCTGCGGTGCAGGCGGGGCTCCAGATAGATGATGTCGTGAAGTGTCAGCACCAGCGGAACCGGACAGTATAGCGGGGCTGTATTGGACGTGCAGTGCAGCAGGTCGGCGCCCAGGCGTTTCACCGCCAGCGGCAGGGCTGTCTGCTCCCAAAGCGGGTAGGTGGGGCACGCCACTTCCACGATGGAGAGGTTGGCGGACTCTTCCAGGCAACGGTCGGCGCCCGGAGCGACGATGATGTAATATTCGTTGCCGTCGTTCCGCTTCTGTAATTCGCGGATGGTTTCCAGCGCTACGAAATCCATGCCGTGTTTGTCGGGACGGAAAATCCGTTGGGCTTCTATGGCTATCTTCATGTTGTACGCTCCTTATCTCTTTTTATGGAAGAACCGTTTGATATGGCTGAATACGGCTGTGAACATAAGCACCGGGAGCGCCCAGATGGCCTTGCGGAGACGGCGGCTGGCCTCTCCTTCGGGCAGCGCCATGAGGAAAGCGAGGATAAGCGCGGCAAACAGCACGTACCACTTGGGAGCCAGCGTCCAGTCCAGCAGGGTGACGCCCGCGGTGCACAGCAGCACCAGCGCGATAAGCAGGAAACGGGAAGGCATCAGCCACTGGAACAGTTTGAGGGCGTAGTCCCATTCGCCTTTCAGCAGCACCAGCGGGAGATACCTCAGCGCGAAGAATGTGCTGGTGTACTGCGCGCGTATCCAACTGATGCGCTGTGTCTGGTAGCCGTCGGCATTGTCCTCTTTCTTGCTGTAACACACCACTTCCGCCAGGTATTCGGTGTAGATGTTCTGCTCCAGCAGGGCGGTTTCCATCGCCTTGCTTATGTCGGAGCCTTTCAACTTGGGAGCGCGTTCGTGGAACATGGCGAAATCGAACGCCATGGCCGAACCGATGAGAGCCGAGGAAAAGCCCATGCGGGTGTGCGCCAGACGGAAAAGATTGTTGTTGATTTCCTCGCTGGTGGCATTGAGGACGGCGATGCTGGTGTTCAGGTTCTCCGCCATGCGGTGCGCCTGGATGGAGTCGCAGCCGGAGTAGTAGGCGTCGTTGAACAGGCTGAGGGCGTTCGGCACGATGTGGTTGTCGGAATTGAAGAGCACAATCATGTCGTATTCGTCGGGAGCATAGCGTTCCATCACCTGCTGGATGGCGTAGACCTTGGTGCAGTACTCCTTGTCGGGCACTACGATGTTTACGGGCATTTGCAGCAGGGTGATAAGGTCTTCTTCGGGCAGTTGGGTGGCCGCTACGGCCACGTCGTACTTGTCGCGCGGGTATTGCTGGGTGTCCAGAAAGCGGTTGATGGATTCAATCACCTCTTTCCCGTTGCGCAACACCGTGAAAAGCACCAGGAAACGGTGCTGTACGGCTGCCGCCGGGTAGGGGTTCCTGTACTTTCCGAGCGAGAAGAGCGCGCAAAGAAGCAAGTAGGCCACCGGAATGGCCAGCAGCAGGAACAGGACGGAATCTGTCATTTGTAACGCGTTGTTGTTCTCATCCATCCACCAGTCTATACTGAATATGTTAAAAATATCGGACATCATAGCGTCGAATCTTTTTTAGTTGCGGTTAATAATGCTTGTTGTTTTTCAATCGTCAGACGTTCGTCTATATATTTCCCGTTCATCAGTATGCCCAGGAACATAATCATCATGATGCCGGTGGGGAACTGGGTGAAAAACGCGTTCCCGTATGCGCTGAGCATCATGCCGAATACGCCGCAGGCAAGCGCGGTGAGCAGGTGGCGCAACTCGTCGTTCCTCACCTTGAACATGATGTAGTAGCATCCCCACAGCAGGCTGCCCGCGTAAATCAGCAGGTAGAGGATGATGCCTACGATGCCCGTTTCCGTCCATATCTTGACGTAGGTGGAGTCGTTGGGGATGGTGGTGGTCAGTCTGTTGCCGAATCTCCGGGCTTCCACGCCGCCCAGGCCGAGACCTTCGCCGAAGGGCTTGTCCCTGAGGTATTCCGCCAGCTTTTGCCTGTTCTGTTTTCTTACCAGATAGGACGCGTCTTTATTCGGACGGAACGCCGTGCGCATACGCCGTATCATGTAGTTGCTCTCGCCCGCGTATGTAAACGCGAAGAAGACGTAGATGCATATTCCCCCCACCGTGGCGGCGCTCATCAGCCTGATGTTTTTACTGATAAGCGCGAAGAGCAGCAGGCCGCCCAGAGGCACCACGATGGCTCCCCGGGTGCCCGTAGTGAACATGGAGTACAGTGAAAGCGCGGAGACGCAGAGGTAATATGTTTTCAGGCCGGGTTTCTTGCTGAACAGGCCGGTGATGCCGAACAGCACGCAGGTGAATCCCATGTTGGAACCGTAATTGCCCGCATCGGTGAAAATAGAGAAATAGCGGGTGATTTGGGGCAGCAGGTGCGTCTTGTACATGCCGCTTTCCATCAGGGCATCGTACTCGATGGCGTCGAACCCGATGAATTTCTGCCAGAAGCCTTTCAGTATGGCGATGAGCGTCAGTAGGGAGAACAGGAACATCAGCCGGCCGATTTGCTTGTAGGACGTTGCCAGCAGCACCGTGATTAAGGAGACGAGGAACGTGTTGTAAATGAATCCTCTGGAATAAATCCACGCTTCCAGGGACGCGGTGGGGTTGACGACTTCCATCAGGCAGTATACCGCCAGCGCCGCGCCCCCTATGGTGAGGATGTTGGCGGCCTGCTTCCAGGGGAAACGGTAGCGCAGCGCGGTCTGGATGATGATGATAAGCAGCACGCTCCACCAGATGACGTCCGACAGTACGCTGAGCCCGTCCTGCCGGCTGTAACGGGCCAGCGGGGTGAAGAAGTAATTGAAGATGAACAGCAGGAAGATGAAGCGTTCCGGCTTGCGGAGATGCAGAATCAGGATGCATAAGAGGGCGGGCAGCACGGCCACCAGTGCCGCTATCGCCAGATTTTGCCGCAGGGTGGCCGCCACGATGCAGCCTAACCCGATGCAGAGTATGGCAAAGGTGAGGGTGGGAGATGATATGTAACTTCGCTTGATGCTCATTTTACGGCGGCTTTTTTGGCGGTCAGTCCCAGTTGCGACAATCGGCTGACGAAGCTGTGGAGTGGTGTCTTGGGCGGTAATTCGCCGGTGAATGATTCCACGACTTCACGGTCGGCATTGTTGAGGTAAAGCGATAACGGGGTGTCACCCAGCATTTCTTTGATGGATTTCAGGTTGATGTCGTCGTTCTTACCCCACAAACGGCAGGCATTGGCTATGAGCAGGTTGAAATCGGCCTGTTTCAGCACGGCCAGAGGCAGGCTGGAGCTGCTTACGGACGGGTATTCCACGAGGATGATATCGGGTATCTGCTCGGCGGAGTTCAACTCCCAGAAGTCGGATAGCCGCTGCGCCCGGATGTATTTCTTGTCGTTGGTTTCAAAATCGACGCCGTGCCTTACGATACGGGTGCGGAGCCCCTCGGACGCCCAATGGTCGGCAAAGTATTTGGCCAGGAAGCTCTTGCCTTCCCGCTCTTCCATGCTGAGCAGGTTGATGACGGTGGGACGGCCTGTTGCCAGGTATTTGTTGAGCCGGTGGCAGGAGTAGGCGGCGGCACGGCGGTTGCATACTTTCAGGAATCCCCGGAATTTCAGGTTGCTGATGCCGTTGAACGCGGCGATGACGGGCAGGCCGCTAAGGCGGTGGCTGCGTTCGGCATCACGGAGCGTACGGTCTATTAGCTCGATGATGAGGAAGTAGAAAGTGATGAATATCAAACTGCCTATCAGGGCTGCCACGATGTAGAGCATGCGCTTGCGCCCGTTGTCGGTGAGCGGGAATTCGGGCGGGGCGATGATTTGCAGGTTGGCGGTGGTCATTTTGATGTTTTGCAGGCGGAGCCGCGCTTCGGACAGGCCGCGGAGCTGTTCGCGGTAGGTGTCCTCGGCTATGCCGATGGCGCGCTCCTTGCGGTTGACCTGCGTGCCCACGGGGGCGAATTCCCGGTATTGGTTCAGGATGTCGTTCCGGCGCTCGCGAAGGACTTTCAGCTCGGCCTGCGCCTTGGCCTCGTTGATGCACGCCACCAGCCATTCCGTTACCATATTATCGATGCCGACCCCTTCTTTGGTGAAATTGTATTCGTTGAGGTTGTCGGAAATATGGCTGATTCTGTCTTCGGAGTTCCGTAAATCGGTTTTGTTTTGCTGCAACTGCCTGTTGTCTTTCAGCTCCGTGTCCGTCGAGAAGATTTCCTGCTCCAGAATGTTCTGGTTCAGCTCCGTTACTTTCTCAAGTTCTTTGAGCAGCTTGGTGTTGTCGCGGATTATCTTGGCGCGGATGTCCATTTTGTCTTCCAGCATCCGGCGGAGCGCCACAGCGCTCTGGTAGGTGCGCCGGGCGAGTTCCTCGCGGTCGTCCAGGTCGTATTTGGTGATGGCCAGCTCCTTGCTCTGGTTGTCGTAGTTGATTACCGAATGTTCTACGTTATAGCGCATCAGGTTGTCTTCTTCTTTGTTGAGGTTGATTTTGGCGAGCCTCACTTGCTCCTCAAAGTAAGCGATGGCGCTGTTGGTGGCGCTGAAACGGAGTATTTCGTATGCCTTGATAAGCTCGTCCTCTAAAATCCGGATGGTGTTTTGGGTGATGCCCGGGTCGGGACTTGTGTAGGTGAAGCTTATCAGGTCGCTCGTGCCCAGACGCTTTACGATGATTTGGTCGAGCGCCTCGAAGCCGTAAAACTCCGTGGGACGGCTGAACATGGAATATACGAAGTTCGCGGCGCTTTCCTGACGGTATTTTTGCAGGTTCCCGACGGTCTTCTCCAACGAGGAACGGTCTACCAGAGCCAGCACTTCTTTGGGAGTTCTTTGCAGGAGTTGGCGGTAGTGCTTTGCCTGGATGTACATATTGTCTTGCCACTCCTCGCCATACACAAGGTTGGTGGCCAGCAGGCGGAGCGAGACTTGCTCCAGGGTGCTTTTGGACTTGGCGATGTTGATGAGATTGTCGAACGTACTGCTGATGTTCTCGACCTTGCTGCCGTCGATGTTGGTGACGTTGGTGACGCCGGCGTAGATATTGCTGTTTACAGTATAGCTGAATGGCAGGAACTGGGTGAAGTACGCCACCAGCACGGTGACGATGAATCCGCCCCACAACAGCCAGTAACGGATGCGGTAAAAGAATTGGGCTATAAACTGTACTATATCCATAAGACTTTATTTCCCTTTGATTATTTTTACGTTGGTCAGCATCTCGAGTAAAATGATGGCGTTATGCAGCGAGACGCGCGCCTCGGCATAGGAAGTTACCGCCCCGGAACGGCGCGCGCGCTCCAGTGAGAGCGAGATGATGTCTATTTTGCCTTGTATGAAATTGTTCTCCGAGATTTTCATCTGGGCGTTGTAGAGGGCGGCATTCTCCGCTTTGGCTTTGATGGTTGCCAGTTGCGCCGTCACATTGTTATAGGCTTCCAGCACTTTGAGCCGCCGTTCTTCCATCACTTCTTCCTGCGTGTATTGGAGTTGTTCGATGTTGTAACGATAGTTTTTCAGCCGGAGCGGGCGGTTGAACAAATCGCCGAGGCCTACGCTGAAGCTGGCGCCTACGTTGAAGGTGTGGCGGGAGCTGGCTGTGGTGGACTGATACCAGTCGGTGAAGGAGTCGCTGTTGTCGTTCAGCACGTTGTAACGCCCGTAGGCGTAGTTCCCGTTCAGCCGGAAGTAGTTCCACCAGTTCCTTTTTTCTATGCGGTACTGGTTCTTTACCTGCTCTACCTGGGACTGCGCCCGTTTTACGGTGGCGTTTTCTATCACGGCATCCATGAATACGGAAAGGGGCGGCAGCTCGAAGCCTTCTATGTAGTGCCGCGTCTCCGGCAGGTTGTCTCCCGAGATGCTCTTTTCCAGAATGGCGTCGCTCTCTTTCAACGCTTCCAGGATTTTGATTCGCTCTTCACGCGTCATGTCTTTCTGGGCGCCGGCAGGCAGGGGTGACAGGAACAGAATAAGTGTAACTGCACAGAGATATAATAAGGTATATGTACGGGCTTTTATCATTCGTCTGTCTTGTTTTTGGTTTTAATGATTACACGTTTTCTTTCTGTACAAAAGCGGTGAACGTCCTGAGAAGTATCTTCATGTCCAGCAGGAAACTGAATTCCTGCGCGTATTTGATGTCGAGCTGTTTCCGTTCTTCCGCCGACATCTTGCCGGCTCCGCCGCGTTTCTCCACTTGCCAAAGCCCGGTCAGTCCGGAAGGCGCCATGAAGCGGTCTATGTACGCGTCGCTGGTCAGCAGCTCGGCTTCGTAGAGCGGGAGAGGGCGGTTGCCTACGATGCTCATGTCGCCCTTTAGAACGTTGAATAGCTGTGGAAGCTCGTCGATGCTGTATTTGCGGATGAAACGGCCGATGCGTGTGACGCGCGGGTCGTTCTCTATCTTGACAAACGGGCTTTCTTTGGATTGGGCTTTTTGTTTCAAAAAATCTTTCTCCGGTATGATGAAATCGTCCGAAATCAGCAGGCCGGCTTCTTCGTCGGGGGAGCCGGTAAGCTCGTCGAAACGGATGTCGGGAGTGCAGTCCGCTATTTCTTCTTCCAGCTTGTACTGGTTGAGGGCGTTGAGCTCTTTCAGCCGTTTGTCCGCATCGGTGTACATGGAACGGAATTTCAGGAAGTTGAATATCCGGTAATTACTGCCTACACGTTGCGACTTGTAAATGACCTTGCCTTTGCTCTCGAGACGGATGGCGACGGCTGTGCCGATGAGCAGCGGAGAAAGGAGTACCAATGCGCATGCGGCGAATAATACGTCGAACGCGCGTTTCCATGCGGGCAGGTGAAACGTGTTGAGCATCTTCCGGTGGGTACGGCTGAATTCCTGCATTTTATGCTTTTGGCGTATCTGCAGGAACCGGGTCATGCTGCGGATGCTCTCTGCGTCGGCCTGCGGCGGCAGTGTGTTGCTGACGCCTGCCAGCAGATAGGCCTTGCGCTCTTCTGCCTGCAATCCTTCGGTGATAAGGGTGATGTAGACGCGTGGAAATCTCCTGTGAAGGCAGGCGATGTCGAGGCAGTCCTTTTCGGGGTCGGTTTGCTCGTAAAGGATGGATGTGTTATACCGTTCGCGGATGCCGTCTATGATGACGGCCGCTTTATCGGCGCAGGAAACAGTAACGAACATGCCATCCGTAACCTTGCTCAGATGGTCGATGGCGGTTTGGCCGTTTCCTATGTAGATATAATATAACATATCTTCCTTGCTGCTTTTTTAAATGTATTTCTTGATGCGTGCCCTGAGTTCCAGCGGGTTGAATGGCTTGAGTATGTAATCCGCCGCCCCGGCTTCGAGCAACTGGATGCGCTCGACGGTGCTTTCCTCACTGGAGAGCATTACTACGGGGATGTGCCTGAACAGCTCGTTTCCTTTCAGATAGTACAGGAATTCGTTGCCACGCATATGGGGCATGTGGATGTCGGAGATGATAAGGTCGGGAATATTGCCTTCGTTAAGCCACTCAAGGGCCTTTAAGGGGTTTTCAAAATATTCCAGGTCGTATTCTGTCCCTAAATAGATCTTGAGTACGCGGCCTATGGTGGCTTTGTCATCAACCAATAAGATTTTTTTCATTGCTCTGTTTATTATAGCGCTGTCGCTTTGTTTGTTTGCTATGCAGTAACAAAAGTAATTATTATTTTTTATTAAACTCGTCCGATTGCTAATAACAATGAAGACTTGTTAACCTACTTTAACGGCAAAGTGAGAAAAAGCGTGAGAATGTGTATATCGGTGTACTTTAGTCTTTATTGAGCGGAGTCAGATTTTCAATAGGATATACGTCTTGGTTGTGCGACCGGTACCAGTCGTTGTCTTGTTGTCCGCCGGTGGTAATCCACGACCGGAACTTATCGTATACCATCGTGACTTTCTTGTTCTCCGCAGGCCATGCGAACTCTTGGGGAATCACGACCGCCCAGGCAAGGTTCTCTTGGCTGAGATAGTACCTGTTTTCGGCGGCGGATGAGCCGTCGTTACCGCTGTTGAAGTAATGAGTGCCGCCCAAGTCGGTCGGAGCGAAGCCCGCTATGTGCACTTCCGTGCGCTTTCCTTTGGCTGTGGCGGGAGCTGTGATGGCAAATATATCGATGTGGTTGATATTCAGGTCTTCCGGCTTCACGTTGGCAGAGGCGGGAATTTCCATGATAATGTTGTATTCCTTGGTGTCCTTTTTGAACGGGCCGCCGACAATGGTGTTGATGCGCTTCTCCGTGTCGGTGTATCGGCCGCCCCACAATTCGGTGCGCGCGTCACCGAAGAGGATATAGGTGGGGATGCTTTGCCGCTCCTCGAATGATACGTCCTCACCGCCGATTCTGAATTTATCGGGCTTCATGTTTCGGGGGAATTTGGTGAAGCGGATGCCTGCTCCCAATGTCTTGGTGGCGCCTGTCGCGCGTAATTCGAGGGTCATTCTGAGGCGGGTCACGATGCCGTTTTTGTCTACTTGCAGCTCTTTTCTGGACATTACGATTACGAGGTCGTTCATGTCAAAGTCACCGTATACAGGCCAGTTGTCCTCGAAGGCGAAAGTGTATACGTCGCTGTCTTCGATTTCGATGGGGAAGTCGGGATTTTTCTCTTCTTCGCCTTTGTTGCCTTCGTCGTAGATGCCGCCGCAAGTCTCGATAGTGTATTTGGATTCGTCATAACCGGTATTGACGCTTTCGTTCTTTTTAAACGGGCGATACCGGTCGGGGCCTTCTATCTTTCCTTCTATGACCAGATTGTTGCTTAACAATTGGACGGTAGAGGGTTGCTCGAATTTAATTGTTCCGGCCTTAATCATCGACTTGTCGTCGTTGGTGACGTTCACCGCCCGGAAAATGACGTCGCCGCGTTTTACTCTGAACTCTTTGGCTTTAATCATGGAGCCGTCTGTCAGCGTGAACCTGGCATTGCTCAGGGTTTCTATTTCGGGTACGGGCAGCCATTCGGTGTCGGTTTCGTCGGCACGGCCGGCAGTGATGGAGCCTTTGTTTAATGTCACGTTTCTGAACTTGAATTCCTTTTTGACGATGACGGTGCAACTGTTGTATAGAACATCGGATGATGAGTTCGTAAACTTGGATGTTTCGATGAAACCGTCGTTGTAGACGGACAGGCCGCCTTCTATTTCATGACCGCTGATGCGGGCTTCATAGTGGTTGACGATGGCGGTTGCGGTGGAGTTGTTGGTTTCTATTTCACCGTCCGCTTCGTCGAAGCTAATATTGCCGTAGTTGAATAGCTGACTGCCGTTGAGGTCTATATCGGTGGTGCTGGTTAAATCCGCCTTGTTCAGTATCCGGGCATTTACGAAGTTGAATTCATGGGCGCTTAATGTGCCGTGATTGATGACGTTGCTGCCGTTGATAGTGATTTCATCGTCTGCTTCGATGTTCCCCGCGTTAAATAATTCCGGGCGGTTTCCGAGATTCATGCTCAGCTCCTTGCCGACCTTGATGTTTCCGAAATTCTTGGTGGGGCATCCTAATTTGAGAGAGGTACATTCGAGGCTGCCGCCGCTTTGCAGGGTGAGGGTATTGTTGTTGCCGACGGTAAGGGCGTTGGCGATGATTTTACCGCCGTTCATTACGTATATATCGAGGTTTGAATGATTATCGCTTAGTTTCCAAACACCCTGTACGAATACGGTTGCCCTGCCTCTGTTTGTTCTTAGCTGCACAAGGTAGGGAGAGGCTGAAGTGTATTCCTTTCCTATAATATACTCGGCGCCGTCGGCCAGTACGCCTTCATCCCAAGGATTGTCGGAGATATAGCCGTCCGATGTGCCCGGGACGGCGGGGATGACTTCCGTTTCCTTATATTCCTTATCGGCGATTTCCACTATGCCGGCTGCCCGGGCTGCTTCGGCTGCCGGGTTGGAATTGGCTGTAACTCTGCTTGCGGCTCTTGTTTTTGTGCCGGTTGAAACGCTGTATAACTTACACTCCAATGCTCCGCCGTTTTCGGGAATGTCGTATTCGTAGACTTCCTTGCGCTGCTTTGGGTCGGTCTGACGGATGAACAGTCTCGCGGTTGCTTTGGAGACGTTGATTTCCGCGTTGTAGTTTCCGTCCTTATCGGCGGTACCCACTGCGATAGGCGCGGCGCTTACATCGGATATCGGGTTGGCGGTGAATACTTCGATAAGGTACTTGTATCGACCGTCAAACTCGTCGTTTACCTCGACGTTCAGATTTACGGTGTTAATCATAGACCAGTTAAAACCGTCAGGGGCGGCGAAATCTTCTCCTAACGGATTTTCTTTCGGTTCCGTCTGAATCCCCCTTTCAGGATCGTACACATCGTCCGTGCAACCGGCAAACGCCAAAGTTCCGGCTATGGCTGCCATAACTGAAAAACGGTAGAATAATTTCATAAGCCAATCTATAAAAATTTCTGATGTTTTGTTTGCTTCTTGAATAAAATAATCAACTTTTAGTTCGTTTACGCCGCAAAAATAGCCATATTATTCGGATTATTAGTTGTAAATATTGTCTTTTTTGATAAAATAGGGTGGATATTTTGTTAAATCCGACCATTTGCCGGTCTTGAAAACTTGTAAATACTATCCAGAACGGGTGAGGGAAAAAGTCAGAAGGGGGGGAGAAGAAAAAAAGAGGAAATTACTCTTTTGTAATTTCCCCTGCTAAATCCGAATTCATCCGGTGACGAATTTCTGTCTGGTCCAGCCCGTGTCCGAGCAGGAACATGAGCTTTGTAACGGCGCACTCGGGCGTACTGTCGTAGCCGCTGATAACGCCGGCTTGAAGAAGATGCAGGCCGGTTTCGTAACGCCCCATCTCTACGCCGCCGCTTTGGCACTGGGTGATGTTGACTATGACGATGCCGCGCTCTGTGGCATCCTTTAGTTGCCGGATGAACCACTCCTTTTGGGGAGCGTTGCCGGAACCGAATGTCTTGAGAACCACCGCTTTCAACCCCGGAACGTGTAGTACGGAATTGATGATGCTTTCCTGAATGCCCGGAAACAGGGTGAGGACTACGACGTTGGTGTCGAAGAGATAATGCGGTTTCATCGGCCGTGCAGGGTCGGGGCGACGGATGCTGTGCTCGTTGTAGCGGATATGGATGCCTGCTTTTGCCAGGGCGGGATAGTTGAAGGAGCGGAAAGCGTTGAAATTTTCGGCATTGATTTTGGTGGTCCGGTTGCCCCGCATCAGTTCGTTCTCAAAGAAGATGCATACTTCGGGAACGATGGCGGTGCCGTCGGGATGCTTGGCGGCGGCTATTTCGATGGAAGTAATCAGGTTTTCCTTTCCGTCCGTGCGCAAGGTTCCGATAGGCAGCTGCGAACCGGTAAGGATAACCGGCTTCGCGAGGTTTTCGAGCATGAAGCTGAGCGCCGATGCCGTATACGCCATCGTGTCGGTGCCGTGCAGGATGACAAAGCCGTCAAAGTTATCGTAGTTATCATTTATGATTTCGACAATCTTGGCCCACAGAGAAGGTTCCATATCAGAGGAGTCGATGGGCGGGTCGAACTGATAGGACGAGATGCGGTAGTTGAAGCGTTTCAATTCGGGGACATGCTTGAGCAGGTGGTCGAAATTGAAATTTTCCAGTGCGCCGGTTTCCGGGTTTTCTATCATTCCGATAGTTCCGCCTGTGTAAATTAAGAGAACGGAAGGGTAATCTGCTTTCATAAATATCTCGTTTTTCTTCTTTTTCGGGCACAAAGATAGGAAAAAAAGTGATAAGGTGGTAATGATAAAGTAATAACCCTTTTATCATCCTTGCTCCAAGTCCTCTTTCAGGTGCGCGACGGCTTTTCCGGCATCTCCTTTATATTCGTTGAGCAGAGTGACGAAGCGGCTTCCGATGATGGCTCCGGACGAATGGGAGCAGGCGGCATCGAATGTCTGTTTATTGCTGATGCCGAAACCTACCATACGCGGATTGCGCAGGTTCATGTCCTGAATCTTCTTGAAGTAGGCTTGTTTCCGGGTGTCGAAATCCTTTTGCGCGCCGGTGGTGGCTGCCGACGACACCATATAAATGAATCCGTCGGTGTGGGTATCTATCTCGCGGACGCGCTTTTCACTGGTTTCGGGGGTGATGAGCATGATGATGCGGATGTCGTATTTTTGCGCGACGGCCTTATAGTTTGCCTCGTATTCCCTGAAGGGCAGGTCGGGGATGATGACGCCGTCGATGCCACATTCCGTACATTTCCGGCAGAAGGCTTCAAAGCCGAAGTGCAGGATAGGATTGAGATACCCCATCAATATCAGCGGTATGCGGACATCGCGGCGGATGTCACGCAGCTGGTCAAAGAGGATGCGGAGGGACATTCCGTTGCGCAGGGCGCGGGTGGCGGCATCCTGAATGACGATGCCGTCCGCCATGGGGTCGCTGAAGGGGATGCCGATTTCTATCATATCCACTCCGTTCTTTTCGAGCGTGCGGATAACATCGGCTGTGCCGTCGAGCGTGGGGCAGCCGGCACAAAAGTAGATAGACAGCAGGTTTTGGGGGCTGTTCTGGAAAAGTTGGTTGATACGGTTCATAGTGAGTTCGTTATTATGGATTTATTGTTGTCTGTTACGTTATCGGCGGGTAGCGGTGCTATTTGCCGGCAGGTTCGCCGCCTCTTATTTCCTGAAGGAATTTCCCGATGCGTTCCACGTCTTTTTTGCCCGGAGCCGTTTCGAAGCGGCTGTTGATGTCGATGCCGGCCAGTTTGGGGTGATGGAACTCCCTGATTGCTTTGACGCTGTAAGGGTTGATGCCGCCGCTGAGCAGAAAGGGTGTCATTCCGGTGTATCGAAGCAGCAGGTTCCAGTCGAACTGATTGCCGGAACCGCCATACTGTGGCGTTTTGGTGTCAAACAGGTAATAGTCGCATAATCCCTTGTAGGCGGAGACGGCCGCCAAATCCTTGGGGTGCGCGATGGAGAAAGCCTTGATGAGATGCAGGCCGTTGTTGCATAAAGAACGGCAGTACTCGGGCGATTCGTTGCCGTGGAGCTGGATATAATCCAGCGCAAAACGGTCGGTGTACATCAGGATGTCGTCCTTGTTTTCGTTTACGAAGACGCCGACACGCTTTGCGTGCACAGGCAGGTATGCCGGCATTTCGCACAGGCAACGGGGAGACTTGGGGTAGAAGATGAAACCTATCATATCTACGTCCAGTTGCTCTACATTGCGGATGTTTTCCGCTTCGGTCATACCACATACTTTGATAATAAGAGAAGCCATGGGAGTTACTGTTTACTATATTTACGATTCATTATTCATTGCTCACAAAGATTTCTGTGCTTCGGTTTCCTCGATGCCTTGTATGAAGCCTTTCAGCGCGTCTCCCGGCTGTGGGGTTTTCATAAAGGTTTCTCCGATAAGGAAGCCTCGGAAACCGGCGGTGCGCAGGCGGCAGATGGTTTCGGGGTGCGAAATACCGCTTTCCGAAACAAGTAGCGGCAGGTTTCGGGGGTTATCGGAAGAGCCTTGGGCGTCGGGAACGTTACGGACGCCGGCTATCGTCTGCCGGAGCTGTCCGGCTATGCGGAACGAGTTCTCCACATCGGTGACGAATGTGCCGAGGTTACGATTGTTAACGCCTACCATGTCCACATCCTTACTTATATAAGCAAGTTCGCGGGGGCTGTGGATTTCGAGCAGCACTTCCAGTCCCAGGGCGTGCGCCCGGGCGGTGAGGTCGGCGCATTCTTCCTGCGTCAGACAGGCGGCGATGAGCAATACGGCGTCCGCGCCTGCGATACGTGCTTGCAGCAGTTGGTATTCGTCGATGATGAAGTCTTTTCGCAAGATAGGAATGTCGACCAGCGGACGTGCCGTACGGATGTCCCGCAACGAACCGCCGAAGAATTTCTCATCCGTAAGGATGGAGATGGCGGAAGCGCCTGCCGCCTCGTATGCGGCTGGTATTTCGTCGGCTTTGGCCGTCTCGTATATCCAACCCTTCGAGGGCGAGCGCCGCTTGAACTCGGCAATGATTCCCGCGGGTGAGGAAGCCAGCGCACGTTTCATGCTGCGGCGTGGGGCAGGGGAGTTTTCCATTAGGTCGCGTACTTGCTCGCGCAACTGTTCGGGTGAAACAGCCTGTTTCTGCAATTCCACTTCGATTCGTTTGTGGTCTGTTATTTCAGATAGAATATCCATAGGAGGGGAGGGGTGAGTTATAAGTTATGAGTTATAAGTTATGGGTTATGGGTTGGGGGTGATATGGCGCTGTTTAAGTAAATGCGCATAATCGGTTAATCCTATCTGTCATTCAGAGCGAAGAATCTTCTCTCTTCTTGACATTCACATAAAGACTTGTATTCACAAAGGGAAGAGATGCTTCGCTTCTCTCTGAATGACAGTATAGCATAACTTGATTTTCAACCTTTACTTATTTCTATAAACTTTTTCAATGTCTTCAACGCCCGTCCGCTTTCCAGTGATTCGCGGGCTATGGCGATGCATTCTTCAATCTCCTTTTCCGGTTCCATGACCTGGATGGCAAAGGCGGCATTGACAATGACACATTGCGTCTGGGCAGCTTCCGCACGGTTGTTCAGGACATTGTCGAAGATGCGTGCCGCGTCTTCCTTACATGCTCCACCGGAAAGCTCTTCGGGACGTACCGCGTTGAAACCGAGAGCTTGCGGACGATAGATACGCTCATAATTGCGTGTCATTACCTTGAATTCATCGGTCAGCGAGATTTCATCGTAATTGTCCAGGCTGTTGACGACGGCAAAGTCGATACCGAGCTTGTAGAAAACATTTGTGTAGAGACGCATCTGCGAGAGGTCTGCCACACCCAGCAGCTGATAAGCGGGTTTGCACGGATTCACCAGCGGGCCCAGCAGGTTGAACAGCGTGCGTACTCCCAACGCTTTGCGCACAGAACCGACGGTTTTCATTGCCGGATTGAACAGTTGGGCGTGCAGGTAGGCAATGTTGCATTCTTCCATGCTGCGCTTCAGGATGTCGGGATTATTGGTGAAGCGCACGCCATGCTGCTCTATTACGTTGCTTGCCCCGCTGACGGAAGTAGCGCCGTAATTGCCGTGCTTGGCCACTTTGTAACCCGCTCCCGCCACAATGAAGCAGGCGCAGGTGGAGATGTTGAACGTGTTCTTTCCGTCACCGCCCGTACCTACGATGTCAATGGGGCGATAGGGCGCGAAGTCTATCGGGACTCGTGTCTCCATAAGTGCTTCGCGAAAGCCTGTCAGTTCGTCTACTGTGATGCCGCGCATCTGAAAAACAGTGAGTAACGCTGCTATCTGCGCCTCGGGATACATCCCCCGGCTGATGTTGAGCAGGATTTGTCTGGACTCCTCTGCGGTGAGCTCTTCGTGATTGAAGAGGCGGGTTAATATTGTTTTCATCTGTTTAAGTCAGTGATTAAAAAGTTTATAGTTGATGTATGGCTAAGCATGAGTGCTGATATCAGTAATCGAATATGTTTCCGAGTAACGTTTTTTTGTTCTCGTGAGGCGCTTGCTTCACTCCCGTGAGATGCCTGCCCGGCTCTTGTGAGGTGCGCGGTCGGCTTCCATGAGGTGTGCGGTCGGCTCTCACGAAGTGCCTGCTCGGTTCTCACGAAGTGCTTGCTTGGCTTTCACGCAGTGTGCGCTTGCTTTTCACGCAATGTGCACCTGTGCTTATGAGGCCGCTTGTACCTTATGAGGTCTGCGCTGCATCCTCGTGAACTGTGTCATTTACCTTCATAAGCTGCGCCGTTTATTCCGTCCTTTCCGTCACCGTCCAGCCAATTTTTCATAATCTGCTTTCCGTCCGGCGTCAACACGGATTCCGGATGAAACTGAATGCCGTGAACGTCGTACTTCCGGTGTTTCAACGCCATAATCTGCCCTTCGGGACTGACGGCTGTAACGGCAAGCGTTGCAGGCAGTCCTTCCGTATCCACTACCCAAGAATGGTAGCGCCCCACAGGTATTTTCTCAGGCAGTCCCCGGAAAATGTAATCCGGTTCTGTCAGCCGTATATCGGTCTGTACGCCGTGAAACACCTTGCTGAGATTGACTAATCTCCCGCCGAATACCTGTCCGATAGCCTGCTCTCCCAGGCACACTCCCAATATCGGTTTCTTTCCGGAATAGGTACGTATGACATCCGGCAACAATCCCGCTTCTTCGGGCACACCGGGGCCGGGAGAAAGAAGAATCTTATCATATTTCTCCAGTTCGTCCATTTCGAATCGGTCGTTGCGCAACACATCCACCGTTGCTCCGAGCTCTTTCACCAGATGCGCAAGGTTGTAGGTGAAAGAGTCGTAATTGTCTATGATTACTATTTTCATTTCCATATCTTTCAAAATCTTCATCCTTTATTCTTCATACTTCATCCTCATTCTTCATTTCTTTCATTCTCTCCGCCATTACAATTGCCTTCTTCAATGCTCCCAGTTTGTTGTTCACTTCTTGCAGCTCGTATTCGTCATTGCTTTTGGCTACGATGCCGCCGCCTGCCTGGAACCACAGTACCCCGTTGCGGCTGACGAATGTGCGGATGGTGATGGCCTGATTCAGACTGCCGTTCAGACCGATGAACCCGATGCAACCGCCGTAGGCGCCACGATTATGCGGCTCCAGTTCGCTGATGAGTTGCATGGCGCGTACTTTCGGCGCACCGCTCAATGTTCCGGCGGGGAAGGTGTCGATGAACGCCTTGATAGGATCGGCTTCGCTGTTCAGCGTACCGCTGACGCGGCTCACGAGGTGAATGACGTGGCTGTAATATTGCATCTCCTTGTAGAAATCCACTTTCACGTCGTGGCAGTTGCGGCTGAGGTCGTTGCGGGCGAGGTCTACCAGCATCACGTGCTCCGCGTTTTCTTTCGGGTCGTCGTGCAGGTAACGGGCGTTTACGGCATCCTGCTCCGGGTCGCCGGTGCGCTTGGTAGTGCCGGCAATGGGGTCTATATAGGCATGGCGTCCTTCGATGCGGCAGTGCGTTTCGGGCGATGAGCCGAAGATACGGAAACCGCCGAAGTCAAAGTAAAACAGGTAGGGAGAGGGGTTGATGCTGCGCAGAGCGCGATAGAGCTTGAAATCGTCGCCTGTGAAACGTTGCTCGAAGCGGCGGGAGAGGACTATCTGGAAAACATCACCCCGCATGCAGTGGGCTATTCCTTGGCGGATGTTGGCTTTGTGCTCCTCGTCCGTCAGCGGAGAGGTCGTTTCGCCTACGGCACGGAAGTCGTAAACGGTATAATTGCGGTTGTGAATGGCTTTCCGTACTTTGTCCAGCTCGCTTTTCCCGCCGGGAGCCAGCATTTCCAGCAACAGCATCTCGTTCTTGAAGTCGTTGAAAACGATGAGATACTTGTATAATATGTATAGCATATCCGGCGCATCGTTGGTGGCTTCGCGGCTGTCCTTTACGGGGATGTTCTCGAAATAGCGTACGGCGTTGAAAGAGGTGTAGCCGTACAGCCCGCAATAGTCGCTGTACTCGCCTTCCACATGAAAGCGGTTGAGAAAGTCCCGCAGAGCATTCTCCGCACGGTACTCTCCGGTAACGGGATGTTCCTCGCGTGTGCCGTCGGGCAGGCGGAATACGGCGGTTCCGTGGTCTATGCTGACGCTTGCCACCGGACAAAGCCCGATGAAAGAACGGTTGTTCTCGCTGCCATGATAGTCGGAACTCTCCATGAGCGCGCTTTGAGGAAAGATGTCGCGCACTTTCAGATAAGTGCTTACGGGAGTATGCAGGTCGCCAAGCACTGTACGGCTGACCGTTTGATAATTATATTGTTTCATTGCTTCCTTTATTGAGTAAATAGTAACAGTAAATAGTAGTAACAGTAAATAGTAGTAGCAGTAAGTTGTAGCAGTAAGTTGTAACAGTCAGTTTATATCACAAACCCTCATAACTTATAACTTATAACTCATAACTTAAATACGTTTCCACATCCTTGTCCCCCCGTCCCGAAACGGTCAGTACCACCACATCGTCGGGTTTGAAGTTCAGTTTCTCCAAGGCGCCGAGGGCGTGGGCGCTTTCCAATGCGGGGATGATGCCTTCGAGCTTTGTCAGTTCGTAAGCGGCGCGGATAGCCTCGTCGTCATTTACGGAGAGTACGATGGCGCGTTTCCGTGCGGCAAGGTTGGCGTGCATGGGACCTATGCCCGGATAATCCAGTCCGGCGGAGATGGAGTAAGGTTCCTCAATCTGCCCGTCCTCGTTCTGGATAACGTAGGTGCGAGCTCCATGAATGATGCCCAGTTTGCCGAGGGCGATGGTGGCGGCCGTCATGCCCGTTTCCACTCCTTTACCGCCGGCTTCGGCGAGAACTATCTGCGCGCGTTCGTCGTCGACATAGTGGTAAATGGTTCCGGCGGCATTGCTTCCGCCGCCTACGCAGGCTATGAGATAGTCCGGACAATCGCGCCCTTCCTTTTCCATGAGCTGCTTCTTAATCTCCTCGCTGATAACCGATTGCAGGCGTGCCACCATATCGGGATAGGGGTGAGGGCCTACGGTGGAGCCGATGATGTAATAGGTGTCGGCAGGGTGGCAGCACCAGTCGCGTATGGCCTCGTTGGTGGCGTCTTTCAAGGTCATGTTGCCGCTGGTTACGGGGACTACGGTTGCTCCCAGCATCTTCATTTTCTCTACGTTGATGTGCTGACGCTCCACATCGGTCTTGCCCATATATACGATGCACTCCATATTCATCAATGCGCAGACGGTGGCGGTGGCGACGCCGTGCTGTCCCGCTCCTGTCTCGGCGATGATGCGGTGCTTGCCCATGCGGCGTGCCAGCAAAATCTGGCCGATGGTATTGTTGATTTTGTGCGCGCCGGTGTGGTTCAGGTCTTCCCGTTTCAGATAAATCCTGCAACCGTACTTCTCCGACAGGCGTTTGGCCTGATACAGCGGAGAAGGACGCCCTACGTAGTCGCGCAGCAACTGGTCGTACTCCCGCTTGAAATCCTCACTTTGCAGAACGTCGAGATAGGTGTTCTGCAACTCCTCTACACATCTGTGGAGTATCTCGGGAATGTATGCCCCGCCGAATTCTCCGTAATAGCCTTCTTTGTCAACTAAGAAACTCGCCATATTATTGTCTTTTTTATTATTTATCATTTTACCGTTGATTTGATAGGGGGGGAGATGTACATCGCTTAAACGAAAAAAGCCCCGTCGCTTGGTGCGACAGGGCTCTTTTTATATCTATCATATATTACATATATACATACGAGCACTGCTCCCTTACGACTGCCGGAGTTGTAACGGGTGCCACCACCAATATGTATTTACGAACATTGTTTTCATTGTCTTTTTTTATTTTAACCGGGGGCAAATATAAGCACATTGTTTTAATCGCCAAAACAAATCTTACTTTTTTTTCGTATAAGAACATTTTTCTTAAAATTTTGTTCTTTATAACGGATAACAGCTATTATTTACTATTAAAAAGAAAGGAACAAACTATGAAGCGAAAACATTTGATTGCCGTAGGCGCGATTATTGCCATTGTCTTATTGCTATATTGGCTTTTTATAGCCGAAGACTTGAACGCCTGGCTCAATGTGAACTGATTTTTCGGTATTATCATGCGGGGTTGTTCAGATAAATAATGTATCTTCGCAAAAAATCAAAAACTCATGAAAGGATTAAGTTATTCATTCTTGCGCGCCGTGTGCGCGCTGGTAATAGGCCTGGTGTTGGTAATGTTTCCCGACCAGGCCGGTGATTATTTTGTGATAACGATCGGTGTCATTTTCCTTGTGCCTTCGCTCATCAGTATTATAGGATATTACGCTCAGAGTGCCGAGATGCGCCGCCGTTTTCCTATCGAGGGGATAGGCAGCTTGCTGTTCGGATTGTGGCTGGTTATTATGCCGGGCTTTTTTGCCGATTTGCTGACGTTCGTGCTGGGCTTTATCCTTGTAATGGGCGGTGTGCAGCAGATAGCTTCGCTTTCGGCTGCCCGCAGATGGACACCTGTGCCGGGCGGATTCTACGTTGTTCCGGTACTGATATTGCTTGCCGGATTGATTGCCCTGTTCAATCCTACGGGAGTACGCTCTACGGCGTTTATTATTATCGGAATCACTAGTTTGGTTTATGCGGTTTCGGAACTGATAAACTGGTTCAAGTTCACTCGTCTCCGTCCTAAAGCACCAGTTACCGGCAGTAAGGCCGATGATGACGATATCGAAGATGCAAAAATTATAGAATGAATGACGGAGAATATTATTCTTTTTTATAAAGGGCGAGGTTCTCTCTGAAAAACCCGTTTATCTCCTTGAAACTCGCTATGCCGAAACTGTTCACTGAATATTCTGCAAGTATTCCTCTATTTCTTTGGTTGTAACGTCTTTCAGCAATACAGTTTTATCCTTATCCAGTAGATACAGGGTTGGGATGGCTTTTAAGTCGTAAAGATTGTTTTGCTCGATTGTCTGTTTCTTGTCATAACCGTTAATCCATTCCACAGGAAAATCCAATAGATGTCTTCGCCATTCCGCCAAATCCGCATCGGGATAAATGGACAGAATTTTCATCCGGCTTTGTGCAGTGGCTTGGTGAATGGAAGGACTGTGTTTCAACGCTTCTATCGTTTCACCGCAAGCGTGGCAACCGGGATTATTGATAAATAACAATGTGTAAGGAGCTTTGATATTGTACAAGTTGCCCTGCTGGCCATTGGCGAGCGTATAGGTAAAATCCAGCGCTTTTGTACCTACACGGTTTTTTTGCGCCAGTTCCCGCCGGGCTTTCGGACGAATTTTCTCTGTGTCATCCATGACGGAAGATTTCAGCATGGCATCCAGCACGGATATATACAATTCTTCATTACGCATCGGCGAGTTTGGATCGTATAGATATTTGTCCGCAAGGGAAGTCAGGTACATATAGCATTTTTTCTCTTTTTCAGCTTGTGCAAACAAGGTTTTCAAGGCTGTATCCCCTGTTGAAGCGGGTACCAGTCGCAGAATATCAATGAAGTTTACCCATGCTTGCTCCGTCACTTCGGGATGGTGTATGTAATTGGTGTCGGTGAAATTTACATTATCCCAGTAATGACGCGCCAGATAATCGGCACGCAATTCCGGAGTATTCAGCATTGTGGGGATTGTGGGTAATGCGAAAGCGGTTATCGTATCTGTTACGACTACTTTCTCTTGTTTGTTACTTGCCTGTCCGCTGCTGCATGCGCCGTTTGCGCTCGATAGCAAAGAGAGTAATGCGCAAGCTGGTAATAGTTCTATAATCTTTTTGTATCTCATACGGTTTTTATTTAAAAGTAAAATTAGTGCTTTTATTCTTAAACGCCAAATATGTGTATTATGATTCTCATTGCTTTGGACAGTAAATAATGGAAGTAGGAAGCCGCTTTCGCGCGCACGTATATATATAATGTACCTATTTTGTCGGTAGGTATAACACTTTTAAAAGTATATGCTCTACAACATCTTTACTAATCAGCCAGTTACAAAAAAGTTTCAAAAATATTAGGAAAAAGTGAAAGATATATTTGGTCGGTATATTAAAATCCTCTACTTTTGCATCCG
>NZ_JADNLF010000010.1:0-163743 GCF_015555825.1 Bacteroides clarus | reverse complement strand
GTAAATCTGTTCAAAGATCGCTTCTTTTTGAAGAATGCTCCTTTTCAAAAGCGGATGCAAAGGTAAAAACTTTTAAGTATATCTTCCAAATATTTTCGGAAGTTTTTTTTTAAAATTCTTTTCTCATTCAAAACAACTCTCTTGCGAAAGGAAGAACTAAGAAAAGGTTGTCTTTACCGCCCGGCTTTAAAAAAGTATTTCAATCAACGCTGCTTCCTTTTTGAAAGCGGGTGCAAAGGTAAGAACTTTATCTCATATCTTCCAAATGTTTTCGGAAGTTTTTTTTTCATTTTTCTTTTTAAAGGGGAAAGTTTCGAAAGAAACCAACCGGTTAAGGAAGAAAAAAGTAAAGATTCTTACTCCGTTTCTGTCAGAATGTCAATCAAACGCCGCTCCCGTTCTCGAAAGCGGATGCAAAAGTAGAGGATTTTAATATACCGACCAAATATATCTTTCACTTTTTCCTAATATTTTTGAAACTTTTTCCTAACTCGCTGATTAGTAAAGATGTTGTAGAGCATAAAACAAAACAGAAAACAGGCCGATGAAAGGAAGGGACACATTATAATACATGCGTGCGTGCGGGCACGTAAGCGAGCGCACACGTGTGTACATACGCACATATATATATTCACAGAACCTTAAACACTCACGCTTTTATATAAACCACAGACCTGCCGGCACCACGCATACGGATAGCACCGGAACTTACAAATTCCTGCAAATCAGATATTGCACGCCGCCCCGTAACATGGACAAGACCTGCATATTCAGCACGGGTAATGCATACATTGGCATCCAGAAAGTCCAGCATACTCTGTTTTCGTACATCCATATCTCCCACCGCTTTCGGTTTCTCCGGAAAAAATCGTTTATCGGCGCGTTCAAGTTCCATTTTATTGGATACATAACGTTTAAACTCCACGCCGGGACGAAATTTCACCGTAGACATTTTGATTGACTCTGCACGAATATCTTTTTTCGTCATGGCAGGCCGGGTACACTTCAACGAGGTGCTGAAGAATCCAAGCCCTTCTATCTCCACCGTGTAGCCATCCGCCAGCCAATCGCCGAGCGCGGTAGAGATAGCCTGCATAATACCCACAATCATTGCATGAGGCATGTGCTCCTCACGAAAGACCTGATTCATAAAGTCCTTACCGGAAATGGTTCCTTTTGAACGGACACGTGCATGAAGCGGTTTCGGTTCTTCACCCTCAGGGACCGGCGTCTCATAAAAATCATAATAAACACTCATAAGCTCTATATTTTAATGGTTTATTGAGAACAGGGAAGAACAGACCGCAAATGTCGGAAAGGTAAACTCTGAAGTCAACAGGAATGAGCAACAAAGATACGGATAATTATTCGTACCACAGCCGTGTTACTTAATTACTTCATCCGTGTTCTTTTCATACAACAGCTGTTGTATGAAAAGAACACGGATGAAGTAGGATTAGTTTTCCGTATATCTATCTTCTTGAAAGTTCATATATCATCTACATTTATCAGATAATCCTTATCTATTAAAACATAACGATACCCCCTTGATATACATTGCTCTAAATTATACCTATTAGTACGGCTTACATCTTCGAACGTTATATCCGTCGACAGCCTCTTTTCTATGACACTCTCCTTATCCAATATATCTTGAAAATGAAGTCTTATATATTCCTGACTGAATATTAGGCAGAGATATTTTATATGCTTTACATATTCATCCGTAAAGTCCTTTTCCCAACCAAAAGGGATATAGCATCCTTCAATAATCAGGTTTTGGGAATTTTCAATGCAGGTCTTTATCATCTCCCGGACAATAGGCCACAGATAATTTGTCAATTCCATATCACTGCTATCGGCAGGCAATGTGCATTGCTTGCTTCTGATAAGCCCCATCTTCAAATGGTCTATCGACAAGTAAGGATATTTATATTTCTCCAATAGTTTTTGTGCCAACAGGGTCTTTCCCGTATGTGTGTCTCCTGCAATAAGAATAATCATATATTTTGAGTTAGGTACATAAAGTGCGGTACTATCAATCGGGCGGTTTCTATATAATCTATATTCTTTCCCAATGTCTTTGAGTCATCACATTTACATAATATTCGCAAATATAGGAAAAATGATTTATCTCCACACATAGGGAAAGAAAGTAACCGAATCTTCGTTTTCGGCATAATGGCGATAATCCATCGGCGTTCACGAATACGGATAAATATGGCGATACAAATAAAATATTAAAACCTCGGTGTGACAAAACCGAAAAATCATGCGACAGATAGAGAAAATATCAACCTAATTATTTATCTTTGTTAGCTTGAAAAGTTAGCATACCAAAAACAATAAAACAATGAAAGATTTCTTGAAATTTACGCTCGCCACCGTAACGGGTATTATCATATCGAGCGTCGTGTTGTTTTTCATCAGCATTCTCGTAGTTTTCAGCATGGTTTCATCCTCGGAATCGGAAACGCAAGTGCGTAAGAATTCCGTCATGATGCTGGACTTGAACGGTACACTGACCGAACGCAGCCAGGAGAATCCGCTGGATTTCCTTATGAAAGAAGACTACAAAACGTATGGACTGGACGATATTCTTTCTTCTATCAGGAAAGCGAAAGAAAATGAAGATATCAAAGGTATTTACATTCAGGCAACTTCACTGGGAGCCGGATTCGCTTCGCTGGAAGAAATTCGAGACGCGCTGAAAGACTTCAAGGAATCGGGTAAATTCATCGTGGCTTACGGCGATACTTACACGCAGAACCTTTACTACCTGTCCAGCGTCGCGGACAAAGTGCTGCTGAACCCGCAAGGTATGCTCGAATGGCGAGGACTGGCAGCTACTCCGATGTTCTTTAAAGATTTACTGGAAAAAATCGGTGTAGAGATGCAGATATTCAAAGTGGGTACATACAAATCCGCAGTAGAACCGTTCATCTCCACTGAAATGAGCCCCGCCAACCGCGAGCAGGTAAATGTATATCTGTCTTCCATTTGGGGACAGATTACGAGTTCCGTTGCCGAATCGCGCAACCTTTCTTTAGAAGCGCTGAATAAGGAGGCAGACCGCATGCTGATGTTCTACCCGGCAGAGGAGAGCGTGAAGAACGGATTGGTGGATACCCTGATATATAAGAATGATGTACGCGACTACCTGAAAAACATAGTAGGTATCGACAAAGACGACAACATGCCGGTGCTGGGTATTCAGGACATGATAAACGTAAAGAAAAACGTACCCAGAGACAAGAGCGGAAACGTGATTGCCGTATATTACGCGTATGGTGAGATTGACGGCGGTTCGTCCGCCTCTACCGACGAGGGCATCAATTCCGAAAAGGTTATCAAAGACTTGCGCAAACTGAAAGATGATGAAAATGTAAAGGCCGTCGTGCTGCGTGTGAACTCTCCGGGCGGTAGCGCATACGGCTCCGAACAAATATGGTACGCCATAAACCAACTGAAAAAAGAAAAACCCGTAATCGTATCTATGGGTGACTATGCCGCATCCGGCGGTTACTACATCGCCTGCAACGCCGACACCATCGTTGCCGAACCTACCACGCTGACCGGCTCTATCGGCATCTTCGGAATGATGCCCAACGCCAAAGGGCTGACCGAAAAACTCGGTGTGAGCTTCGACGTAGTAAAGACCAATCCGTATGCCGATTTCGGCAACCTGACCCGCCCGATGAACGATGGTGAGAAAGGATTGATGCAGATGTACGTCAACAAAGGTTACGAACTTTTCCTGACCCGTTGTTCCGACGGACGCGGCATCAGCATGGAAGAGTTGGACAAGATAGCGCAAGGCCGCGTATGGACAGGAAGCACTGCCAAAGAGCTGGGACTGGTGGACGAACTGGGCGGTCTGGACAAGGCTTTGGAGATTGCCATTGCCAAAGCGGGTGTAGACGCTTACACCGTAATGAACTATCCTAAGAAAGAGGGATTCTTGGAAAGCCTGATGAATACGAATCCCGGAAATTATATCAAGGCTCGCATGCTGAACGGAAAAATGAACGATGTGTACCGTCAATTCAGCATTATCGAGAACTTTGACAAGATAGACCGTATACAGGCACGTGTACCGTTTGAACTGAACATACAATAAATTTAAATGAGAGATGCATCCGTAAAAATACACCATTGGCTATATCCCCTGTCCTGGCTCTACGGGATAGGAGTATGCTTGCGAAATAAACTCTTTGACTGGGGCTGGCTCCGGTCAAAGAGTTTTGACGTTCCTGTGATATGTGTAGGCAATCTTGCCGTAGGTGGAACGGGCAAGACGCCACATACGGAGTATCTGATAAGGTTATTGCAGAGTGAGGGCGTAAATGTGGCGACACTGAGCCGCGGCTACAAACGAAAAAGTAAAGGGTATGTACTGGCAACCGCCGAGAGCAGTGTACAGAAAATCGGTGACGAGCCGTATCAGATAAAAAGCAAGTTTCCGGACATACGGGTGGCGGTAGATGAAAACCGCTGTCATGGTATCGAGCAGTTGCTTAAATTGAAAAGTCCCGCTGTGGATGCAGTGCTGCTGGATGATGCTTTCCAGCATCGCCACGTAAAGGCGGGAATGAATATTCTGCTGACCGACTACCACCGGTTGCTTTGTGATGATGTCCTACTGCCTGCGGGAAGACTGCGCGAACCTGCCTGCGGGAAGAACCGCGCCCAGATAGTCATTGTAACGAAGTGTCCGGATGACATCAAGCCGATAGACTTCAACATTATTACCAAAAGGCTGCATTTGTATCCGTACCAGCAATTGTATTTCTCCAGATTCCGCTATGGCTCGCTACTACCGTTATTCCCCGAAAAGACGAAAGAGAGAATATCCTGTACGGGAAGCGAGCAGGTACTACTCGTTACGGGCATCGCCTCTCCCGCCCCGCTGGTGGAAGAAGTGGAATCGTACACTCCCAATGTCAATCTGCTGGAATTCGGCGACCATCACGACTTCGGCGAAAAAGACCTGCAACTCATTGAGGAGCAATTTGCCCGGTTGAAAGAGGGCAAAAGACTGATTATCACAACGGAAAAGGATGCTACCCGACTGAAAAATCATCCGGCTCTGAACGAAATGCTGAAACCGTACATTTATGTACTCCCCATCGAAATAGAGTTTTTGCAAAATCAACAATATATATTTAACCAAAACATTATTGGCTATGTTAGAACGTATTCAAGAAACCGCAGCTTATCTGAAAGGTAAGATGCACACGCGTCCTGAGACAGCGATTATCCTCGGAACCGGACTTGGCAGCCTTGCAGGCGAGATTACCGAGAAGTATGAAATAAAGTATGAGGATATTCCCAACTTCCCCGTTTCTACGGTAGAGGGACACAGCGGTAAGCTGATTTGCGGCAAGCTGGGCGATAAAGATATTCTGGCCATGCAGGGACGCTTCCATTTCTACGAGGGATATTCCATGAAAGAAGTGACGTTCCCGGTGCGTGTGATGCGCGAATTGGGCATCAAGACCTTATTCGTTTCTAACGCCAGCGGTGGTACGAATCCTGATTTTGAAATCGGCGACCTGATGATTATCACCGATCACATCAATTTCTTCCCCGAACATCCGCTGCACGGCAGGAATATTCCTTACGGCCCGCGTTTCCCGGATATGAGCGAGGCCTACGATAAAGAACTTATCCGTAAGGCGGACGCAATTGCCGCCGAAAAGGGTATCAAAGTACAACATGGCGTGTACATCGGTACGCAAGGGCCTACGTTTGAAACTCCGGCGGAATACAAAATGTTCCGTATCCTGGGTGCGGATGCGGTAGGTATGTCTACCG
Organism: Bacteroides clarus; assembly: GCF_015555825.1. Lineage (NCBI taxonomy): Bacteria > Pseudomonadati > Bacteroidota > Bacteroidia > Bacteroidales > Bacteroidaceae > Bacteroides > Bacteroides clarus. Next base: position 157,926 of record NZ_JADNLF010000010.1, on the reverse strand, counting down.
TTCCCGAAGTAATCGTTGCGAACCACTGCGGCATCAAGGTGTTCGGCGTATCGGTTATCACGGACTTAGGCGTGGAAGGCAAGATTGTAGAGGTGTCTCACGAAGAGGTGCAGAAAGCTGCGGATGCCGCACAGCCGAAGATGACGGAGATTATGAGGGAGTTGATTAACAGAGCGTAAGTAAATAAATAGTTGAAAGTTGATAGTCGGGAGTTGAAAGTTGCCGTGCAGTGTAAGTATGTAGTAACTATTCGCTTTCAACTATCAACTTTCACCTTTCAACTAATTAAGATGAGAACAGAAATAGCAACTCTCGGTGAGTTCGGCCTCATCCGCCACCTGACCGAGGGTATCGAATTAAAAAACGAATCAAGCCGGTACGGCATCGGTGATGATGCCGCCGTCCTCTCCTACCCGGCGGACAAAGAAGTACTGGTTACCACCGATTTATTACTGGAAGGCGTACATTTCGATTTGACGTATGTGCCTTTGAAGCATTTGGGGTATAAAGCGGCCATAGTGAATTTTTCCGATATATATGCCATGAACGGTACACCCCGGCAAATCACCGTTTCGTTGGGACTGTCCAAACGTTTCAGCGTAGAGGATATGGAAGAACTGTATGCCGGCGTCCGCCTTGCCTGTGAGGAATATGGCGTGGATATTGTGGGCGGCGACACGTCTTCTTCTTATACGGGGCTTACAATCAGCATCACTTGCATTGGAGAAGGTGAAAAAGGAAAGGTCGTATATCGCAACGGTGCCAAAGAGACTGACCTTATCTGCGTTTCCGGTGACTTAGGTGCAGCTTATATGGGTCTGCAACTGCTGGAACGTGAAAAGAGCGTCCTTAAAGGTGGCGACAAAGATTTACAACCTGATTTCGCAGGCAAAGAGTATCTGCTGGAACGGCAACTGAAACCGGAAGCCCGTCGCGATATTATTCAGAAATTGGCTAAAGAAGGTATTCAGCCTACTTCCATGATGGACGTTTCCGACGGATTATCTTCGGAATTACTGCATATCTGCACGCAAAGCAAGGTCGGTTGCCGCATTTATGAGGAGCATATCCCTATCGACTACCAAACTGCTGTTATGGCAGAGGAATTCAATATGAACCTGACGACTTGCGCCCTCAATGGCGGCGAAGATTACGAACTTCTGTTCACCGTGCCTATTGCCGACCATGAGAAAGTGTCTGACATGGAAGGTGTCAAGCTGATAGGCCATATCACTAAACCGGAATTAGGTTGTGCCCTTATCACCCGCGACGGACAGGAATTTGAGTTGAAAGCACAAGGCTGGAACCCGCTTAAAGAGGAATCCGCTACTTCCGAGGCGACAGAGGATATGGAAGATTCTAAAGAATAGAACTGAAAAGCAAAGGGTAGAGCTGAAAAGCCGAGTAAAAAACGGACAAACAATGTTCTTACAAAGTTTTTCAGTATTTTTTCTAAAATAAAAAACGCTGATACTTAGCCACGTAGCCAATTATCAGCGTTTTTTATCTCTTAACCTCTTGCATAGTCCAAAACTTTCACTACCTTTGCAACCGCAAAAGAGATAGAAATGGTGCCATAGCTCAGTTGGTAGAGCAAAGGACTGAAAATCCTTGTGTCCCCGGTTCGATTCCTGGTGGCACCACTTTTAAGAAATGATGTAATCCTTGAATTTCATTGAAATTCAAGGATTTTTTGTTAATGGCCTTACCAAATCCTTTTAACTATGATTGACTCACAGTATATCTTTCCGGCAACACTTTCTGCCCTGACAATTTTGGCAACGGTACTGAATTTTACAGCACATTTTTCGAATGGTGAATATCTTTCATGGAAAGCATTCAACAGAATATCATTTGCTACCCTTCTCTCCATGACTGTGTGCATTTTCGCCTGGATGATTCACTCACGGGCAGGGATGTTATCATCGCTTCAATTAGTAGAAAATAATCTGGGAAATATGGCGCTGATAATTCTGGGAAGCATGTTTGTTGTATATCAAGAGTTTATATTGTTCAAGAATGTGTTGTCCTGGATAGGACGTAATGCATTGCCAATGGATTTAGGCTATTCCTTATACGCTATTCTTGTTCCATTGGTAGTGATGATTATCAAAATCCCATTCAGCAGCCCGCTGGATATGTTTCCCAAGAATAACATATGGGGAGCGTTATGTTTCGACTTCGGCTTCTGGCACTTTATGACGGCACTTTCACTGGTATATGCCATTATTATGATTGTTATTCAATTCATCCAGTTCGTTACCGTGCTACGGCAGAGCCGTAAACGTCTTCTATTGGTATGTGTAATCTATTTCCCGGTAATGTTTTCCTTATTCATATTGTCGATGTATGCCGTAATAGGAGTAGTACTTCTCTTCATCATAAAATTCGCATTGAGTGTCATGGAAGAGAATAGCAGGAAATAAATTAAATAAAGATTACTCTATATACATCAAACATCTATTATCCTTCTTTTTAAAACGCTTCAACCGTTCCAGCTTCTCGCTTTCACTTTCTTTGGCAGGAAACGTTACTTGACCAGTGTCCTTGTTATAATCGTATAATTCCTGTGCAGGAACCACATAAACTTGCTCCGGAGCACCATTTACCCACCCAAAGCCAAAAACGTAAAACAGACTTTTTATCGGACGGTTCAGTTGGTTAATATTCATATACACCTCATACTTCTCAATATCCTTCCTCTCAAGATAAAATCCTACTTTACTTCTCCATTTACATTCTACGGCTATTATCTCTCCGACCTTATAAATCCTGCTCCTATCTACAGCACATTCCAATAACAAATCCGGAGATGAAGAAGACAGAGGCCGGTATCCCTCAACATATTTATCGCCTCGCCAATCCAGAAACCGCCAGAATATTTTTCCTGCATTCAAGTCAGAGCACCCATCTTTACTGATATTGGAATTTTTCACAACCCACTCTTCAAACCTATCTCCCAAATATTTATTCTTGTTCCTTTCTTTAAAGTATTGAAAAGTGTCCATAAACCGATATTGAAAAACATTCACACAGTCATCTATAAACCTATTTAATATTTTCATTGCCATAACAAACTGCTTCTATATCATTATTCATTATCTATGAAGGTGTTTCAGGGAGCTTCATTACCTCGGTACAGATGCGGCTCACAATAAACCACCTGCAAAAATAAAGCAATATTTATTTCAAACAAATATTTACAAATAAAGAATAAACATTCTTGACTAGAAAAGCACAAAACAAACACCAAAATAAAAAATCAGACTTTTTTCTGTTTTTCCCAATTCTTTCCAGATTCCTTTCCCATCTTTGCAATACGAAAACAAATAAAGTATTAATCATTAAAAATAAAGAAGTATGAAAAAGTTTATTATGATGTTAGTTTGTATGTTTGCAGTGCACACAATGGTAATGGCAGATAACGATAAACCGATACAGGTAAATCAGTTACCGGTAAAAGCGCAGACATTTATCAAGACTCATTTCAAAAACCATAAAGTGGCATTAGCCAAAATGGAATCGGGAGTATTCTACAAAAGCTATGATGTAGTCTTTACAAATGGAGAAAAAGTAGAATTCGATAAAGCGGGAGAGTGGAAAGAAGTACGGTGCAGGCAAAGTGAAGTTCCCGCACAAGTTGTACCGGAAGCAATCCGTAATTATGTAAAGGCCAACTATCCGGATGCAAGAATTCTCGAAATAGAATTCGATCACAATGAATATGAAATAAAATTGTCCAATCGTTGGGAAATTACATTCGACTCTCAAATGAGAGTAATCGATATCGACGATTGACAATGCCTACTCCCAAAGCATGAGAGATTAAAATTCAAAAGTACAAAAACAGTTGTTCGAGTAAACTCCGAACAACTGTTTTCGTTTAAAAGCCAAATGCATATCGGCCGGCAGATTATCAACTCTTTTGAGAGCAAATAACACATTATTTAATAGTAGCTCTCCAAACATTTCGTACATCATGAAAAATAAATGCCGCAATAAGAAAATAAACACTTTGATTTTTATACTTTTACACTCATTAAATAGCAAATTCAAATTATATAAACGATGGATAATTTAACTAATAATAAAAATATATTCCAGTTGGAACTGCCTTATGAAAAGAAAAACGGACACAGCATAATCCAAGAATTCATAAACAACTACCCTTACGGTATTCAAGACTTAGTCAAATTGCTCGAATGTGGTTATCAAATTACTTATGAAGATAGAAAAATCATGAAAGAGCAGTTCCCCGCCGACACTTATAAATATTATGCTACTTTCTCCAGATTAGCATTCAAATTGTATCAGGAAGGGCATGCTGAACTAATAACATCTCTAATTACTTCCGGAGCAGACCTTTCAGGAACAATTTATACGATTGAAGCATTACTTTCCAACAAACCCGAGTATTTCAGTTTTCAAACCAATGTATGGGTATGTATCGTTAATAACGCAATAACCCATTACAAAAATCATTGGATATTTTGTGAGGCAGCACTCAAACAAAGCGGTAAATGGGAAGAGGTTTATAAAGCAGAGTCATTCCTAAGAAAACACAACAAATTAGATAAAAATGAAATTGTAGAATGGAAGAGACCCAAAGAATACAAAATATTAAAGCTGCTCTATCCTCAATTGCAAGTACCGACTGTCCACTTCTTAGAAGACGAACAGCCCGACCGTTGCCAAACGGCTATCTCCCTTTTTCACAAAACCGAACTATCAGATGTGTTGGAAACATTAAGCACAAGTATAGAGAAAGAACGTCCGGTTTGGGGATATCATCACATAACCGGTGCTACTGCTGAAGAGAAAATCAATACACTATGGCATACATTTCCCCACGAAGAATTTCTTGAGGCATTGTTTTACCTCGCTGATTACAAACACTCTTCTTCCATTCTCAACCTACTGATAAAAGATGAAGCTAATGAAATTAGAGATGCCATACACGCCCCTAATACACTTCATAAGTTACAAACAGGGCTGGAAGTCGGAAGAATATATCATCCGGAGTTTCTACTTCTATTATGGGAGTTAGGATACAGGCACAAAAAAATGGAAGATTGGCAAAAAGACAATAGCCTGACAAATACTACGAAAATGAAACTTTATTGTTTAGACAAACTATTCAATAATACACTAAACATTGATTTAAAAGAGATATTAAGTAATAGTATTATCCAAGCAGTGTGCCTGATTGAAGACATCAGGAATAACCGCATTACTTTCACCAATCATCCTAATTGGAAATCGCGTATAAACAGTATACGCAGTGTATCCAATCATCCCCTAAATAATTATTGGGGATACATTGATATGGCTTTAGATAATTTCCATACAAAAGAAGGACAAAGCATGAGAACGTATCTATGCCAGAGAGAACCGGGAATCAAACTTGATAATAAAGAGGAGACTATTGTCAAAGAGACAAACCTTTATAAGGCATTGACTATTTTATATCCAGATATTTATAATTAAACCATACTTATAAATACCGCTGCCCTTTACTAGAAAAAGAAGAATCCCTAAGAACATTATATTCCACCGAAAACAACATTCCGGAGCAGGACATTTACAGCCCAAACTATACATACCAGAGACGATGATATTCGGACAAAGATTGAATAGCGTAAGCAGTCAAAAAAACAAATATTTCGTTATTCGCAACGGCAATAAGTATTTGCACCGCATGTACAACGAGGCAATAGTTGCTCACTCAATTCATCGCGATAGAACTCGTACAGTTGTCGATACATTGTTTCATAGAGGGTTGCTATTTGTTGCTCTTGTTCACTCTCACTTTGAAAACGATTTTTAAAAGGGTCTTCAAAATTAAAATGCGCTTGCCGTTTGGCATTGAGGGTAAGGAAGCTCAGTTCTTCCCCAGCTTCTTTACACAAGGAAACAACATAGTCCCATGACCGATGTACATATGCTCCGACACCGGAAGGCTTTTTACACGATATGCCATAACCGTTTTGCTCCATCACATTGCATACAGCATCGGGAACGCAATTTCCTTCCATAACTCCTGCCGTAGAAATATTCATCCCTCTGCCAAATGCGTACAGGAGTTCTTGTGCGATACGGCTACGGCACGTATCTTCATTACTTATTAATAATATATCCATTGTGTGTTATTTTACCTGTTCTAAATATTCACCATATCCTTCTGCCTGCATCTTGTCTTTAGGGATAAAACGTAAAGAGGCACTATTGATACAATAACGCAATCCGCCTTTATCGGCAGGACCATCTGTAAAAACATGTCCCAAATGGGCATCACCTGTTTTGCTGCGAACTTCCGTACGTACCCTTCATCTTCGCTTTACGTGCCAGATCGAACAGCGCAGGATTGATATGACAATAGCCACCCGGATTTTTATCCAGATAATCTTGATGATACTCTTCTGCCGGATAAAAATTCTTCAACGGTTCAATCTCTACCTCCAACGGACGGGTATAGTTGGCTGCCAGACGGTTAACGGTTTCACGGATAACAGACAGGTCCGCGACATCTGTATAATAGATGCCTGTACGATATTGAGTTCCACGGTCATTGCCCTGACGGTTCAGACTGTTAGGGTCAATTGTTTTGAAGTAAAGGTCGATAAGAAAAGGCAGGTCTGCCTTATCGGGGTCATACTGTACTTTTACTGTTTCGGCAAAGTTTGTAGTACCGGTGCACACCTGTTGATAGGTAGGGTTGACTATATTTCCGTTTGCATATCCCACCCGGGTAGCTTCTACCCCTTCTATTTGTTTCAGAAAATGTTCGGTTCCCCAAAAACATCCCCCTGCCAGATAAATCTCTTTCATTGGCTTCATATCACTTCTCCTTTCCGCCTGATTTGCCGGTTTACCGGCACAGGACAGGCAACTTATTAGCATTACAAAAATAAAGATTATTTGTTTCATACCACTTATCGTATAAACTGTAAAAACAAAAAAGTCAACACAATGGTTGACTTTTCCAAACAATATGTCTGCAACGATATCATCAGAAACTGAATTTCTCCAGTTTCATAGAGGCAATATCCTGTATTTTAGGAACTAAGGTTACAAAATGTGTAGCCTTTTCGTGCGCAGCCAAAGATTCCTCGTCTTTCCATGTTTCGCAAATCATAAGAACATCTTCACGGGTTGCACTTTCAAAAATATCATAGGCAATGCAGCCATTATCTTTCAAGGAACAAGCTACCAGTTCGTTTGCCATTTCCATTACAGCAGCACGGTTATCCGCACTTACTTGAATAAAAACATTCAGTCTAATCATACTCATATCTATTTTAAATGCGCCGCAAATTTATATAGAATAAATAAGAAGTCCGTTACGATTCTGTGTAATGAATGTAAATCTCATAAAAAAGAATTCCGGTTCATAATGAATCTGAATTCTTATATTACAACAATGTATAGCGTGCTTATGACCTTACTTCTTCCCGTACTCCCCGCCGTTCCATAATATCCGCCATGTGCTCCAATGCCCAACCTACCAGTGATTCGATATGCGGCATCAAGCTATATCCCGTTTCCGTAAGGGAATATTCCACACGTGGAGGAACTTCCGCATATACTTTCCTGACTATCAGCCCATCCGTTTCCAACGAACGCAGCGTAACCGTAAGCATACGTTGTGAAATATCACCGATTGTTTTCTGAATATCACAGAAACGCATCGTACCATTCGTCTTTAATGTAACCATGATAAGCATTGTCCACTTATCTCCCAACTTGCTCAAAACATCCCGTATCGGGCAACTACCTATATGATGAAAGTTTTCCATTTTTTAACTTTTACTAATTGTCTGAACGCCAACAATGGTTACATCGCTGTAACTATCTAACATTCAAGTGCCTTCTTGTTTACAACCAATAGGAAACCTAACTTTGCAGCACAAAAGTAATAAACTTACTGAAAATAACTATTGTTTCACTTAATAATTAAGATTATGACAAAGAAAGTTGCGATTTTGGCAGTAAATCCGGTAAACGGGTGCGGTTTGTTCCAGTACTTGGAAGCGTTTTTTGAGAATGGCATTGCTTATAAGGTGTTTGCGGTGGCAGACAGCAAGGAAATCAAGACCAACTCCGGTATCGCTCTGACAGCAGACGATGTGGTAGCCAACCTGAAAGGACATGAAGATGAGTACGATGCGCTTGTATTTGCTTGCGGTGACGCCGTCCCCGTATTTCAACAGAATGCCGACAAACCGTATAACGTTACCATGCTGGAGATCATCAAAACATTCGGTGGAAAAGGTAAAATCATGATCGGACACTGTGCAGCCGCCATGATGTTCGATTTTACGGGTATCACCAAAGGCAAGAAAGTAGCCGTTCATCCATTGGCGAAACCCGCCATCCAAAACGGAGAAGCAACCGACAATCCTTCCGAAGCAGACGGGAACTTCTATACCGCTCAGGATGAAAACAATATCCGGAGCATGATAGAAAAGGTAGTAGCAGCCCTAAAAGCATAAGCAATACGTGAAAGCCCTGTACGATGAGACATTCTAACGAATACGGGGCTTTCTTTTTATCTGTAAAACACATACGCACTCACAGAGATTATTTGTACATTTGTTGCATCGTACTTAGATGCAGTATCCTATGAAAGTCAAGATAGAAGAGAGCTGGCGGCAGCGTTTACAAGAAGAATTCGACAAGCCCTACTTTGAGAGATTGGTATCATTTGTGAAAAGCGAATACGGACGCTCCAATGTGCTTCCGCCGGGACATCTTATCTTTCATGTTTTCAACTCATGTCCTTTTGAGAAGGTAAAAGTGGTTATCTTAGGACAAGATCCCTACCCCACCCCCGGACAATATTACGGAATATGTTTTTCCGTACCGGAAGGAGTAGCTATACCGGGTTCACTCACCAATATCTTCAAGGAGATACATCAGGATTTGGGCAAACCGATTCCTACTTCCGGTAATCTGGACCGTTGGGTAGCTCAGGGAGTACTCTCCATGAATTCTGTCCTTACGGTACGCGCCCACGCAAGCGGTTCGCACCGTAATATGGGCTGGGAAACTTTCACAGACGCGGTAATCAAGAAATTAAGTGATGAACGGGAACATCTCGTATTCATGCTTTGGGGAGCGTATGCCAAAGAAAAGGCAACTTTGATAGACAGCAGTAAGCACCTTATACTGACAACCGTCCATCCTTCGCCTCGTTCCGCCGAATACGGTTTCTTCGGATGCAAACACTTTAGCAAAGCCAACGATTATTTACGAAGCAAAGGCATTGAGGAGATAGATTGGTAAGAAAAAGCCCGATTTTACAACACTCCGTTCACCCCGCTGCCGAACAATGCGAAATCTCCCAAACAAGGGTCATCCGGAAAGACCTCCGCCAAAGCCGCAGTTATGTTCCGCGCATTTTTAAGAGAGAATGTTTCCGTATCGGTAAGCCCTAAAAGATAAGCTACCCTACAAACATGGGTATCTAAGGGAATCAGCAAGTCACGACGGTCAAAGCTGTCCCAAATGCCGAAGTCCACTTCCGATTCTTTTCGTATCATCCAGCGCAGAAACATATTCAGCTTCTTTTGAGGGCTCTTGGCTGAAACTTCCAAAAATGCGCACAGCTTCTCCATCGGTGTACCCGAATAGCCCAACAAGGCGTTTTCCAAACTATCAAACTGAGAATAGGCAGCATGCAACCGGGCGAAGTAAGTATAAAAATCCGCATGAGAAAGCATACGGTAAAAACTGCTCTTATCTGTCGGTCGGAAATCTTCTTTCCATTGACAGGACAAGACATACCGATAAGGTGAAACTCCCATTAATTGATGCAGTTCATCCGCTTTTTTCAATATCTGTTTGCGATTTCCAAAACTCATTATAGCTGTGAGCAAACCGCTAATCTCAATATCCTGTTTCTGCGTATACCGATGTGGAAACTGAACAGGATCACCTTGTATAAAGGCGGCGCAATGATATTCTCTTGCCCATGCCAAAAGTTGCAATCGTGTTTTCTCGGTCATGCCTTATAAGATTCAGCCGTTTGCAGTTTCTGTCTTTGCCTTTCTATCCAATTGCTGTAATCCCGCCACAATCCATACAGCGACAACAAAAGGTGCAGTGAGAGTTGTTATCCCCCATTCCATTCCGCCTATCTGAAGCAAAACGGACAGCAATACGGCCATTACAGCCCCCACACCGCCTTTCCATGTTTTATCCCCCAAAGCAATGGCGCACAACACACCGTTATATCCCATCAATCCGGCATTCAGAGCGGCATAATCCACTCCAAGCAGCAGGGCGAAGGGAATGGGAAGCAATGCCCCCAATATGGTATAAAGACCATTGATACGGGAATTCACCAAGATACCCAGCAGAAAGAACACCCCTGCCAACACAGTATTTCCCTGAAACATTACCTGACCGATATTCAGACAAAAAGCCTGTAAAAAAGAAACCGCCTGAGCCGTCACAGCATCTCCGGAAGGCAGTAACAAAGACGGCATCATCCAATTGCAAGTAACCAACAATATCCACACAGAAATAATAAAGGGAGCGGTGAACCCAGATACCAGCCGCTGCAAACCAAAAAGACGGGCTATCCAGGTAGACAAGCACGAGCCTGCAACCAACAGTAATAGGGAAGCAACAGTAATCGGCATAAACACCCCGATTGCTATTCCCACCAAAGTTCCGTTAAACCCGTAAAGTCCGTTCCGTATATCTTCGCGACTATAACCGGAAAAATAAGCCGCCAATGTACTTACAACATTACCTGCAATCGCCAACAAGGCCATTTGCCAAGAATTCAGAAGAACACCTACCAACATTAATAACCCTGACAGTGCATTATTCTGAAACATCACCTGCCCTATACCGCGTCCTAAAATAAGTAAAGCTCCTTTCATATACTTTTTCAAAAGCTATTTATATAATATAATTCCATTGCAAAAGTACATATATTTTATCTTTACAGACAAACTAAACAATGATTATTAACAACCTTCCGTTCAATAAATATGTGATAAACCATATTTATAGCAACATCGGACAAGTCCTCTATCCCTTTTCCCCTTATTTTTGCATCGTGAACAAACCGATAGAATATATGGAAACCAAGAAGACAACCCGGGAAGAGTATCAAAAATGTGTGAATGCAGTGGTAGATTATATCAATCTCCACCTCGGAGAAGAAATCGACCTGAAATCACTGGCCAAGATTTCCCATTTCTCTCCTTTCTACTTTCACCGCATCATGAAAGCTTTTTTGGGCGAACCCATAGGTACGTTTATTGTCCGGACACGTACCGAAGCAGCTGCACGGTTGTTGCGTCATTCCGAACTGCCGATAGCCGACATCGCTTATCGCATCGGTTATTCGTCACCCTCGTCGTTGTCTAAAGTGTTCAAACAGTTCTATGGTATTTCACCTTTAGAATATCGTAACAATAAAAACTTTGTAATTATGAAACCAGCCATTATCCGTCCGGAACTCAAACTAAAACGAGAAATCAAAGAGCTCCCGGCCCGAAACGTGATTTATATCCGATTATTCGGAGACTATAAACTGAATGATTATTGCGGCACATGGATACGCCTTCAACAGTTTATCCAAGAGGAGAAACTGCCAATGGGAGAAGTGATGCCCTATTGTATTTATCATGATGACCCCAAAGTAACTCCGGTAGAAAAACTGCGTACCGATGTATGTATGGTTATGCCAGCTGCCGTAACACCTAAAGGTGATATCGGCTTCAAACAGCTTCCGGCAGGACGTTACGCCATATTCCTATATAAGGGGTCTTATGAGCACCTGCAAGCCGTGTACGATACAATCTATGGAAAATATATCCCTGAAATGGAATGTACTTTCAGAAATGAAGCCAGTGCCGAACGATATCTGAACAATCCTGCAGAAACAGCACCGGATGAACTGTTAACAGAGATTTATATTCCTATAGAATAAATTTCGATACCGAACTTTCATTATAATATTTATAAGTTTATGATTTAGTATTCGTACTTTTGTGAAGCACTAAACAAAAACAAAAATGAAGCAAGAAGTATTGTTTATAATATTAAATGAATATGCCGACTGGGAAGGCGCTTTCATAGCAGCCTGCCTGAACATGGGAGTAATGCCGGGCAGCGAAGTGATGTATACCCCAAAAGTCGTTGCCCCGACATTGGATGCTGTGCGTTCTATCGGCGGTTTCCGTACGCTACCCGATTATAGTTTCCAGACGATGCCCACAGATTATGCGGCATTGATACTGATAGGCGGCATGCAATGGAATTCTCCCGAAGCGGCACAAGTGGTTCCTTTGGTGAAGGATGCTCTACAACGTGGAAAAATCATTGGCGCCATCTGCAATGCCGCCTCTTTCATGGCAAAGCACGGCTTCCTTAATAACGTAAAACATACGGGAAATACCATACAACAGTTGAAGCTTTGGGGTGAACAGAACTATACCAACGAAACCGGTTATGAAGAGAAGCAGGCCGTCAGCGACCAAAATATCGTCACAGCCAACGGCACCGGGCAGCTGGAATTCTGTCGCGAGCTTCTTTTGTTGTTAAAAGCCGATACGCCGGAAAGAATTCATGAATCCTATGATTTCTATAAAAACGGATTTGTAAGATAAAGAAAGGAGGCCTATGGACTGAGCCTAAGACAGCCTTAGTTCAGGCTCAGTCCATACGTACCTAAGGTCTCCATCTCGTCTGTCGTATAACTTCCCTGGGACTTGATATGCTGTACTTCCTTCATGAATGTCTCGGCATGAGCCAGAAAGTCCCGGAAAGTCTTCATCTCTCGAGGATGTCCTTCCACCGTCGGCAAACGTTCGGCAATGTCCAACTGAATAACCAACTTCATCATTTTCATATCCAGCCGGGCCATATCGGGAGAGGGTTTGCGCATACACAATTGCAGAATACTCTGCATCGTGGCAGACATCCTGTTCATGGCAAGTATCTGTTCCTTCATCGGGTTATCATTCAGCAATACCTTCTGCGCTTCCTCGGTAAAAGGAGACAGCATATCAAGAATATTCTCTTTATACTCCGCCATCTCGACGCTCAGCCGGTAATTAACAGGCAGCAGTTTATCGGCAGTAGACTTATCTTTTGCTTTCAGCGAGGAAAGATACCGATTGAAATTAGCATAAAATTGCTTTCTAACCTGAAACAACTGCATAAAATTCTGTTTCAGATTGCGCCGGGTCTCTTCATTAAAATACGTACCGGGGTTGACGACCGATGCAGAATCTTTCTGAGAGAAAGCCGGAGAAACAATAGCCGTCAGTATCGGCGCATCCCCATTCTGTTCCATATATCCCAATACGGAATTCACATCCTTCTCCACCACCAAATTCTTCAATAGGGCGAGCGAGGCATTGTAGTACTTCATCACCTTATCCGCCTGTTCCACTTCCGCAGCAGAATATTTTTCGGAAGTTTTCCGCTGAACACCGCTACCGCAAGCAGTCAACATAAGAGTAACCGCAAACGCTCCCGCAAACATTAAATTCTTTCTCATAAGGTTTCCTTTCATTTTTTAATATGCACGTACCATTCGCATGTACGCTTTTATTCACTAATTTTGCAAATCATTATGCGGAACAAACAAACGATGAAAGAGATAGGTTCCGGTATATCGTTTAATTTTCAAGAAAAAGATGCAAAACACTACTATAAAAGGTTTTCTATATGCGGCACTCTCCTCGTCCACATTCGGACTGGCGCCTTTCTTCAGCATATCATTGTTGGTAGCGGGATTCTCATCCTTTGAAGTGCTGACATACCGCTGGGGAATCGCTTCACTCATTTTGGCAATTGCCGGCATCATATTGGGAGAGCGGTTCCGAATCACCGGGAAAGACTGGCAGACCGTATTCATACTAAGCCTGTTCAGAGCCACCACCTCATTCAGCCTCGTGATAGCCTACCAAAATATTGCCAGCGGCGTAGCATCCACCATTCACTTCATGTACCCTCTGGCGGTAGCGCTTACCATGATGCTGTTTTTCAAGGAAAAGAAGTCTTTCTCCATCCTGTTTGCAGTGTTCATTTCATTGATAGGCGCGGCGTTACTGTCATCGGGCGAGATAGATTTCAAAGGCGGAGATACTGCAACAGGACTGATCGCCGCCGCCATTTCCATATTCTCGTACGGCGGATATATTATAGGTGTACGGAAAAGCCGCGCTGCCAGCATCCCGTCTACGGCACTGACCTGCTATGTCATGGGATTCGGAACCCTATTCTATATTATAGGCGGCTGTCTGACAGACGGCATCCGACCGGCAACAGACGGCCATGCATGGCTGAACATCCTCGGACTGGCAATACCGGCAACGGCCGTTTCCAATATCAGTCTGGTAAAGGCAATCAAACATGTAGGCCCCACGCTTACATCCATCTTCGGAGCATTGGAACCTCTGACCGCCATAGTCATCGGATGTTGCGTATTCAAAGAAAGCTTCACATGGAGCAGCGCTATCGGAATCGCCCTGATTGTGACGGCAGTGACAGTAGTCATCCTGCACGAAAACGGCACGGGCAAAGTGCGCAAGTAATCCTACTTCGTCCGCTTATAATCCGCGATAAATCCTTCCATCATCCACTTTGCCAAAGCCTGGCGGTTGGAGCTGATAACGAAACGACGTTGGTCGAACGTATTCTGGATATTGCCTAATTCCACAAAAACGGAAGTCGGCGCGGCTTTCAGCAATACATAAAGGTTGCGTGAACTGACAGTCCCCTCAAACCCGCGGTTCGGCTGGTGTTTGTCGTACTTCGACTCGAAAGTTTCTTTCATGGTAACCGCCAGCTTCTTTCCCAACACGCTTTTCGGAGCATGGTAAAAGAAGACATCCGTCTGCGCGCTCTTGCTACGGCTGTCTACGTGCAGAAAGATGGCCCGGCAATACTTATATTTCTGACGGTCTTTCCGATAGAGTTCATTGATTTTGGCACAACGCTGTTGCAGACGGGCTACCTGATTCAGCGGAATAGCCTCTCCCATACAAGTTTCCCGCTTACTGTTGGAAAGATAGCGGTCGTCGCGAATCCCGTCTTTGGCATCCTGAATGATGATACGTACTTCCGCCCCTTCCTGCATCAGGTTACGGGCAAGGCGCAAGGCAACATCATAGGCATATTCATCCTCATGCAACTCCACCTTTCCTATTTTCCCGATAGCTCCCGGGTCGGGACCGCCATGCCCGCTGACTACATAGAAGCAAGCGCCCTGTAAGCGGTTGGAAGTCACTTTCACATCAGCCAGTTTCTTCCCGAACAACCGTTCCCGAACCGCTCCCTTTTTGCCGGCGGCAGATTTGGATGAAGCGGCGGCAGAAGTCCCCTTCTTCAAGGGAGGCAATATATACTTCACTCCCAATCGCAGTTCCTCTTTTCCACGCAGACGTTTCTCGTTCAGCTTCATAAACTCGTTATAGCAGGCTTTTCCGGGACGCTTGTTCCGCTCCAGAAAAGCGGAAATACCCTCACCCGCCTTGGGTGTGGCATATTCTCCCTGAGCAGAGACCTCAAAAACAAGAAAAGTACAAAAGAGGATAGCCAGCAAGCAAAATATACGTTTCATATTCCCGTTATTCGTCATTTATTCGTATCGGCAGTAAATTTTCAACTGCTAAATTATTGCATTTTACCATTCACGCGTACAAATTTATATTTTTTTCCCTACTTTTGCGACAACTTACGCGTTTTAAAGAAAAGAAACTCTAAAAACAGATAGCATTATGGCAAAGCAATTCAAGCCGGAGACACTGTGCGTACAGGCAGGGTGGACTCCTAAAAAGGGTGAACCCCGTGTACTCCCCATTTATCAAAGTACAACTTTCAAATATGACACCAGCGAACAAATGGCTCGTCTGTTCGACCTCGAAGACAGCGGTTACTTCTACACCCGTCTGCAGAATCCTACGAACGATGCCGTTGCCGCCAAGATAGCCGCTCTTGAAGGCGGTGTAGCCGCTATGCTGACATCGAGCGGACAAGCTGCGAATTTCTATGCTATCTTCAACATCTGTCAGGCAGGCGACCACTTCGTATGCTCATCCACTATCTATGGCGGAACATTCAACCTGTTTGGCGTAACAATGAAAAAACTGGGCGTCGACGTGACTTTTGTCAACCCGGATGCGCCCGAAGAGGAAATCTCCGCAGCTTTCCGTCCGAATACCAAAGCCTTGTTCGGCGAAACGATCTCCAACCCAACGCTGGAGGTTCTCGATATCGAAAAGTTTGCCCGCATCGCCCACAAGCATGGGGTGCCGTTGATTGTAGATAACACTTTCCCCACTCCTATCAACTGCCGCCCGTTTGAATGGGGAGCCGATATAGTAGTCCACTCCACCACCAAATACATGGACGGACACGCCACCAGCGTAGGCGGCGCAATTGTAGACAGCGGTAATTTCGATTGGGACGCGCATGCCGACAAATTCCCCGGCCTCTGCACTCCGGACGAATCGTATCACGGGCTCACTTATACAAAAGCTTTCGGCAAACTGGCTTACATCACGAAAGCTACGGCGCAGTTGATGCGCGACCTCGGCAGCATCCAGTCTCCACAGAACGCGTTCTTGCTGAACCTCGGTCTGGAAACGCTGCACCTGCGTATGCCTCAACATTGCGGCAATGCCCAGAAAGTCGCCGAATACCTTTCTAAGAATGACAAAGTGGCATGGGTAAACTATTGCGGCCTGCCCGACAATAAGTACTACGAGTTGGCACAGAAATACATGCCGGGCGGTTCGTGCGGCGTTATCTCCTTCGGGCTGAAAGGCGGTCGTGAGGTGTCCATCAAATTTATGGATTCACTGAAGCTGGCTGCTATCGTAACCCACGTTGCCGATGCGCGTACCTGCGTGCTTCACCCTGCCAGCCATACGCATCGTCAGCTTTCTGACGAGCAACTGTTGGAAGCCGGTATCCGTCCCGACCTTATCCGCTTCTCGGTGGGTATTGAAAACGCGGATGACATTATCGCTGATATAGAGCAAGCGCTGAATGCGTAACCAAATAAATTTTGCACCACAGCGAAAAAGAAATATCGCTGTGGTGCAAAACCTTTTTCAGATGATTTCGGCCTGATAAGCCGGAAGTCTTATTCCACTTTCAACGTAATCGGCAAACTCGCCTTACCCTGATAGAATGTCCCTGCCTTAACGACCGAAGCATCGCACTTCACCGGCATTTCCCACAAAGCGGAATTTACACTCGGTTCTGAACCATCCATTGTATAACGTATTTCAGCGCCTCGAATGGCTGTATTGGCGTAAAGTGTACCGTCTTTCACCAGCAATCCCGGATGCGGCAGGCGGAAATTGATACCGTTCTTCGCCCAATAAGGCATTTCCATATCACTGATTTTTTCATAATACAGCGCCAGCGCTTTGTCGAAAGCTTGTTGTTCCTGTGCGCCTCGCAGTTTTTCCCATGCCGGATAAGCATTCCAACCACGCTCTGCCAATCCCATGATTTTCGGGAAAAGAAGATATTCCACACCGCTGAAGCTACGGATTGTTTCGGCAAACAGCTGACCTTGTACACCCAGAATATTCTTTCGGCCTTCTGCCGTCAGAACAGTTTTTCCTTTTTCCGCTTTATCCAAATCAACAGAATCCCCTGCTCCGTCCGTACGCAATGAACGATAGATGCTGAAAGGAAGCATGGAAAAAGAGATTGCCTCATCCACATAGCCGCCCCAGTCGAGCCCGCGCTCATCAGGATGCCCGTTGTAAGCCATATCCATATAGAAATTGCCCACATTGCAGAGAATCACCGGATAACCGTTATTGGCAATCTGATAAACCACTTCATCGTAGCCCGGAACCGTATTCCAGCAGTACACGCCTGCCGCCTGAGTCCGCAATTGCCGGTGAGCCTCTTCGGTATGCCCCAAAGCCACTTCCTGCCACCCGCTGAACTTCAGACCGTTCCTTTGCATGATGCCGGCCATTTGCGTGATGAAATACTCTGCCAAATCATGCGGTTTCGTCATACCTTCCTCTTTCATCAATGCCCGGCACTTGGGAGAACCCAGCCATACGCCGCGCGCCACCTCATCACCGCCAAGATGCACCGTAGTCAGCGGTACTCCGGCTTCCTCATACATAGCCGCAAGTTCCTGAATCACTTTCTCCATAAAGCGGTAGGCGGAAGGCATGGCCACATTTATCACATTGTCCGTATAATACTGCACGGACGCATAGCGGGAAGTATCTTCCGGCTCACTCAACAGATATTCGGCGGCCTTTTCCATATCCGTATCCTTATACCTGTTGTAACGTGCTTTCATGGAAACGATAGCCGCACGGGCATGTCCGGGAGATTCTATTTCCGGTATGACGCGGATATGCCTTTCAGCGGCGTAACGTAGCAAACCGATGAAATCCTCGCGGGAGTAATGTCCGTTGCCTACCGTTGAGGCATCCGGGTCATAGCCGCCATCGTAACAGGGATAGAGGCATCGGCTCTCGTCAGTGGTATGTCCGCGACGGCTGCCTACGGCCGTCAGTTCTTCCAGTCCCGGAATTTCCAGACGCCATGCTTCGTCATCCGCAAAATGGAAATGAAGCACATTCATTTTGTAAGAAGCGAAAATATCCACCAGCTTTTTCAGATTGTCCGCGGTAGTGAAGTTACGGGCAATGTCTATCATCTGCCCGCGGTACAAAAGGTCGGGATAATCTTCCACGGACATGGCGTCCAGCCGGTACGGCGCTTTTTTATCTTTCAGCATCGCCAGCAAAGTCTGCGTACCGTTGAAAACTCCGTGCGGCGTGGCGGCGCTGATTTTTATCCGGTCGCTGCCTATAACCATATCATAGTATTCATCGTTCACAGCTTTCGCCTTGTCGGCCAAAGTTTCCAAAGCAATTGTGACGGGAGCTTGGCCAACTATCTCCAAACCATACAAGGCGGACAGTTTCTCTTTCAGCAGCTTCGCCTCGCCGGCGTACTCGTCCGGATAAACCAAAGCCACCTTACCGTCCAGCACAACACCACCCTCGGCAGGCGTTACTTTCTTTACCGACGGCAATATATCCGACTGCTTCAAAGCCGGCGCATGCGCCAAACGGAGGTTCGATTCGTATATCTTAACCGCATCCGGATAGCCGGGCAGTGATTCCGGCGAGGGCAGCCCAAGCGCATTCAGCGTTACGGGAAGCGGCTTGCCTTCCTTACCGTCTGTCGCAGCTACCCAATAAGTACCCTCGGGCACATGCGAGTTCCGGTCCAGCTTGTAAGAACACAGGAAAGTGATACGCATGGAATCGCCGGGTGCCAGCGAAGTGAAGCTTTCCGTCGGATACATCTTAAAGAAGTTTCCGTTCACCGACTCCACCTTAACGGCAGGATTCCCCGCCTGCTTCACATTGCGGGGAAGCTGTGAATAATAGATTGTCCAATCTTTGGGAAGAGGAGCATCGGAGATGTTTTTAAGAACAAAGGAGTTCTCATAATAGCCGGGAGCAATGTCGCTCGCCCCCATTTCCCAGGTCAGGGAAACCGGAGCTTCGGATTTGTCACTCGTTCCGCATCCCGTCCAAAACGGCACGGTGCAAAACAATAATCCTGCAAGAGGAAGTTTCAAAATTTTCATAAAATACTTGTGTTAAGTTAATAATCGGGGGTAATTACTTAAATCTACTGCCAAAAATAAGCATTTTTAGTTTATTTACTGATAAATCTAATAGAAATTATCAGTCACAAGCTACAATTTAGAACTTTTATCTCTAAATTTGCGACCAAATTATAACCATTTTAACTAATCTACCATGGCTAAGATAACCAAAGAAGCCGCCTTGCTTTATCACTCGCAAGGCAAACCGGGGAAAATTGAGGTAGTGCCGACCAAGCCCTACAGTACACAAACCGATCTTTCACTCGCTTATTCTCCGGGCGTTGCGGAACCTTGTCTCGAAATCGAGAAGAATCCGCAAGACGCGTACAAATATACAGCAAAAGGTAATCTGGTAGCTGTAATTTCCAACGGAACCGCCGTTCTCGGTTTGGGCGACATAGGCGCGCTCAGCGGCAAGCCCGTTATGGAAGGAAAAGGGCTGTTATTCAAAATTTATGCCGGTATCGATGTATTCGATATTGAAGTGAACGAAAAAGACCCCGATAAGTTTATCGAAGCGGTCAAGGCAATCGCCCCCACTTTCGGCGGTATCAATCTGGAAGATATCAAAGCTCCCGAATGTTTTGAAATAGAACGCCGTCTGAAAGAAGAGCTCGACATCCCCGTGATGCACGACGACCAGCATGGTACAGCCATCATCTCCAGCGCCGGACTGCTGAACGCCCTGGAAGTGGCAGGCAAGAAGATTGAAGATGTAAGAATCGTGGTGAACGGCGCAGGCGCTTCCGCCACCTCTTGCACCAAGCTATACGAGTCGCTCGGCGCGCGCCGTGAAAACATCCTGATGCTGGACAGCAAAGGCGTCATCACCAGCGACCGCGAAAACCTGACCGAACAGAAACGTTACTTTGCAACCGACCGTCGCGACGTGCATACCCTTGCCGAAGCCATCAAAGGCGCCGACGTATTCCTCGGCCTGTCCAAAGGCAATGTATTGACACAGGATATGGTGCGCAGCATGGCCGACCATCCCATTGTGTTCGCCCTTGCCAACCCTACTCCGGAAATATCTTACGAAGACGCCATGGCCGCACGCCCGGATGTATTGATGTCTACCGGGCGTTCCGACTATCCGAACCAGATAAACAACGTCATCGGCTTCCCCTACATCTTCCGCGGCGCGCTCGACACGCAAGCCAAAGCCATCAACGAGGAAATGAAGATTGCCGCGGTACACGCCATCGCCAACCTCGCCAAGCAACCCGTACCCGATGTAGTGAACGAGGCCTACCATGTAAACAACTTCACTTTCGGTCCTGAATACTTCATCCCGAAACCGGTAGACCCGCGCCTCATCACCGAAGTATCTTGCGCGGTAGCCAAAGCCGCCATGGACAGCGGCGTAGCCGGCAAGAGCATCGAAGATTGGGATGCCTACAAACTGCAACTGCGCGAACTGATGGGCTACGAAAGCAAACTCACCCGCCAGCTCTACGACACTGCCCGCCGCAACCCGCAGCGCGTAGTCTTTGCCGAAGGCATTCACCCGAATATGCTGAAAGCTGCCGTTGAAGCCAAAGCCGAAGGTATCTGCCACCCTATTATATTAGGTAATGACGAAGCAATCGAGAAATTGGCGAAAGAACTCGACCTCAGCCTCGAAGGCATCGAAATCGTAAACCTGCGCCATCCTGACGAATCGGAACGCCGCGAGCGTTATGCACGTATCCTTTCCGAAAAGCGTGCCCGCGAAGGCGTTACCTACGAAGAAGCCAACGACAAGATGTTCGAGCGCAACTACTTCGGTATGATGATGGTGGAAACCGGCGAGGCCGACGCTTTCATCACCGGATTGTACACCAAATACAGCAATACCATCAAGGTAGCCAAAGAAGTAATCGGCATCCGTCCGGAATACAAGCATTTCGGTACCATGCACATCCTTAACTCCAAAAAAGGTACGTACTTCCTTGCCGACACGCTCATCAACCGCCATCCCAACGCGGAAACACTGATTGATATCGCCAAACTGTCGGAATATACCGTACGCTTCTTCAACCATACGCCCGTTATGGCCATGTTGAGCTACTCCAATTTCGGAACAGACAAAGAAGGAAGTCCGGTAAGCGTGCACGAAGCCGTGGACTATATGCAGCAAAACTATCCCGACCTTGCCATTGACGGTGAAATGCAAGTGAACTTTGCCATGAACCGCGAACTGCGCGATGCCAAATACCCCTTCACCCGTCTGAAAGGAAAGGATGTGAATACGCTTATCTTCCCGAACCTGAGCTCCGCCAACTCCGCATACAAATTGTTGCAGACAATGGATATGGATTCCGAGCTTATCGGCCCGATACAAATGGGGTTGAACAAGCCTATCCACTTCACCGACTTTGAAAGCTCCGTACGCGATATAGTAAACATCACTGCGGTGGCGGTTATCGACGCCATTGTAGATAAAAAGAAAGCCGGTAAATGAAAAGACGATTATCCAAATTCCAAATAGTTTGCATTACGCTTCTTTGGGCGGCACTTTGTTACATCGTCTTGACTTCCGCCGAACGAATTGACGGGCCAATCATTCTAACGCTTATCATTTCGGCGGCATTGGTATTCATTCCTGTAATAAAAGCTCTCAAAAGAGGATAAATAATATCTTTTTATTCCTTTTTGCGGGATAAAACAACATTTTTGCTGTTTTATCCCGCATTTTCTTTATAAATTGTTTGCTTGTATCATTTTTATGTTTACTTTTGCAACCGCAACGAGAGATAAAGCGATAAGGTAATAAAGTGATGAGGCTTACACTTATGTTCATCGCACGATGATACAAAAGCGACGCCATCACCCTACCGCATCACCACTTTATAACACAAATATGTAACCAATTTAAAGAAATAGATTATGAATGCAGCTAAGGTATTAGAAGATTTGAAAAGACGGTTCCCCAACGAACCGGAGTATCATCAGGCAGTAGAAGAAGTTCTTTCTACCATTGAAGAAGAGTACAACAAACATCCGGAGTTTGACAAAGCCAATCTGATTGAACGTCTTTGCATCCCCGATCGCGTTTACCAATTCCGTGTTACTTGGGTGGATGACAAGGGTAACGTACAAACCAACATGGGTTACCGTGTACAGCACAACAACGCCATCGGTCCGTACAAAGGCGGTATCCGCTTCCACGCTTCCGTGAACCTGTCCATTCTGAAATTCCTTGCTTTCGAACAGACTTTCAAAAACTCACTGACTACCCTGCCTATGGGTGGCGGTAAAGGCGGTTCGGACTTCTCTCCGCGCGGCAAGTCAAACGCAGAGGTTATGCGCTTCGTTCAGGCTTTCATGCTGGAACTGTGGCGTCACATCGGTCCCGAGACTGACGTTCCCGCCGGTGACATCGGTGTAGGCGGCCGTGAAGTAGGTTTCATGTTCGGTATGTACAAGAAACTGACACACGAGTTTACCGGAACATTTACAGGAAAAGGCCGCGAATTCGGCGGTTCGCTGATCCGTCCGGAAGCTACGGGTTACGGTAACATCTACTTCTTGCTGGAAATGCTGAAAACCAAAGGCACAGACCTTAAAGGTAAGACCTGTCTGATTTCCGGTTCGGGTAACGTAGCCCAGTACACTGCCGAGAAAGTATTGGAAATGGGCGGTAAAGTTTTAACGATGTCCGACTCCGACGGTTACATATACGACCCCGCAGGTATCGACCGTGAAAAACTGGATTACATCATGGAGTTGAAGAACCTCTACCGTGGACGTATCCGCGAATATGCAGAGCAATATCCGGGCGTTAAATACGTAGAAGGCGCACGTCCCTGGAGTGAAAAAGCGGATATTGCCTTGCCGTCCGCCACTCAGAATGAAATCAACGGTGACGATGCCAGAAAACTTATCGCCAACGGTGTAATGGCGGTATCCGAAGGTGCCAACATGCCTTCTACTCCCGAAGCCATCAAAGTATTCCAGGAAGCCAAGATTCTGTATGCTCCGGGTAAGGCGGCCAACGCCGGCGGTGTATCGGTATCGGGTCTGGAAATGACTCAGAACTCCATCAAACTGGGTTGGAGCTCCGAAGAAGTAGACGAGAAGCTGAAAAGCATCATGAAGAATATCCACGCCGCTTGCGTGCAATACGGTACGGAAGAGAACGGTTACGTGAACTATGTGAAGGGCGCTAACGTTGCCGGATTCATGAAAGTAGCCAAGGCCATGATGGCACAAGGTATTCTGTAAGAACAGGCAGCCATAGTATAATAAAACAGAGGCGGGAAGATACAATGTTCCCCGCCTCTATTTTTTTATTTAATAATATTGTCTACATTTACTCCCCGTTAAAAGAGATTTCAAAACGATATGACAACAAAAGAAATTCCCGTACTGCTCCTTACCGGTTATCTGGGCAGTGGCAAAACGACCTTGGTAAACCATATTCTCGCCAATAAACAAGGTATCAGATTCGCGGTTATCGTCAATGACATAGGCGAGGTAAACATCGATGCAGACCTCATCCAAAAAGGCGGCGTTGTGGGCAAGAAAGACGAAAGCCTCGTTGCGCTTCAAAACGGTTGCATCTGTTGTACGCTGAAAACGGACTTGATAGAGCAAATAGGCGAAATCATGCGGATGGAGCGTTTCGATTATATCGTCATCGAAGCCAGCGGCATCTGCGAACCGGAACCCATCGCGCAGACCATCTGCTCCATTCCCCGCCTGGGCGGCATGTACACCAAGTATGGCATCTGCCGCTTGGACTGCATCACTACCGTAGTGGACGCCCTGCGCCTGCAAAACGAATTCTCCTGCGGCGACGACCTTACCCGGAAAGGGATTGACGAAGAAGACATTGAAAATCTTATCATCCGGCAGATTGAATTCTGTAATATCATTCTTCTGAACAAGGCGGCGGAAGTAAAGCCCGAAGAGCTGGAACGCATCAAGCTGATTATACGTACCCTGCAACCCGCGGCCGAAATCATCGAATGCAATTACGCGGATGTGAATTTAAAGAAGATTATCCATACAGGCATGTTCGACTTTGAACGGGTGGCTACTTCGGCGGGATGGATTCGCGGAATAGAGAAACAGGCCACCGAAGAGGAAGAGAAAGAAGCGCACGGACATCACCGCCACCATGAAGACGGGCATGCGCATCCTCACGAAGAACACGAGCACCGTCACGAAGCGCACGGACACCATCATCACCATCACGAAGGGGGCGAAGTGGAAGAGTACGGCATCGGCACTTTCGTTTACTACCGCCGTCCGGCATTCGACATTCACAAATTCGACCACTTCATCGCCACCAGATGGAGCCGCAACATCATCCGTGCCAAAGGCGTATGCTATTTCAGCCACAACCGCGACATGTCCTACCTCTTTGAACAGGCAGGCACCCAGAAGCAACTGACCGAAGCCGGCTTGTGGTATGCCACAGCACCCGAAGAAGATCTGATTGAATTAATGCGTCAGGAACCCGGCCTGATGCGTGACTGGGATGATAAGTACGGAGACCGTATGCAGAAGATAGTCTTCATAGGACAGCACATGGACAAAGAGCAGATTATACGCGACCTCGACGAATGCCTTGAATAAGGCACATTTCCGTTTCCACCGGAGAAGACGGCTGTTTCCCTAATGGAAACGCCCGTTCCCCTTAAAGGAAACCCGAATTTCCAAGCAGGGAAACCGAAGTTTCTACCGTAGGAAACTGACGTTTCCCTTTAAGGAAACCGGAATTCCCGCCATGGGGCAGCCACATTACGCTGCATTTCAGCCGGCTATCCCCACCAATCATACCGTTCTACATACTCGTCGAAGTAGTCATCAAGCCGCAGGCCGAGAGCTTCCGCCTGGCTGACAATGTACTGCTGGGCGGCAGGGTCGATAAGGTATTCCCCTTTACGGGCGAGGTAATAGTTCTTACGTCCGAAGTAGGAAATAAGCCGCAAGCGGAATGTGCCCGCCACCCGAACCGTCAGCAACTCTGCCACCCGGGTGAAACCGCGGGCGTAGCGCACCGGCGTATTCGGACGGTAATATTCGCACTCTCCTTTCATCGACTCCAACTTCCGGGGACTAAGCGTAGGCAGGAACGGATATTGCGGGGAAGCGTTCTGCAAGGCTATATAGCGCAGGCAGGTAAAGCGTTTCGTACAATCGGCAGAGGCACATACACCGAAGTTGTAAGGCGCCTGCGAATTCTCTAAGTTATTCATTTATTTTACAGATTAGTTTGTCTCAACGCTTCATAGACAGCCGGATGCAGGAAATAGCGCACGTCCCTGCCCTCTTCCATCGCCTGGCGGATAAAAGTAGAACTTATTTCGAATGTGGGCGAAGAGGCCAGTTTTACATTTTGAGGTAAAGTATTCCCGTCCACCGCATAACCGGGACGGGGATAAATAAGAATAAAGTTTTCCGCAAGAATACGCTCCGACTGATACCAGCGGGAAAAGAGCGCCCAGTTATCAGAACCTATGATAAGGTGAAAAGTATCCTGCGGGTAAGCCTGTTTCAATTTATCAAGCGTATGGACGGTATAAGACGGGCGCGGCAGATGAAACTCGAAATCGGAAGCCCGGAACTTGGGATACCCCTCGATGGCAAGCCGCACCAGCTTCAGGCGAAGCTCATCGCTCATCAGAGAAACTTCTTCTTTCAGCGGATTATGCGGAGTCACCATAAACCAAACCTCGTCCAACCCTTCGTATTCACAAAGATAATTGGCAAGAGCCAGATGTCCGATATGTACCGGATTGAACGAACCGCTGAAAATACCTATATTCACTTGGTAAATTAAAAATTAAGAATTGAGAATTAAAAAATGCCGGAGACTATGCTGTCAAAGTTCTCCTTTCAGACGCTTCCAACAGCCGTAAATATTTACGCCGCTTATGAACATCACGATAAGCATGGCTGCGGCCGGAGTGTACTCCTTCAGGTCGACATTCAATATAGCCAAAACAATAGCTCCCAGAAACAGAACGATATTCAGGACTAACAGGAGCTTATTGGCTCTCGGCGATAGCTTTTTGATTTTTGTCCGCTTCATCGGTTCAAGAATTGAGTTATTACTTTTAAAGCTTCCGCTTTAGCCGTCTCCAAATCATCGTTCACAATCACCGTATCGAACTTCAGCGCGAAACCCAGTTCGTATTCGGCTTTCGCCACACGGCTCTCGATTACTTCGGGAGCATCCG
Organism: Bacteroides clarus; assembly: GCF_015555825.1. NCBI lineage: Bacteria > Pseudomonadati > Bacteroidota > Bacteroidia > Bacteroidales > Bacteroidaceae > Bacteroides > Bacteroides clarus. The sequence continues at coordinate 131,112 of NZ_JADNLF010000010.1, read as the reverse complement.
TGCCGCGGCCTACCAAACGCTTCCGCAGTTCTTCCACCGAAGGCGGCTGGATAAAAACGGACAAGGCACGCTCTCCGTAGAATTTCTTGATATTACAACCGCCCACTACATCTACGTCGAATACAACATTCTGTCCGGCCGCCAACTGCTTTTCCACCTGCGCTTTCAGCGTTCCGTAAAAGCGGTCCTGATACACTTCTTCGTATTCCAGAAATTCATCATTGGCGATGCGGCTCCGGAACTCTTCGGGAGTGAGGAAGAAATATTCCACACCATTCCGTTCGGCGCCGCGTGGCGGACGGCTGGTTGCGGAGATAGAAAAAGCCAGGTTCAGGTTCTGCGTCAGCAGATAGTTGATAATTGTGGACTTGCCCGAACCGGAGGGGGCGGAAAATATAATCAGTTTACCCATCTATGGTATTTGCTATTTGACGATTGACAATTTACTATTTAATACGCTGCATGAATATTCGGGACTTGTTCCTTACATCACATTCAGGACTTGTTCCTTAATCTGCTCCAACTCATCTTTCATCTGCACTACAATCTTCTGCATTTCAGCGTGATTGGATTTACTGCCCAAAGTATTGATTTCGCGTCCCATCTCCTGCGCGATAAAGCCTAACTTCTTGCCTTGTCCGCTGCCGCTCTCGAGCGTGCTGATAAAGTATTTCAGATGATTGGAAAGACGTTGCTTCTCTTCATTGACATCAAGTTTCTCAATATAGTAGATAAGTTCCTGTTCCAAACGGTTCTTATCATAATCTACGCTCAATGTCTTTTCAAGGGCATCCGTGATACGGTCTTTGACCTTTCCTACCCGTTCCTGCTCGTACGGGGCGACCGACTCAAGCAACCGGGCTATATTTCCGATTTTCTCACGGAACTTCTTCTCCAACGCCGCGCCTTCCTGCTTGCGGAAATCTATCAGATGCCCGATAGCCTCTTCTACCGCTACGTGAGCCACCGCCCACTCCTTGTCACTCAATTCCTGCGTTTCATTCTTCGTCATTACGTCCGGCATACGAAGCAGTGTAGCAAACCAATCGGCAGGTTCGGGGATACCGGCAGACGCGGAAATCTCCTTAATCCGCTTATAGTACGCCTCTACCAACTCCTGGTTGATAGGAGTGGCCAGTTGTTCCGCATCTTTCTTTTCAATCCAAAGGCTGAAATCGACTTTGCCGCGTTCCAGCATCCTGGATATTTCATTGCGGATTTCCATTTCCTTTTCCCTGTAAAGCGGAGCGATACGCGCAGACAAATCCATAGCTTTGCTGTTGAGCGACTTAATTTCAACATTGATTTTCTTATCGGGCAATTCGGCAGTTGCTTTGCCATAGCCTGTCATAGATTGTATCATAACAGTATAATTTTATTTTCTTAGCTAATTATCAAAGAGTTACAATCCGCGTAAATCTCTCTCGCCCGTAACTCTTCTCCAAAATATCCGACAAAGATAGCTATTCTCAATGATTATTTATTGCATTCATTGAGAATTCTTTGAGCAAATGTCAAACCAAGCTTTCCTACAAACAACTTGTGTAATCGAAACAAATCACGTAAATTTGCCACAATAAAATTCAGAATAGAAGTTATGTCATGTATCTTGCACATTGAAACGTCCACTTCAGCCTGCTCCGTAGCTGTGAGCGAAGACGGGCAGAACGTTTTCAAAAAAGAAGACCTGAACGGTCCTTCACACGCAGTATCATTGGGAGTGTTCGTGGACGAGGCGTTGTCGTTTGCCGACAGCCATGCCATGCCGCTGGATGCCGTTGCCGTAAGTTGCGGCCCCGGTTCGTACACAGGATTACGCATCGGTGTATCCATGGCGAAAGGCGTTTGTTACGGCCGGAACCTGCCTCTCATCGGCCTTCCTACCCTGAAGGTGCAATGCGTGCCGGTGTTGCTTTATCACGACGATTTACCGGAAGATGCATTGCTGTGCCCTATGATTGACGCCCGGCGCATGGAAGTGTACGCCGCCGTGTACGACCGCGCACTGAAACCCGTACGTGACATAGCAGCGGACATTGTAGATGAAAACTCATACCGGGAGTTCTTGGATAAGTCCCCCGTCTACTTCTTCGGTGACGGTGCGGCCAAATGCAAAGAAAAGATAGTCCATCCCAATGCGCATTTCATCGACGGCATCCGTCCACTGGCAAGCATGATGTTTCCACTGGCGGAAAAGGCAATAGCCGAAGAAGATTTTAAAGACGTCGCCTACTTCGAACCGTTCTATTTGAAGGAGTTCGTAGCGAGCCAACCGAAAAAACTTATTTAGTGATGAGTGTTTAGTGATTAGTGATTAATGCCATGCGGCATAATAGCGCAGCCTACTAATCGCTAAACACTAATCATTAATCACTAATCATCAATCGTTAATTACTAAAAGATTATGCAATATAATACTCAACAAAAACGGATGCCTTTGCCCGAATACGGACGCAGTATCCAAAACATGGTAGACCATGCATTGACAATCGAAGACCGCTCCGAACGTCAACGTTGTGCAAACACGATTATCAACATCATGGGAAATATGTTTCCCCACTTGCGTGATGTACCCGATTTCAAGCATAAACTTTGGGACCATCTTGCCATCATGTCCGACTTCAAGCTGGACATTGATTATCCATACGAAATTATCCGCAAAGATAATTTGAAAACCAAACCGGAAACAGTCCCTTATCCCAGTACCAAAATACGTTACCGCCACTACGGCCGTACTTTGGAAGTACTGATTAAGAAAGCCATCGACTTCCCCGAAGGAGACGAGAAACAAAATCTCGTTGCACTGATATGCAACCACATGAAGAAAGACTATATGTCCTGGAATAAGGATACTATCGACGACCGCAAAATAGCGGACGACCTTGCAGAACTGTCCGACGGCAAACTGCAAATGACCGATAGCCTTCTCCGCCTTATGTCTGAACGGATCGAGCAGAATTATCGTCCGAAAATGAATAATCAGAACAACAGGAATAACAATAGAAATAATAAAAGAAAATACTAAATAAAGCGATTAGTGGTTAGTGATTAGTGATTAGCGATTAGCGTTTAACGCCATACGACATCACCATTCCGCCACTAATCACTAATCACTAATCACTAATCACTAACCGCTAATCACTAACCACTACTTCCATGGCCTCATTTGTAATAGAAGGCGGACACAGCCTTTCCGGTGACATTTATCCTCAAGGAGCGAAGAACGAGGTGTTGCAGATTATCTGCGCCACGCTGCTCACTGCCGAAGAGGTGACAGTGCACAACATACCGGATATTCTGGACGTGAATAACCTGATTCAGCTGATGCGGGATATGGGAGTGAACGTATCGAAAAAAGGCATCGATACATACAGCTTTCAAGCGGCCAATGTTGATTTTGCCTATTTGGAGAGCGACGAGTTCCTGAAAAGATGCTCCAGCCTGCGCGGTTCGGTTATGCTCGTAGGACCAATGGTGGCGCGCTTTGGCAAAGCTATGATTTCCAAACCGGGCGGAGACAAGATAGGACGCCGCCGTTTGGATACACATTTCATCGGTATACGAAATTTAGGAGCCGACTTTGTTTACAACGAAAGGCGGGAAGTCTACGAAATATCCGCCCGGCAGTTGCAGGGAAGCTATATGTTGCTGGACGAAGCATCTGTAACGGGAACCGCCAATATCGTAATGACGGCTGTACTGGCGAAAGGTAAAACAACCATTTACAATGCCGCCTGCGAGCCTTACATACAACAGCTATGCCGGATGCTGAACCGTATGGGCGCAAAAATAGAAGGCATCGCTTCCAATCTGCTCACCATCGAGGGGGTAGACGAACTGCATGGAACAGACCATACCATTCTTCCGGACATGATTGAAGTAGGAAGCTTCATCGGTATGGCGGCCATGACGAAAAGCGAGCTAACCATCAAGAACGTTTCGCACGAAAACTTAGGTATCATCCCCGACAGTTTCCGGCGTTTGGGCATCAAAATGGAACAACGGGGTGATGATATCCATGTACCTGCACAGGACACCTATCAGATAGAATCCTTTATCGACGGTTCTATCATGACAATAGCCGACGCTCCCTGGCCCGGCCTGACACCGGACTTGCTGAGCGTATTACTGGTAGTCGCCACACAGGCAAAAGGCAGTGTGCTGATTCATCAGAAAATGTTTGAGAGCCGCCTCTTCTTTGTGGATAAACTGATAGATATGGGAGCGCAAATCATTCTGTGCGACCCGCACCGTGCCGTAGTAATCGGACATAATCACGGCTTCAAACTGCGTGGCGGTAATATGACGTCACCGGATATCCGTGCCGGCATCGCTTTGCTGATAGCCGCCATGAGCGCCGACGGTATCAGCCGTATTCATAACATCGAGCAGATAGACCGGGGGTATCAGAACATAGAAGGACGGCTGAATGCGCTCGGAGCGAGAATAACGAGAATATAAACGTGATAAGGCGATAAAACGAGATGATACGAAAAGAAGAAGTATATAAAATAGGTATATTCAACAAACCTCACGGCATTCACGGAGAATTGTCATTCACCTTTACGGATGATATTTTCGACCGTGTAGAGGCTGAATATCTCATTTGCTTGCTGGACGGGATATTCGTTCCGTTCTTTATCGAAGAATACCGTTTTCGCTCAGACACCACGGCTCTCGTCAAACTCGAAGGAGTAGATACGGCGGAACGCGCACGGATGTTTACCAACATTGAGGTTTATTTTCCAGTGAAACATGCCGAAGAAGCCGGACCGGGAGAACTCAGTTGGGATTTCTTCGTAGGTTTCCGTATGGAAGAAGCGCATCACGGCAAACTGGGTGAAGTAACGGATGTAGATACTTCTACCATCAACACTCTGTTCGTGGTAGATTATAAAGGAGAAGAATTGCTGATTCCGGCACAGGAAGATTTTATTATGGACATCGACCAAAAGCATAAGGTTATTACGGTAGACTTACCGGAAGGATTACTCGCTTTGGACGATACGGAAGAGGTGTAAATAAGGCAGTAAAGTGTAAGGTTCAAAGTATAAATAGAAAAGTTTATAAGTGACAGCGAATAAGAAGAAAAAAAGAAGAAAAGCCTTCTGGAGTAATATCAAGTTCAAATACAGGCTGACCATTACGAACGAGAATACCCTCGAGGATATTGTCACATTACGTGTGTCCAAACTGAACGGAATCTCCGTACTGCTTTCCGTACTGACGGTACTCTTTCTTATCGCCTCTCTGATTGTCGCTTTCACTCCGTTGCGCAATTACCTGCCCGGATATATGAACAGTGAAATTCGCGCACAGGTCGTAGAGAACGCCCTGCGTGTGGATTCACTCCAGCAACTGGTGGACAGGCAAAACCTGTACATAATGAATATTCAGGATATTTTCCAGGGTAGAATAAAAGCCGATACGGTTCATTCCATTGACTCGCTGACGACTGTACGGGAAGATTCACTCATGGAACGTACGCAACGCGAGGCTGAATTCCGTAAACAGTACGAAGAAACGGAAAAATACAACCTGACAAGTATCACCTCACGCCCCGAAGTAGACGGACTGATATTCTACCGCCCCACCCGCGGTATGATTTCATCTCCCTTCAATGCCGAAAAGAAACACTTCGGAACGGATATAGCCGCCAATCCGGGAGAAAGCGTATTGGCTACTCTGGACGGAACGGTCATTCTGAGCACCTACACGGCCGAAACCGGTTATTTGATAGAAGTACAGCATAATCAGGATTTTGTATCCGTCTACAAGCATTGCGGTTCTCTGTTGAAACGTGAAGGCGATACCGTAAAAGGCGGAGAAGCCATTGCTCTGGTAGGAAATACCGGACAACTGACAACCGGACCGCATCTGCACTTCGAGTTGTGGCACAAAGGAAGGGCGGTGAATCCGGAACTTTATATTGTATTTTGAGAATGAGAAATAAAATATAAAGTAAGATATAAGGTATAATTTATAAATCTGAAATCATAAAGCTGATGAAGAAACAAATTGCCATACTTGGCTCTACCGGTTCTATCGGTACACAGGCATTACAGGTCATAGAGGAACATCCCGACCAATACGAAGCCTATGTACTGACTGCTAATAACCGGGTAGATGATCTGATTGCCCAGGCTCGCAAGTTCAAGCCCGAAGCAGTGGTAATAGCAAACGAAACGAAATATCAACAACTGAAAGACGCGCTTGCCGACCTGCCGATTAAAGTGTATGCCGGTGAAGAAGCTTTATGCCAAATTGTAGCGGAAGCTCCTATCGACATGGTACTGACCGCCATGGTGGGCTATGCCGGACTGAAGCCGACCATGAACGCCATTCGCGCGCGCAAAGTGATAGCCCTCGCCAACAAGGAAACATTAGTCGTAGCAGGCGAACTCATCAATGACTTGGCGCGTTTCAGCGGCACTCCTATCCTACCGGTGGATTCCGAACATTCCGCCGTATTCCAGTGTTTAGCCGGAGAGGTAGGCAATCCCATCGAGAAAGTTATACTGACAGCCTCCGGCGGTCCGTTCCGCACTTGTACAATGGAACAGCTTGCCACCGTAACCAAAGCACAGGCTTTGAAACACCCCAATTGGGATATGGGAGCCAAAATCACAATAGACTCTGCTTCCATGATGAACAAAGGCTTTGAAGTGATTGAAGCAAAATGGCTGTTCGGCGTACGCCCCGACCAGATAGAAGTAGTGGTACATCCGCAATCCGTCATTCACTCGATGGTACAGTTTGAGGACGGAGCGGTAAAAGCACAGTTGGGAATGCCGGATATGCGATTGCCCATTCAATACGCATTCTCTTATCCGGAACGCCTGAAAGCGTCTTTCCCCCGACTGGACTTCAAGCTATGTACAGACCTGACATTCGAGCAACCGGATACGAAACGTTTCCGTAATCTGGCGCTGGCATACGAAGCCTTGCATCGCGCGGGAAATATGCCATGTATCGTCAATGCCGCCAATGAAGTGGTAGTAGCCGCTTTCTTACGGGACGAAATATCGTTCCTCGGCATGAGCGATGTCATTGAGAAGACAATGGCACGCGTCTCTTTTATACAGAAACCTACTTACGAAGACTATGTAGCAACTGACGCAGAAGCCAGACGAATAGCCAAAGAACTGATAGTTAAAAATTAAATTGTAAATAATAAAATAGTAAATAATTAGATGGAAACATTCTTGATCCGTGCCCTGCAACTTATAATGAGCCTTTCATTGCTCGTAATAATCCATGAAGGCGGGCACTTCCTCTTCGCCCGCTTATTTAAGACACGAGTGGAAAAATTTTGTTTATTCTTTGACCCGTGGTTCACTCTGTTCAAGTTTAAACCGAAAAACAGTGAAACAGAATACGGCATCGGTTGGTTACCTTTAGGCGGGTATGTCAAAATCGCAGGTATGATAGACGAATCCATGGATACCGAACAGATGAAACAGCCTGTACAACCGTGGGAATTCCGTGCCAAACCGGCATGGCAACGTCTGCTGATTATGGTAGGCGGTGTATTGTTCAATTTCCTGCTGGCGTTGTTCATCTACTCCATGATACTCTTCACCTGGGGAGACGAATATGTACCTTTGCAGAAAGCTCCGCTGGGTATGGACTTCAACGAAACGGCTAAAGCGATCGGTTTCCGTGACGGTGATATATTAGTTTCCGCCGACGGCGTTCCTTTTGAACGCTATGGAGGCGATATGCTGACAAGCATCGTCGATGCACGTCAGGTTACCGTATTGCGTGACGGACAGGAAGCATCCGTATACATTCCCGAAGATATGATGGAACGCCTGCTTGCCGACAGTGTTCGCTTCGCTTCATTCCGCTACCCGTTTGTCATTGACAGTATTATGCCGGGACAGCCTGCCGCACTTGCCGGATTACAACCGGGCGACAGTATCACGCAATTGGACGGACGCAATATTGCTTACTTCGACTTTAAAGAAGAAATGCAGAACCGGCAAAAAGCGGCTGACGACAGTACCAGCCGTCTCCTCACCCTGACTTACGTCAGAGCCGGAGTAGCGGATACCGTAACGCTGACCGCAGATTCTTTATATCAAATCGGCATCGCCGCATCCCTGCAGACAAACAAGCTGCTGCCTGTTGTCAAGAAAGAATATAGTTTCTTCGCGTCTATTCCTGCCGGAGTTACTCTGGGGGTAAATACGCTGAAAGGTTATGTCAGCCAGATGAAGTATCTTTTCTCTAAAGAGGGCGCCAAGCAACTTGGCGGTTTCGGAACAATCGGCAGTATATTCCCTGCAACATGGGACTGGTATCAGTTCTGGTACATGACGGCATTCCTTTCGATTATACTCGCTTTCATGAACATTCTGCCCATTCCAGCATTGGATGGCGGACATGTTTTGTTCCTCATCTACGAGATTGTAGCACGTCGCAAACCCAGCGATAAGTTTATGGAGCGTGCACAAATGGTGGGAATGTTCCTGTTATTCGGCCTGCTAATCTGGGCAAACTTTAACGATATACTCCGGTTCTTCTTCTGATAACAAGATACAAAAAAACACATCGTCTGTTATGGTCAAACAGATGATGTGTTCAGTACTGACAGATGGTGCATTTCATATAAACGCATCATCTGTTTTTTTATATTCTTATACCAAGTGTGCAATCCACTCCTCGCGGTCGCCCGGCAGAAGGTCGATAACCGGAATCTCAACCATGGTATAGCAACCCGGTTGCTGACGCATTGCGGCACGCGCCACACATACCAGCACTTGCGCGGTAAGCGCAGGATTATTGATACGCATATTGAATTCGAACAACTGGTTCTGCGTTTTTCCTGAAACGCCTTTACGGGTCAGGTTTACACCATGTCCCATATCGAGCAACGCGTCTACGCTCGGAACAAGTTTCACATGCGTCTCATCATTTACAAAATACGGATCGGCCTTGATAGCGGCAGCTACTTTCTCAAATTCGTAACCGTCGTTCAGCTCGATGTAGACCATACGGCGATGTATACCCGTACCGGTAGGAATAGTCATTGAGAGGGCAGCTTTTACACCTTCGATGGCTTTTACCGCCACCGTATGTCCCATACTCATACCCGGACCGAAGTTGGTATAAGTAATTCCCTTCGGCGCAATAGCTTCCAGCAAGGTGCGTACAACGGAATCGCTTCCCGGATCCCAACCCGCAGAAATAATAGAAACAGTGTTATGAGCTTTCGCTTCAGTATCCAGGGTACGACGTAATGCCGGAATGCCGGTATGAATATCGAAACTGTCTACCGTGTGAATTCCAAGCGCCAATATCTCTTTAGCATATTTCTCAACGCTACGTGTAGGAGTACAAAGGATGGCCACATCCACATCCTTCAGCTCTTTAATATCTTTCACAACGGAATACTCACTCAATTCCGCAGGACGGTTCTCCGCCCCCGCACGACGTACTACTCCGGCTATTTCAAAATCAGGAGCCGCTTGTAATGCCTCAAGTACAAAATGTCCGATATTGCCATAACCAACGATGGCTGCTCTTACTTTTTTCATCTTTTTATCGATTTTAGTTATCAACTTTCTATTTTATGAGCGCAAAAGTAAGCATTTTCATTTATATCTTAGTATAGAAGAGTTCAAGTTTCACAGAGTTTTTCTTTTTTTAGAGACTAAAAGTCAATAATAATTCCTACATTCGCAGAATAGGAATAATAATTATATGATAGAATACATTAAAGGTGAAATTGCCGAGTTGAGTCCGGCAAGCGTAATTATAGACTGTAACGGTTTGGGGTATGCCGCAAATATCTCCTTGAACACATATGCCGCCATACAAGGAAAAAAAAGCTGCAAACTATATATTTATGAAGCTATCCGTGAAGATGCATATATCCTTTATGGTTTTGCAGACAAGCAAGAACGTGAGTTGTTTCTGCTGTTGATTTCCGTATCAGGTATCGGTGGCAATACGGCCCGTATGATTCTTTCAGCCTTATCCCCCTCCGAGTTGATAAATGTTATCAGCACGGAGAATGCCAATCTGCTGAAAACGGTGAAAGGAATCGGTTTAAAAACAGCCCAGCGTGTGATAGTTGACTTAAAAGACAAAATAAAAACCGGTGGAATGGTTTCCGGAGCGGCCGATATAACCGGTCCAGCCTTTACTGCCGCCAATGCGCAAGTACAAGAAGAAGCTGTGGCCGCCCTCACAATGTTGGGATTCGCACAAGCTCCTTCGCAAAAAGTAGTAATGGCCATCCTAAAGGAAGATGCCAATGCACCGGTAGAACAGGTTATCAAACTGGCTCTGAAAAGATTATAACCCCATACATATTATTCACACATTAAAAGCAAACAAACAATGAAGCCAGTTCCTATTCCCATGAAACAATGGTTGGGCGCCAATGAGCGCACGCGTGTGCTACCCGGCGACCAATGGTATCTCAAATTTGCAGCGAGTATCTTCCCGCTAGTACAACAATCTCCTCTGTTCAAGGAAAACTACTATGTGCAAAAAGACGCCACGGTCTCGCTCTGTATGTATTTTCAAGATGTAATTGCCCAGACCGGCGGTTGGAAAACATTCACCGAATCATATTATGCGCTGTATAATACGTATCTTCCTTTCTATCGGTTATCCGACAGCTACATCCCCGATGAAATCAATCCGGAAGATATTGCATTTGTACTGTGGACATTAAAATCCCACTTCGCACTCTATGGACCGGATGAATACACATTGCAAGATCCGTATGATAAGGACTTGCTGGATTTGGCTCAAGAAGTTTATAAACTGATGGATGAAGAATTTGAAGAAGCGCCTATCAACGAAGAACCCTCTTCATTTTTATGGGTAATGGGACCGGATTTGTTAGATATGCCTTCCACTCCTCTTCCGGAAATCACTCCTGAAACAAAATTGAGCAAGGATGTTGAACATTGCCTGGAATACAGCGGTGGCAAATCTTTACTATACTTTGCTACCTATAAAGAACTCTGCAAATTCTTTGTTGAAGTCCTGAGATGGGAAGATACTCCTTCCGCTCTACTCCCCGACTTAGAGTATAAGAAAGAATTCGTAATATACGCCAATGCCAAAGGCATGCTAATAGCCCATAATGTAGCCGCCTATTTTTGTGAAGGGCACAACCCGATGTATAATGCCGAACGCGCTGCTGCCGAAGGCTACAAACTCTTTTGCCGTCCGGGAACCTGCCCGTTCGACTTAATAAAGTACGGTATGCTCAAAGGAATATTACCCGACGTGCAGCTTCCATTTACCAACGGCAAAGAAGTATTACAGAAAAATTGGGACTTTATCGCCCGTTATTATCTATGTGAATATTATGAAGGTGAGTAAAAACACACAATCGCACCCCAATCGGAACAATAAAGCCAAACCTACAGGAAAGAGAATCGGTAAATCAAAACCATCTAAGGCTAATAACCAATTGAACAGAAGGGTGAAGTGAGTGATAAGCGGTTAGCGATTAGTGATAAGTGATTGCCATACGGCATAATTGCCAGCTAATCACTTATCACTAATCGCTAACCGCTTATTGTTTATCATAATTCTATGATTTCCTCTTTGCACAAAGTCAGTTTCTCCAAACCATCGGTTGTTACAGCCCATGAGTTTTCAATTCCGACAGGACCTATACCGGGCAAAACGATTTTGGGTTCCAGAGCAAAGACCATACCCGGCTCCAACTCCTGCTTCATACGGGGCGCCAGTACGGGCATTTCATTTATTTCCAGACCAATGCCATGACCTATGAATTTCGCTTTTTGGTCTACTCCCATAAAGTAATCCGCAAAACCGGCTTTCGTTACTATTTCAATAGCTTTGTTGTACATATCTTCACAAACAGTTCCCGGTTTTGCCATCGCCGCAATCTCCTCTTGTATTTCTATACACGTCTGATGCGCGGTATATGCCTGTTCCGGCAACCTGCCTATGGAAAATACACGGCTCATATCACCCATATAGCCATAGAAATTTCCACCCATATCTACCATAAAGCACTGTCCCGCTTGCAGGAGAGTACCACTCACACCACCCGGCAAGGAAGGATCGAGTCCTTTACCGCCCAATGCAAAATCATACGGAGAGGGAACCGCCGCATTGTCACCGGCCAAAAGACTTCCCATAAAAATCTCCATACTCTGTCCGAATACGCGGAATATCCCCAAACATCCCTCCAAACGCATCAACCGTTCTATTTCAATGGATAGCTGACGATCGGTCATTCCCGGCTGATAAACCGAGGGAATCTGTTCGTACGCCTTTGTGTGAGCAGCTCCGGAACGGCGGAACATTTCAATTTCTATCGGAGTCTTTACGCTTCGAGCCTGACGAATCAACGCGGTACCGCAAGGCACAACCTCTGTTTCGGGAAAACAGGCAGCCAAGCGATTATATTCCGTAAAGGATAGTTCATCACCTTCCAGCATCAACTTAGCAGGCAAAGGCAAACCACATTCCTTCAACAATTCGGTAATTTGTTCCGGCTTACGGATAGGATGGATATGTTCGCCCTCGATATCATTAGGGCGTTTTATGAACAAACGCGCAGGAGCATTCAACGGCAAATATAAATATCCGCTGACAACGCGACCGTACGTATAGATTAAGTTTACATTGCAGGTGATAAGAGCAGCATCAATGCCCTGCTGCACCATGAGAGCACGTATCTTATCACGTCTTAATTTCAATTCAGGTTGTAACATCTCTTTGTTATTTATTATTCTGGAATGCAAAGGTAAGAAAAATAGTGATTAATCATTAACCGCCCATCATTAAAAAAGATGCTGCCCACACCTTCGCAGGCCGGGGCAGCACAAACCACAAATACAAATACAACTAAACAAAGTTTTTCCTTAGATAATTCCCTGACCCATCATGGCATGGGCTACTTTCATGAAACCGGCAATATTAGCGCCTTTCACATAGTTAATGTAACCGTCAGGTTCGGTTCCGTATTTCACACACTGGGTATGGATACCGTGCATAATGGCATGAAGTTTTTCATCCACTTCAGCAGCGCTCCAGCTGATATGCATAGCATTCTGTGACATTTCCAAACCACTGGTAGCCACACCGCCCGCATTCACAGCCTTACCCGGTGCATACATAATCTTGTTTTCGATAAATAGGTCGATGGCTTCGGGCGTACATCCCATATTGGAGATTTCACCTACGCAAGTCACCTTATTATCAATCAGATGCTGTGCGTCTTCACCATTCAGCTCATTCTGCGTTGCGCAAGGCAAAGCGATATCGGCTTTCACTTCCCACGGACGTTTACCCGGAACAAAAGTAGAACCCGGGAATTCATCGGCATACGGAGCTACAATATCATTGCCCGATGCACGAAGCTCCAACATATAATCTATCTTTTCGCCACTGATACCGTTCGGGTCATAAATATAACCGTCGGGACCTGAAATGGTAATGACTTTCGCCCCCAACTGGGTAGCTTTGGTAGCTGCTCCCCAAGCCACGTTTCCGAAACCGGAGATGGCAACCGTCTTACCTTTAATATCGATACCTTTGGTTTCCAACATCTGATGTACAAAATACAATCCGCCAAATCCTGTTGCTTCAGGACGTATCAATGAGCCGCCGAATTCCAACCCTTTACCGGTGAAAGTTCCCGTAAACTCACGCGTCAGCTTCTTATACATACCGAACATATAGCCCACTTCACGGCCGCCCACACCGATATCACCGGCAGGCACATCCATATCCGGACCAAGATGGCGCCATAATTCAAGCATGAAAGCCTGGCAGAAACGCATCACTTCCGCATCGCTCTTACCGCGCGGAGAGAAATCGGAACCACCTTTACCACCGCCCATAGGCAGAGTAGTCAACGCATTTTTGAAGGTTTGTTCAAATCCCAAGAATTTCAGAATAGAGAGATTTACAGAAGCATGGAAACGGATACCGCCTTTGTACGGACCGATGGCGTTATTGAACTGTACACGATAACCGAGGTTCGTCTGCACCTCGCCTTTATCATCTACCCACGTAACGCGGAAAGTAAAAATACGGTCAGGTTCAACCAATCGTTCTATAATCTTTGCCTTCTCGAACTCAGGATGCTGATTGTAGATATCTTCGATAGAAAGAAGTACTTCCTTTACGGCTTGAAGATATTCAGACTCGCCGGGATGCTTTGCCTCCAAAGAGGACATGATACGTTCGATATTCATAATATTACGTTTTAAAGGTTCTTACCTCGTTATTCAATAATCATTCGAGCAAAATGTCAATAAATAACATTGCAAATATAGGAAAACTTTTCAAAACACCTAAACTCTACGGCAATATTTTGATTAAATAATAATAAAACGTCAAATCTCATAAATTATAAAGAATAACAAAAACAGAATCGAACAGCGCCGTACAAGTGTCTTGCAAAGGTAATTCTTCATTCTTCATTCCTCATTCTTCATTTAAATTGCTACTTTTGTCCTCCGAACTAATAAACCATGAGAAAACATGCTTAGTAAGTTTAAACTAAATCAGCTCTATTTCAAAGATACGCAGTTTGCAAACCTCATGACACGACGTATCTTCAATGTGCTTTTAATCGCCAACCCTTATGATGCTTTCATGCTGGAAGACGATGGCCGTATCGACGAAAAAATCTTCAATGAATATACCTCGCTCTCCCTGCGTTACCCGCCGCGCTTTACACAGGTATCTACTTGCGAGGAAGCGCTGGCCCAACTATCGTCCATGCCATACGACCTTATCATATGTATGCCGGGAACAGGAGATAACGAGGGATTTGACGTAGCGCGAACCATCAAAGGACGATACGAGCATATTCCCATGGTAATTCTAACGCCGTTCAGTCATGGCATTACCAAACGTATTGCCAACGAGGACCTCAGTTCGTTCGATTATATCTTCTGCTGGTTGGGAAATACCGATTTACTGGTGTCCATCATCAAACTGATTGAGGACAAAATGAATCTGGAGCATGACGTCAGTGAAGTGGGCGTACAGATTATTCTTCTGGTAGAGGACGGAATCCGCTTCTACTCCTCTATCCTGCCCAATCTTTATAAATTCGTATTGAAGCAGAGCCAGGAATTTTCTACCGAAGCGCTGAATGCCCACCAACGTACGCTACGCATGAGAGGACGCCCTAAAATCGTCCTTGCGCGTACCTATAATGAAGCAATCGGCATATACGAAAAATACAAAAACAATATACTGGGAGTTATCACAGACGTTCGCTTCCCCCGTGTAGAACGTGGTGAAAAAGACGCGCTTGCCGGTATCAAGTTATGTGCCGCCATACGAAAGGAAGATCCGTTTGTCCCGTTGATTATACAATCTTCCGAATCGGATAACGTTTCGTACGCAGCTAAATATGATGCGTCTTTCATCGATAAAAACTCCAAGAAGATGGACGTAGACCTGCGACGTATCGTATCGGACAATTTCGGTTTCGGCGACTTCATCTTCCGTAATCCCGATACGCTGGAAGAGATTGCCCGCGTCAAAAACTTAAAAGAACTCCAAAACATCCTTTTTGCGGTTCCGGCAGAGTCGTTCCTCTATCATATCAGCCGCAATCATGTGAGCCGCTGGCTCTATTCGCGTGCCATGTTCCCCATTGGCGAGTTCTTGAAACCTATTACCTGGAACAGTCTTCAGGATGTAGATGCCCACCGTAAAATCATTTTCGAGGCAATCGTAAAGTATCGCAAGATGAAGAATCAGGGCGTAGTGGCTGTCTTTAAGCGTGACCGCTTTGACCGCTACTCGAACTTCGCCCGCATTGGCGACGGTTCATTGGGTGGTAAAGGACGTGGCTTGGCATTCATTGACAATATGGTGAAGCACCATCCGGAATTCGACGAATTTGAGAATGCCCGCGTCGCTATACCCAAAACGGTAGTGCTTTGTACGGATGTATTCGACGAGTTCATGGATACCAACAATCTGTATCAAATAGCCCTCTCTGATGCGGATGATGATTTGATTTTACGATACTTCCTGAAAGCCAAACTGCCCGACCGCTTGGTTGAGGACTTTTTCACTTTCTTTGATGTAGTAAAATCCCCTATCGCTATCCGTTCTTCCTCGCTATTGGAAGATTCGCATTACCAGCCTTTCGCCGGAATATACAATACTTATATGATTCCTTATCTGGACGACAAGTATGAAATGCTCCGCATGCTCAGCGATGCCATCAAGGGAGTTTACGCTTCTGTATATTTCCGCGATTCAAAAGCCTATATGCAAGCAACAAGCAACGTTATCGACCAGGAGAAAATGGCAGTCATCCTGCAAGAGGTAGTTGGTAATCAGTATGGCGACCGTTACTATCCATCCATGTCAGGTGTAGCACGCTCGCTCAACTACTACCCTATCGGGGATGAAAAGGCGGAAGAGGGCATTGTCAATCTGGCGCTCGGATTGGGTAAATATATTGTAGACGGCGGTATGACACTTCGCTTCTCTCCCTATCACCCCAACCAGGTCTTGCAAACCAGCGAGATGGAGATTGCACTAAAAGAAACCCAAACGCGTTTTTATGCGCTCGACCTGCGTAATGCCGGTCATAACTTCTCCATTGATGACGGTTTCAACCTATTGAAATTACATGTTAAAGAGGCTGAGAAAGACGGTTCCCTCAATTATATAGCTTCCACCTATGACCCTTACGACCAGATAATCCGTGACGGTTTATATCCGGGTGGGCGTAAAGTGATCACCTTTGCCAATATCTTGCAGCATGATGTATTCCCACTACCCCGTATCTTACAATTGGCATTGAAATACGGACAGCAGGAAATGCGCCGCCCTGTTGAAATCGAATTCGCAGCTACCATGAGCCGGGAAAAAGACAAGACCGGCACATTCTATCTGTTACAAATCCGTCCGATTGTCGATAGTAAGGAAATGCTTGATGAAGACCTTACAGCCATTCCCGATGAACAACTATTGCTCCGTTCCAACAATTCATTAGGACATGGAATAATGAATGAATTGCAGGATGTAATTTACGTAAAAACCGATGATTACAGCGCTTCCCACAATCAGGAAATAGCCTGGGAGATAGAAAAGCTGAACCAGCAATTCTTGAACGAAGGAAAGAACTACGTCCTGATAGGCCCGGGCCGCTGGGGCAGTAGCGATACATGGCTCGGCATTCCTGTAAAATGGCCTCATATCAGTGCAGCACGTATTATTGTAGAAGCCGGGCTGACAAACTATCGTGTCGATCCCAGCCAGGGAACGCACTTTTTTCAGAACCTGACTTCTTTCGGTGTCGGCTATTTCACAATCAACGCGTTTATGAATGACGGTGTATATAATCAAAACTTTCTGAATGCGCAACCTGCTGTACATGAGACCAAATACCTGCGTCATGTACACTTTGAACATCCGATAACAGCTAAGATGGACGGAAAGAAAAAGCAAGGAATAGTATTACTACCCGAACCGTAACATTTTATAATTAAAAATAAGCTAAAAAGTACATTAATCAACTTTTCTTTTTTTGTAGGAAATGGGACAAATGATGTCCCATTTTTCATTTATCGCTGTAAAATAGAGCTTTACACGGTTATTTTATTGCCAAAAAACAGTATCTTTGCACCCAGTTTCAAGTTTTAATAGGTAAAAAAGATAATTAAGTATTGTCAATGGGCAAAAAATACACAACTATTTTAACTCTGTTTGCCATAATATCAGTTTTATTCGCGGGATGCGAACAAGACGAAAGACATGCTACAGGTTATGGCACAATGAACATACAACTATCCGCTAATCCAAGCATGATAGAAGTAGGCAGTTCATCCGATACACGCGGTCAATCCGATAAGCAATCGGCTATTACGACCACCCGTATGGAAGAAGTACCGGAAGCGTCATCATTTTCATTATCTTTATCCAATGAAAAGGCAGAAGTGAAGCATTGGGATTCTTATGCAGACTTTAAAGAAGGAGAAAAAATAGCTATTGGCAATTACACGCTGAAGGCCTACTATGGTGACGAAAAGAAAGAAGGATTTAATGCTGCCTACTATGAAGGAAGTACAAATATCCAGATCCTTGAGAATCAGAATACCACTGCTGACATCACCTGCTACATAGCCAATGTACAGCTTACCGTGATTTGTTCAGAAGCTGTTCAGAAGTATTTTACAACATTTGAGATGCAGGCCCGTTCAAACACCGGCACAACTATTGATATTGCAAAAGACGACCAACGGCCTGTCTATTTAAAGCCCGGCAGTTTACAACTTGAAGCAAAAGTAAAAAAACAAAATGGTATAGGACAAACTTTAAGACTACTGGATATTGATGAGACCGAAGCACGCCAGCACTACATTATTCAGGTCGATGTAAATGGTGGTGATACGGGAAGTGGAACATTGAACATTATCTATAATACCGTCAAATCCGAAGAGGTTGTAACAATAGATATTTCGGACGCATCGCTCAATTTAAAAGCTCCGGAATTTACTGCGCAAGGTTTTGATAACGGTCAAACTATTACCTTACGTGAAGGTTCTCAGCCGGAATCAATGAAAGTTACTTTAAATGCCCGTGCAGGTATCAGAGAGTGTGATTTACTTATAGAATCTCCTTATTTGAATTCTGAAGCAGTAGGAATAGATGGTTTAGTGAAGCTTGTGCCTACAAGTGATGCCGCCAAAGCGATGAAACAGAAAGTAGTAGACAAAGGACTACGTCTTCTCGGACTGGAGGATGGAAAGATAGAACGGTTGGCATTGATTGATTTTACACAATTAATAATGAATATGGTATGTACCGGAGATAATGACGAATCCAGTAAGTTTACTCTACGTGCGGTGGATAAACGAGGTGTAGTACATGAAACGGAACTTTCCTTTACTACTACTTTGCAAAGCAATCAATTCTCATTCCCTGCGATTGCCAAAACGGTACTTATTGGAAGCACTGAAGCCGAAGCAGAAATTAACCTCTTAACATCCGGCATTACAGGAGAACAGGATGTTAATAATGTTATCTTTGAATACAAAAATGAAGCGAGCGAATGGGTAAAAGCTACCACCGAATGGGTAAGCGATAATACAGAAGAGGTCAAAAAACATAAAGTAAAAATCAAGAAGTTGCCCGAAGTACATAGAAACTTAGTAGTACGCGCACGATATGGTAGTAAAATCTCTGAAGAACAGACATTGAGCTACCATATACCGGAATTTACTATTACGGCTGATGAGAATGACATCTGGGCACGGAAAGCAACTTTACAGGTAAAAGCCAACACTCAAGAAGAACAAAATGCTGTATTAAAATTCTTAACACTTAAATACAATGATTCGGAAATAGAAACCACAAAGAAAGAGAATACTTATTTG
This sequence comes from Bacteroides clarus, assembly GCF_015555825.1. NCBI lineage: Bacteria > Pseudomonadati > Bacteroidota > Bacteroidia > Bacteroidales > Bacteroidaceae > Bacteroides > Bacteroides clarus. The sequence continues at coordinate 111,745 of NZ_JADNLF010000010.1, read as the reverse complement.
TGGACAAAACGAGAGCCCGGAACGGAGTATAATATAGTAGGTATTTGCAATGAAGGCGGTGAAATCACTTATCAAACATCTTATCGGTTAATAACTGAATATGCAGAGCAGTTACCGAATTGGAATTTTGAAGGAGAATGGAGTTCAGGTCTATATAACGGTACAACTATTAATAAAGGCGGAGCTTGGGCAAAAAGAACAATAGGAGTCCCTTGGGGAAATGGTGCATGGACAACTAAGGAAACCTACCAAAGCATTACAATATCTACAAAAGAGCCACAAGGTTGGTGCAGTGTTAATAGTAAAACAATGCCATCCTCTCCTACTATAAGTAATACATGGTACATTGTTCCTTCAACAGTTCAATCTACTTTAGCAAATACATGTGTTTTGCTACGAAATGTTGGTTGGAATGATAATGGAACAAAAATTAACCCTACAGGAACAATAGGTACAGGCGTTTCTAATACCAACTCTTATGAAGATTTTCCCGGTTATGCAAAATTACAATCTCCAGGAACATTACAATATTCTGCTGGCAGATTATTTCTAGGAAGTTATTCTTATAATTCTGGGAACGAAATATACACAGAAGGTTATACTTTTACAGCCCGTCCTGCAAAGATGACTTTCAAATACAAATATATCGCTAAAACAGATGCGTCAAAAGACAAAGGGTATATCAAAATTATTTTAAAAAGTAATGATGAGATTCTCTTTGAGAAAGAACAAGACATAGATGACACCTCAACAAGCGCCAATACCATGACTATGACTATACCATTCTCATACCCTAATAATTGCAAAAAGCCAACATCAATTTGCGTCATGTTTTGCTCTTCAATTGCTGGAAAGAATATGGATCAGAATTACGAGAATACCAATATTAGCCACTATGATATTGGATATTTAGAATATAAAAACCAAGCCTGTGTTACCGGCTCCGAATTATATATTGACGATATTGAATTAATCTATTAATTATATAGATATGAAGAAACTATACACCTTTTTTTATTTATGCTGTATTCTAATCAGTTTTATTGCATGTGATAGAGAAAAAGTAGAATATACAGAAGGAGGCTATCCTCAAATGGTGGATATACGTTTAAAAGAACTTTTAAACGTACAAGTAACAGAAGCTCCTACAGCACGTTCTGTTACAAATACCGATGAATATATTATTTCATTATACACAAAAGACAATAGTTTAGTAGAATCATGGACTTATAAAGATATGCCGGACTTAATCAGTGTATTATCCGGTGATTATTATATCAAAGCAATGTCCCATCAATTAAAACAGGTGGATACGAAAGCATATTTTGAAGGGACTTCGGAAGTCTTCAGTATTAAGCCAAGTGCTATTACAGAAGTAAAACCGATTACATGTGAAATGAAAAACATAAAAGCGGTGGTTACTTTCGATGAAGCCCTTAAAAAATTTTTGGGGACAGATGTTACCGTTACCATAGTTGTTGGAGAGAACTCCCATACTTATTCAGATATTGAAGAGGCCATCAACAATCCTATCTATTTTGCACCTGCAAAAGGTGAAATTACAGTGGTCTATGTAATCTTTGACGGTACAGTGGATACCTATAAAGAAAACTTTACTAAAACATACTCTGCGACATCAGGCAGTGCAGTGAACATTAACTTTACATTAACAAATGTGAGTGAAGATGTTATCGAAGATTCCGGTTTGGTATCTTTAAAAATGAAAGTAGATTTAAGTGTGACAATTATTGATAAAAATTATAACATCATAGCTGGTGAGGAAACAATCCCTGATGATGAAGATGAAGAAGAAGATAAAACTAAGCCTACTATTACAGGGCGTGGTTTTGATATAAAAGAAGCCCAAAAAGTTCCTTCCAGTGGCCAACTGACGTGTGTAGTGGATATTACTGCTTCTAATCGTTTGACACATTTGTATGTGACGATTGACTCGGAAGTTCTTACCGAAGACGAATTGGCCGGAGTAGGCTTGAAAAAGAGCTTTGATCTTGCTTATCCGGAAGAATTGCAAGAAGGATTAGGTAGTTTAGGATTCCCTGTTGCAGATCAGGTAATCGGACAGAAATCATTAGAATTCAATATTACAACTTTCGTTCCATTGCTTGCCGGTTTAGGTTCCGGTACGCACAAGTTCATAATCAAAGCAGTTGATCAAAACAACGTGGTAACAGAAGAAACGTTGACATTGATTACCGGCAACTAATAAAATATGAAAAAGCTATTTTTATATATCTTATTATGCGTTCTATGCTGTCTGACTTCTTGTAGTGAAGAAGAATTGAACGGCAATGGAATTTTAGCCTTATCGGTTAAGATGGGGGCAAGTGTTCCTTCTACTACCCGCACTCTGCCAACGCTTGATGAACTCAATAACGGCTGTGTCGTCAAACTTCGTAATAGCGATAGTAAACTAATCCGGGAGTACGAAGGAATCAGCACTGTACCTTCAAGTCTAGAATTAGTCACAGGCATGTATACAATAAGCGGGTCAGCCGGCATCAAAGTAGATGCGGCATATGATGCACCTTATTATAGTGGTTCTATGGACTTTGAGATTAAACGAAATCAAACGACCCCCATTACTCTTCCTCTCTATGTACAGAACACTGTGGTAACCACAGCTTATACAGAAGTAGCTGCTGCAAAGTTTAAAAGCAGTAAAGTAACCGTATCCATGTCAAGAGGAGCTTTGGAATTTGATAAAGAGCATCCGGAACTGACTGGTTATTTTATGCTTCCTACAGGAGAAACGGAACTGGACTGGAAAGTCGAAGCAGTGACAGTAGATGATATTTCCTACACTAAAGAAGGCACATTGAAAGATATAAAAATATCTACCAAATATACTCTGACTTTTGATTACGAAGAATTAGACCCACAAGATGGCGGTATGGCCATAACCTTGAATGTAGCCGAAGAGCCTATGTTAAAAGCATGGAATATAGGGATTAGCCGGCAACCTCGTATAGAACGATATGAAAATGGTGTTTTTCACTCCTTAAATGACCCTGTTAACTTTGCTCTTGACGATTCCGGAAAAGATGTAGACGTATTTGTTCTTACTACTTCGGAACTTAAAAGTTTAACACTAACATGCCCGGAATTTATTTCAAAGGTAGGCTTAAAATCAAGCTCTATTGACGTACTGACGATGGCGGATAATGTCAAAGAAACTATCAAAGATAAGGTTACTTTTGCAAATTACTATGACGAAGAGACTACCAACTCTATTGTTAAAATGACTTTTAAGGCTGCATTTTTTGCCGCTTTCGCAAAAAAAGAAGGAGAAGAAGACAAAGGGGGAGATTATCTGGTAGTTATAAAAGCAACCGATGCCAATGGTAAATATCGTACGGCAAATTTACGTATTTTAGTATCGAATGCTATTGTAACCACAGAATTGGTAAATGACTATGCCGTTTGGGCACATAGAGTTACAGTAGAAGCAAATGTCAACAAAACGGCCTATGACGCAGCGGAATCAAAAGATTTGGCTTTTGAATATAGAGTATTAGGCAGTGAAAATGAATGGGATAAAGCTGTTGCCACAATTGAAGAAAACAACCAAAGTAAAATGTCCGCACTTATCACAGGACTTACCCCTGGTACAACTTACGAATATCGAGCATGGTGCTCAGGTCAAAGCAGTGAATCGCCAACCTATACATTCACCACGGAACGAACAATCCAACTTAAGAACTCCGGCTTTGAGGATTGGTCGCAACCGGACAAGCCCCTACTCTTATACAAAAGTGGAGACGATATGTATTGGGATAGTGGTAACTGGGGGTCCACAACCCTGTCTGCTAACGATAATGTCACTACTTATGACGAGTCGTTGAGAGCACCGGGAACAACCGGCACACGTTCTATCAAGATGAAATCCGCCTTTGTCGGTTTAGGTTCTATCGGCAAATTTGCAGCTGGTAATGCCTTTGTGGGCAAATATATCAAAACTATCGGAACAAGCGGTGCGCAAATAGGTTTTGGGCGTCCACACGCTGCCCGCCCGGATAAATTAGTAGGATATGCCAAATACAATCCCGTTGCCATAAATTATTCCGATTTAGATTATGTAAAAAAAGGCGATATGGACAACGGATATGTTTATGTAGCTATTGGTGACTGGCCGGAAGACGGAACCGGTGACAATAATGTTCCATTTCTGGTAGACACTTCTGCTAAAAAGTTTTTCGACAAAACAGGGCCAAATGTCATTGCCTATGGAGAGATTATTTTCCCGGAAGCAACAGAGGGGGATGGTATGATACCTTTTGAAATAGAGTTAAAATACAAAGATACAAATCGTAAAGCCAAATATATCATTCTGGTAGCAACTTCCAGCCGATACGGTGATTACTTTACCGGTGGTACCGGTAGTACATTATGGTTAGACGACTTAGAATTGATTTATAATAATGATTAAACTAATAATAAAGTTTATATTTCTCATTGGTCTGCTATGTAGCATAATTCCGACAATAAATGCTCAGGGAATGAGAAATATAACGATGCATAAGTTTGTACCCAAAGGTCAATGGATCGTGGGCAGTTCAATCTCTTATTCACAGTCCGAACAGAAAGATTATAATTTTCTTGTAATAGAATCTGTGTCTGGAGATGGATACACTTTCAAAATCAGTCCATTATTATGTTATGCTTTTGCAGATAATATGGCTGCAGGCGGACGTTTCGGTTATAAACGTTCGCTGACCAAAATCAACCAGATGGATTTGGAAATAGGTGAAGACTTAAGTTTTAACTTGAACGATGTTTATTCTTTGAGCCACAGTTATTCCGGTATGGCTATGTTTAGAAATTATATCAGCCTGGGTAACAGCAGACGATTCGCTTTATTTGCAGAAACCCAGCTAACGTTTGAAGGCGGACAGTCTAAATTCATAAATGGTAAAGGAGATGATCTTACCGGTACATTCAGTAAAAAGTACAGTGTAGAGTTAGGAGTAGCTCCGGGATTAGTAGCTTTCATAAACAATTATACGGCAGTGGAAGTGAATATTGGTGTATTAGGTCTCAATTATGGGCATACCCGTCAGGTAACCGATCAGATACATATCGCTAATCAATCTTCCAGTTCCATCAATTTTAGAATCAATATATTCTCTATTGGAATGGGGATTGCTTTTTATTTATAAGAATACAGCCAATGAATACATATATCAGAATATTGTGTTGCACTTGCCTAGTCTGTCTTGCTTTTCCTTTATATGCTCAAACCGACACTTTAAGGATAGCAGATGACCATAAGATAACCAATGTATCAGATACAATCTCTGAAAAGAGATTTTTAGGAAGGTTCGACAGAGGAATTGTGAACCATTTGTTCGTGAAACGAAAAACATGGATGACTGGCTTAACCGTATCCTATGCCGGATACGACAGTGAAGATACTCAATTCTTATCACTATTGAAAGATTTTGATTGTAAAGCGAAGTTATTCACGATCAATCCTTTTGTTGGCTACTTCATTAAAGAAAACATTTGTATCGGTATTAAATTTGGATACCAAAACGTATACGCCAATTTAGGAAATATAAGTTTGGATATAGATGATGACTTAAGCTTCTCACTAAAAAACATGTCTTTTGACGAGCACTTGCTAAGTACCACCGTTTTCTATCGTTCATACGTAGGGCTGGACAGGGGAAAACGTTTTGGGCTTTTCAATGAAACCTCTCTCTCATTCAACACAGGCAGTTCACGTTACAAACGTGGTAGTGAAGAAAATTTTAAAGATACTCAAACACGTATTCGTGAAGTGCACATCGGATTAAATCCGGGAGCTACAGTATTTATTATGGAGAATATCAGTGCAGAACTTTCATTCGGAGTGGCAGGATTCAAATATAGGGAAGAAAATCAAACCACCAATGGAGAAAGTTCCGGTTGGAGAAAATCAAGTGGCGCGAATTTCAAAATTAATATACTGAATATAAGCATAGGTATTGTTGCATATTTATAATTATGAAGAGAAGAATTCTAAATATCAGCCTCATATTGATTTGTTTCCTATCTTGTATGCAAATCAATATTTCCTGTATCAGCAATGATATTCCCTACCCGGTCATCTCACTTCAGATACTTACATTTGAAGTAGAAGGACAGGAAGGAAGTACAATTATCGATAAGGTAACTCGTACTGTCACTGTACCGTTAAAAGAGACTATCAATTTAAAAGAGGTAGTAGTCAAACAGTGTAAGGTGACCGAAGGTGTAGAAGCTCCATTGGACTCTGCAACAGTTATTGACTTATCTTCACCCAAGAAGTATACTATATCTTTATATCAAGACTATGAATGGACAATCCAAGCAAGTCAGACAATTGAAAGAAAATTGACAATCAAGAATCAGTTCGGTAAACCTAAAATCAATAGCAAGACACATGAAATCACTGCCGAAGTTGCTAAAACGGCCAGCCAAAAGAACGTATATATATCAGATATCAAATTAGGTCCGGCCGAAATCTCAACCCAGACTTTCTTAGATCCATCAGGAAACGAGGTAGAGATTCCATTAAACACTGCCCTTGATTTTTCTTTTCCAAAGACCGTGATAGTACGCTACCATGACATTGAAGAGAAATGGACTATCTCCATATCTAGAAGTGATAAAAGTGTGGCAACCGGCGAAGCTGACGCATGGGTCAATGTGGCATGGCTTCATGGTAATGGTGAAGAAGGCGCCAACAATGGATTTGAATATAAACCTGCAGATTCTTCAGAATGGAAGGTCATAGCAGCCGAAAATGTAAACGACGATGACGGAGAATTAACTGCACGTCTTTCAGGATTGAAGTCTAACACAACCTATGTTTACCGTGCTTATTCGGGTAGTGACTACGGAGAAGAAGTATCTTTTACTACAAGTGAACCCGTTACACTGCCGGGCGGTTCTTTCGACGAATGGCATCAAGTAGATAAAGTTTGGAATCCTTGGGCTATAAACGGTACTCCTATTTGGGATACTGGAAATAAAGGCGCCACTACAATGGGAGATAGTAACACTCAACCGACTGATGACACTTGGAATGGTAAAGGAAAAGCGGCCAGACTTGAATCCAAATTTATAGGTCTCGGCAGTATTGGCAAGTTTGCTGCCGGTAATTTATTCATTGGAGAATATATCAGAACTGAAGGAACGAATGGAGTACTTGATTTCGGGAAACCTTTTACAGCTCGGCCGACCAAACTAAAAGGACATTACAAATACTCTACAGCCCCAATATCTTATGTATCTTCCGGATATGAACATTTGAAAGAAAAGCCGGACACTTGTGCTATCTATATAGCGCTGACAGATTGGAAAGAACCTTTAGAGATACGTACCAAACCCTCTGATTTATCTGTATTCAACAAGAATGATCCGGGTGTCATTGCCTATGCAGAATTTTATAGTGGCGAAACAGTCACAGAATATAAGTCATTCGAACTGACTTTGGACTATCGGGACACAAGTCGGGTTCCTACTTATTTAGTTCTCGTTTGCTCTGCCAGTAAATTTGGTGATTTCTTTGTAGGTGGACCTGGAGCTTTACTTTATGTAGACGATTTCAGTTTAGAATACGATTACTAAATAAACACACCGTGTATTCACTCATAATGCATGGTGTGTTCTATATTAACAAACCGCCGCAGCGTTATCACCACCACCTCGCTCGGCGCAAACAAACGTACGTTCTTACGGGATGTACCGATACCATTAGTAACGATAATCGGCGTATTATTTGAGTTATACCCCAACCCGGTAAGGAAACGCTGCCCGTAACGAGACGGAATGACAGGAGCATACAGTCCGAATAAAGTAACCTGTCCGCCATGCGTATGTCCGGCAAGCACGAGGTCGGTATTGGTAACAGGAACATCCTCGGCATAGTCGGGAGTATGCGAAAGCAATATAACGAAGTCATCGGGAGAGAGCGAAAGCGTAGGCGACTGCCCGTTCTGTCCAAGGTTGAAAGGATTGCGTACTCCGGCTATCACAATCCGCCCACCGTTTCGTTTCAGAGTATCGGCTTTATGCTCCAGTAAGTGAATACCTTGACGTTCCATTTCCTTCAGGATATCATGATAACAAGCTTCATAATCATTGTTTCCAAGAACGGCATAAGTCCCCAAAGGCGTTTTCACAGCTCCCAATGCCGCAATGACATCCGGAACATACTCACAACCTTCATGCAAATCACCGCCTATCAGCAGAGCATCGAGACGCAAATCATTCAGCAGGCGGGTTATATCCCTCAATCCTTTCTCCTTCAACAAACTCCGGTAATGCAAATCGGAAACAAACCCCAGCCTGCATCCGTCAAACGCGGCAGGTACATCACGGTGTGCAAACTCATACTTCCTGACACGCTTCACATTCTTATATCCGGATGCCGAAGACTTGGACATCCGAATGGAATACTCTTCAGGGAGAGGTGAGGTAAAACTCCGCGTAGACTGACACGAAGAAAAGAACAGCAATCCCAAAACAGAAAAAAACAACAGGCTCTTACACCCTCTATAACACAACACCTGACCCATAGACTTATCTTTATTGTTTGATACAATGAATAATTTTACCCGAACAGTAGTGCAAAGATAACAAATCCTTTAACTATCTTTGTGGTATAACTTTCTAAAAGAACAACATGAAAGCAATAACGACCAACTCGTTCTACGCATGGATACTCGCCGCCCGTCCCAAGACATTGACGGGAGCTGTCATTCCCGTACTGATAGGCTCTTCACTGGCATTCGCCGATGGAAAATTCGACATCATACCGGCACTGCTATGCGTATTGTTCGCCTGCGGCATGCAGATTGCCGCCAACTTCATCAACGACCTTTACGATTATCTGAAAGGCAGCGACCGTGCAGACCGCCTCGGCCCCGAACGCGCCTGTGCACAAGGCTGGATTACCCCCATAGCCATGAAACGAGGAATAGCAGGAACGCTTATATTCTCCTGCCTCATGGGTTGCGCCCTGCTGCAACAATGTTGGGGACGCTTACCCCACGGCGGCTGGGAACTGATACTGTTAGGGCTGCTCTGCGTAATATTCGCATTCTTATATACCACCATCCTCTCCTATCAAGGATGGGGCGACCTACTCGTATTGGTTTTCTTCGGCTTCATCCCCGTAGGCGGAACTTACTACGTACAAGCCCATATCATTACGGCCGACGTATGGGTAGCCTCGCTCATCTGCGGCCTGGTAATAGACACCTTACTGGTCGTAAACAACTACCGCGACCGGGAACAGGATGCTCTCAGCGGCAAGCGCACACTGATTGTCCGCTTCGGCGAACCTTTCGGCCGTTACCTGTATCTGGGATTAGGCATAGCAACCGCCTTGCTCAGCCTGTGGTTTGTTTACAACGATAAAATAGAACCGCTTGCTTTCATCTGGGCTCCCTGTGTCTACCTGTACCTGCACGTACTGACATGGCGTAAAATGGCAGCAATACGAAGCGGTAAAAAACTGAACAGCATATTAGGTGAGACCTCACGTAATATGCTGTTCTTTGGCCTGCTGCTGAGCCTTGCCTTTATTCAGTAACGATTATTTCTTTCCGTACATTCTTTCGTAGTACTTCTGATAATCGCCGCTGGTCACCTCTTCCACCCAGTCCTGATTATTCAGATACCATTCGATGGTCTTAACGATACCGACTTCAAATTTTGTTTCGGGATACCAGCCTAAGGCGTCCGTTATCTTGGTGGGGTCGATGGCATAACGCTGGTCGTGACCTAAACGGTCTTTCACGAACGTTATCAACTCTTCGTTTATCCAGCTGATGTCAATCTGTCCGTCGGCGTCTTTCACTTGTTTTTTCAAGACTGCGCGATATTTCGGTTCTTCTTCCATCAGACGGCGGATAGTGGCGATAGTCAGTTTCACAATCTCCAGATTGGTCTTTTCGTTATGGCCGCCTACATTATAAACCTCACCCTCTACGCCTTTGCGCACAACGAGGTCGATGGCTTTGCAATGGTCTTCCACGTACAGCCAGTCGCGTACATTGCTGCCGTCACCGTATACAGGAAGGTTCTTACCCTCAAGGATATTCTTTATAATCAACGGAATCAGTTTTTCGGGGAAGTGATACGGGCCGTAGTTATTGGAACAGCGGGTAATGGTAACCGGCATTTTATAGGTATCATGATAGGCCATCACCACCATATCGGCACTGGTCTTAGACGCACTGTACGGACTATGCGGACACAGCGGCGTATTCTCCGTGAAGAAACCTTCCGCTCCCAGTGAACCGTAAACTTCGTCCGTAGACACCTGATGATAGCGCACTCCGTTACGCCAGATAGGATAACCGGATTCGTCCTTTCCCGTTACCCACGCACGACGAGCGGCATCCAGCAGATTCTGAGTACCCAGAATATTAGTCATAAGGAAAAGCTGAGGATTCTCGATACTGCGGTCTACATGGCTTTCTGCTGCAAAGTTCACCACATAATCGAATTTATATTTCGCAAACAGTTCATCGGCAAGAATGCGGTCACAGATATCGCCTTTAACGAAAAAACAACGTTCATCATCAATATCTTTGGCAACAGTACCCAGATTTCCGGCGTAAGTCAAGGCGTCCAATATCACAACTCTTATATCATCGTGCTTCGCCAGAATATACTTTATATAATTAGCTCCGATAAATCCGGCAGCGCCGGTTACAAGATAAGTCTTCATAAATTAAAAATTGAGAATTAAAAATTAAGAAATAGAGAAGTCACATGCTTCTTGTCAGCGGTACGAGTCCGCAAGTTCCATCAAATACTTGCCATATTCCGTCTTGCCCAGTTGTTCACCGAGGCGATGGAGCTGGTCTACATCTATCCATCCTTTGCGCCATGCTATCTCCTCGATACAGCTCACACGGAATCCCTGACGGTTCTGTATGGTAGCAACGAAATTGCTGGCTTCGAGCAGACTGTCGCAGTTACCCGTATCAAGCCAGGCGAAACCACGGCCGAAAAGCTCTACTTTCAGCGTACCTTCTTCCAGATAAAGACGATTGAGGTCGGTAATTTCATATTCACCGCGGGCGGACGGTTTCAAAGCGGCGGCTTTTTCCGTCACTGTGGAGTCATAGAAGTATAAACCGGGAACCGCATAATTGCTCTTGGGCTGTGCAGGCTTCTCTTCCAAAGAAATGGCCTTACCGTCGGCATCGAACTCCACCACGCCATACGCACGCGGGTCTTTTACATAATAACCGAAGATACACGCGCCTTTCTCGATGGAAGCGGCACGCTTCAACATGGCGGAAAAGCCCTGACCATAGAACATATTGTCACCCAGAATAAGGCATCCCGGCTCACCGTTCAGAAACTCCGCTCCGAGCACAAAGGCCTGCGCCAATCCGTTGGGATTCTCCTGTACCTTATAAGAAAAAGACATGCCAAGCTCCTCGCCCGTTCCTAACAAATCGCGAAACATGGGTAAGTCGCGCGGAGTGGAGATAATCAGCACTTCACGTATTCCCGCCAGCATCAAAGTGGAAAGGGGGTAGTAAATCATGGGCTTGTCGTAGACAGGCATAATCTGCTTGGAGATAGCCTTGGACAATGGATAGAGACGAGTGGCGCTGCCACCTGCAAGAATAATTCCTTTCATATTTCAGTTCTTTATTGGATTGACTTCAAATGTAGAATAAAATAAGAAGGAGGACAATGCCCCACGGCTCTCGTTGCTATTCAAGGTGCAAAGTTCAGAAAAAGTTCTGACATGGCAAAATTATACAGTCAAAATCAGCCTGCAAGCTCTATGACTTCAAGGTCTTTAAACACACCGCCGTCTATAACGAAACGCACCATCGTACGCACCTTGTGAAAACCGTAAATACCTGCCGCACCGGGGTTTATATGAAGCATGCCCAGTGTCTTGTCGAACTTCACCTTTAATATGTGCGAATGCCCGCTGACGAACAGCTTGGGCGGACGTACCAGAATGCTTCCCTGTACGGACGGATCGTACTTGCCGGGATAACCGCCGATATGTTTCATCAGCACCTCGGCACCGTCTACCGTAAAACGGAGCACCTGGGGATAAAGCTGACGCAGGTCTTGTCCGTCTATGTTGCCGTACACCGCGCGAAACGGACGGAAAGCCGCCAGTTTCCGCGCAACTTCCAATGTACCGATATCACCCGCATGCCATATTTCGTCACACGGCTCGAAGTATTGCAAGTACTTCTCATCCCAATATCCGTGCGTATCCGACAGTAAACCAACTTTTGTCATCTTTCCTTTGTTTATATCTGCAAAGGTAGCTATATTTGGAAAATAAACCTAATCTTATGGAGAGCAGATATTTCAAGCGCGACATCAGTTGGCTGTCATTCAACTACCGGGTACTCCTGGAAGCAGAAGACGACACACTGCCGCTGTACGAGCGCATCAACTTTATATCCATATACTCGTCCAACCTGGAAGAGTTCTACAAAATACGTGTAGCCGACCATAAGGCCATCGCCACCGGCGCCGCGCATAGCGATGAAGAGAGCGTACAGTCTGCCATGCAGCTGGTAGCCGAAATCAACGAGGAAGTAAACCGCCAGCTGGAAGAGCGTATCCGCATCTATGAACAGAAGATACTGCCCGCACTGCGGCAACAGCACATCATTTTTTATCAGAGCCGTAACGTAGAGCCTTTCCATAAAGAATTCCTGAGACGCTTCTTCCGGGAAGAAATCTTTCCATATCTCACTCCCGTGCCCGTCAGCAAGGACAAAGTCATATCATTCTTGCGCGACAACCGTCTGTATCTGGCCGTACGCCTCTATTTAAAAGGTGTGCCCTCGGACGATCCCAACCGTATACAATACTTCGTCATGAAGCTGCCCTACAGTAAAGTGCCCCGCTTCATCGAACTGCCCAAGCATGAAAAGAACTATTACCTGATGTTCATCGAGGACATTATCAAGGCCAATATCGATACGATTTTTCCCGGTTATGACGTAGACAGCAGTTATTGCATCAAGATTTCACGAGATGCGGATATACTGATAGATGAATCGGCCAATACATCCGAGATTATAGAGCAGGTAAAGAGTAAGGTTAAAAAGCGCAAGATAGGAGCAGTCTGCCGTTTTGTATACGACCGTGCCATGCCCGACGATTTTCTGGACTTTCTGGTAGACGCTTTCCGCATCAACCGTCAAGAGCTGGTACCCGGCGACAAGCACCTCAACATGGAAGACCTGCGGCATCTGCCCAACCCGAACAGTGCCGTACGCCCCATCCGCAAGCCCCAGCCCATGAAGCTGACTTGCCTGGACGAACGGGAGTCCATCTTCCGGTATGTGGAGAAAAAGGATTTGCTGCTGCACTATCCCTACCACTCTTTCGAGCACTTCATCCATTTCCTGTACGAAGCCGTACACGAGCCTACCGTACGCGAGATTATGGTCACCCAGTATCGTGTCGCGGAAAACTCCGCTGTTATCAACACCCTGATAGCCGCTGCGCAGAATGGCAAGAAAGTAACCGTTTTCGTGGAGCTGAAAGCCCGCTTCGATGAGGAGAACAACCTGGCAACCGCCGAGATGATGAAAGCAGCCGGCATCAATATCCTGTTCAGCCTGCCCGGACTGAAGGTACATGCCAAAGTAGCCCTTGTGCTGCGCCGCGACAGGCAAGGACACAAACTGCCCAGTTATGCCTATATAAGTACCGGAAACTTTAATGAGAAAACAGCCACGCTCTATGCCGACTCCGGCCTGTTCACCTGCAACCCGGTGCTCGTAAACGACTTGCACAACCTGTTCCGCACTTTTCAGGGTAAGGAAAATCCCGTATTCCACCGTCTGCTGGTAGCGCGTTTCAATCTGATACCCGAACTGAACCGCCTCATCGACCATGAGATAGAACTGGCAAAAAGCGGAAAGCAGGGAAGGATTATCCTCAAAATGAACGCCCTGCAAGACCCCGCCATGATAGAGCGGCTGTACGAGGCTTCGCAGGCGGGAGTCAAGACAGACCTTATCGTACGGGGTATCTGCTGCCTGATTCCCGGACGGAAATTCAGCCGTAACATCCGTGTAACACGTATCGTAGACACTTTCCTCGAGCATGCCCGCGTATGGTACTTCGGGAACGGCGGAAAACCGAAACTCTTTCTCGGCTCACCGGACTGGATGCGCCGCAACCTATACCGCCGCATCGAAGCCGTAACTCCTATCTTAGACCCGGACTTGAAACGGGAGCTGTCTGATATGCTCTCCATTCAGCTATCGGACAAGCGCAAGGCCTGTTTTGTGGACGACCGCCTGCATAACCGTTGGAAATCAGCCCGTCCGCAAAAGGAGAAGATACGGTCGCAATATACTTTCTACGAATACTTGAGGGACAAGCAACGACAATCCCCCTCATAACATACCCCTTCAACATTGTAAAGTAGCCCTTCAGGCTTCCAAAATATTACTTCAGGAAGCGTAAAGGGCTACTTGTATTTTGCACATATACCGTGCTATCTATTGTTATCCTGAACTACGATGCGCGTGTCAACGAGCCGCTACGGTAAAGTCGGCAGACAACCCCTCGGCACTGCTTGTTCCTACCCATAACCTGAAGTCACCCGGTTCCACGCCGTAAGTCATGTCATACCCCCAAAAGGCAAGCTCGGAAACAGGCAGGGAGAATGAAACGACCGTAGACTCTCCTGCCTTAAGTGCCACACGGCGAAAAGCCTTGAGTTCCTTTACCGGACGGGTCACCGAGCCTATCTTATCCTGGATATACAGTTGGACAACTTCCACACCGTCATACCGCCCCGTATTCTTCAAATCCACTGTTACAAGCAGTTCACCGCCTACGGTAAGCATGTCCGAAGCCAACTTCAGATTACTATACTCAAACGTCGTGTAAGACAAGCCATAACCGAACGGGAACAACGGCGTATCACCTGCATCAAGATAGAATGAACGGCATCCTACGGAAGTCTGCCCCGCCTCAACAGGAATTTCATCTATCAACATTTCGGTAGGATTGGCAGGACGTCCGGTATTATTATGCGCGTAATACATAGGTAGTTGTCCCGTCATACGCGGGAAAGTAACCGGAGTCTTTGCACTGGGATTGACCTTTCCGAACAGAATGTCGGCAATGGCAGGGCCGCCCATTGTACCCGGGTGGAATGAGTAAAGCACAGCATCCGAAGCCTCCACCTCTTTACCGATAGTGAGCTGGCGACCTGCCATGACTACCGTCACCAACGGCTTGCCGACAGCAGACAATGATTTTATAAGCTCGCTCTGCGCTCCTTGCAGGTCGAGGTTGGCAAGAGAATGCGCTTCACCCGAAAGAATAGACTCCTCTCCTACAAAAACAATTACCGCGTCCGCACGGCGTGCCGCGCTTACGGCTTTCACAATACCGCTCCGGTCCTTGTCGCGGCTATAAGCCAGCGCAGGTTCGAATATGACATTCACCTTGTCGCCGTACATCTCCTTAATGGCCTTCAGCGGGGTAACGGTATGTTCCTTTTCGCCGTCGAACACCCATGTTCCCAGTTGCTCGTACGGAGCGTCCGCCATAGGACCGACGACGGCTATCGTACGTACATTATCCGTCAGCGGAAGTGTCCCGTTACTGTTCTTCAAGAGAATTACCGATTGTTCTACAGCTTCTTTTGCGGCCTTCAGATGTTCCTCCGCGTATTTCACACGTTGCGGTGTAGCGATATAAGGATTATCGAACAAGCCCATACGGAATTTCAGGCGGAGAATATTACGCACCGCATTGTCTATCGCCTGCATGGACACTACATTTTCCTCCAAAGACCGCTTCAGGTTCTTGATAAAGGTCTCGCTCACCATATCCATATCCACCCCGGCATTGACCGACTTCTCGGCGGCATCCTTACCGTCTGCGCAGAAGCCGTGATTTATCATTTCGGCAGCCGAAGCCCAGTCTGTCACTACCATTCCGTCGAACTTCCATTCATCGCGCAGGATGTCTTTCAGTACGAACTTGTTTGCCGTACCCGGCACGCCGTCGTTATCATTGAACGAAGTCATGAAAGTGGCACATCCCGCATCTACTGCGGCCTTGAAAGGGGGAAGATACACATTACGCAACACTCTTTCGGGAACAAACGTAGAATTATAATCCTTACCGCCTTCGGAAGCGCCATAAGCCACAAAGTGCTTTGCACATGCTGCCATTGAAGTAGGGCTGTTCAGTGAGCTTCCCTGAAAGCCCTTTATCATTGCCGTACCCATTACCGAAGTCAGATAAGGGTCTTCTCCGCAACTTTCGGCGATGCGTCCCCAACGCGGGTCGCGTGAAATGTCTATCATAGGCGCAAACGTCCAGCGGATACCATCGGCAGAAGCTTCCACGGCAGCTACACGTGCACCGCGCTCTACTATCTGAGGATTGAATGTGGCGGCTTGCCCCAACGGAATGGGGAAGATAGTCTTATAGCCATGTATCACATCTCGGGATACCAACAGGGGAATGCCCAAACGGGACTCCTCTACCGCCACTCTCTGTATCTTGTTCACCAATGCCGAATCGGTATAGTTCAGTATAGAGCCTACCTCGCCCTTACGCACCTTGCCTGCCAGCTCGTCGAAATCCCACGGGCTTAGCTGGTTCATCTGTCCCAACTTTTCTTCAAGAGTCATCTTGCCGAGCAAGGCTTCCACTTTATTCTCTATTTCCAAGTCAGAATTTGTATCTTTTGTACCGCAGGCTGTCAGCGACAAGGCGGCAACGGCTACGGTAAATAATGTATTAGTCAGTTTCATATATAAAGATTAAAATTTAGTTTACAGCAAGAGTATCTGCCATTAAATTATACGCGGTTACATCAAAAAGCACAAATCGGATAAAAGACTTCACCGGGCACACCATGCCAGTCTTTCTCTGTTCCTGCTTCCATTAGGCACAAACCATGGCCGCCTGTACCATTATAAAAGGTAACGGAAGGAATAGCACCTGACAATTCATCCGCCCCGATTTTCTTCAATGACTTATTGATGCGTTCTTGCCCTGAAGTAGAAGCCTCCTCTGATACCGCATCTTCCCCCTTGATAAGATATTTAAGTTCATTGAACGAAGGAGCATACCAGGAAGTGGCATTCGGTATGTTTTCCTTATGGTTTGCCAAAGCAGTGAAAGATACCCCCTCTGATGGTGCCAATAAGCCCTGTGTCGCTTTATAGCCGTTGGATACGTCCATACTTGTATAATTGTCCGAATCTATCGCCTGCAAAGCAGCTTCTATCGCATTTACGTCTCCGCTTCCGAAGACTTGCCCCTTCTTCAATGAGACCACCAAACCATGCTTATTTTTATATCCGTCCAAAGTCTCACCGTCCAAATCATTCATTTCCTTAAAGGCATTGAAATCATCATCCAGTATATGGAACACAACACCTTTACATGTCAGTCCGGCAGGAATAGCAGCGGCGCTACCCGGAATGATAACCACATTATTGGTAGCGTCGGATACGCAATAAAAATCACCTGCTGCCACAGTTTCCTCATCACCACCCGCCGACGGTATCGTGCACGGGAAAGTATATTGCGTACCGGATACCATAGAAGTAGTGCTGCTTATCGTCTTTGCCGATACGTTGCCCGATATGGTATAGAAATATCTGAATTCGTTCTGCTCCAACTGTACACCATCCTTTATCAGACAAACATAAGTACCGTTTAGAGTAGCCGGAGTGTACATGGCATCACCTATGGATAATCCAACATCGGACATTTCCACATTGTATGTGAACTCCTCCCCGTCCACATCTACAACAGATTCAGCCGAAAGCTCTATCAGGGAAAAAGCGTGCTCGAAGTTGATATCCAGTTCCGGAGTAGGATTGGCAATCTCGCATACCAGCAAATCCATTTGCTTAAAATCGTCTAAAGAGCTTTGATCGGCCTTTATCTCCACTGTATTCTTCAAGGCTTCTAAAGAAGCTACATTCGTTGGGAGACTCTCGTTATACGGATAGTAAGCGATAATCTTGCTTATGGCAGAAGTATAATATGCGTCATCACCGCCAACCCAGCCTCCGGCTTCCGTATAGGAGAATGGAACGTTGCCTATCTGTTCATTATCATCTATCAGTATAAGCCCGAGTTTATCATCGTTCTCAAACTTTATGGCATAGCCCGTATAGGATGAACGCGTACTCTGATTTGCTCTAAAACCGGTTTGCTCTACTGTATGGATAGTGAGAATGTCATCAGAAGCACCCGTTGCACTTTCTTCGTCCAAGCCCGGCATATTATCTTGTGCGCAAGCCGAGAGCAACAATAACACAGATGCCAGTCTGATATATAAATATAGTTGTTTCATAATAGTTTATTTTTTAGTGATTAGTTAGAAAGTTAGGATAAGGCGAACTTTATGTTCATTACCTACGGGCTCCCAAAAAATAGTACTGCCTATGGCTCCGTTCGCATTGAAGTTTACAACGTAAGCATTGGTATTCCCGCCATCGAATGAACTATCCCAATAAGTACCGTTCAACGGAATGTAATTGAGGTATGAAGCATTCGCAAGAATAGCCAAGTCCTTCAACTGTGTGTGAGAAGGCAAATACCAACCGGATGTATTCTCCGGTGCATCCTTACTGGTAGAAGCCGATGCCGCCGGCACTTCTATCCTTTTTTCCTTAGCTTTCGCTATAAGATATTTCGTATTAGGATATCCCAAATACTTAGTGGTTTTTCCATCTCCTACTCCATTCTCCGGATAGTCATCCCCGGATAAACCTTCACTATCAGTTCCTGTTCGCCATTGGAAGGTATCATCTTCATCATTTACCTCATCCTTTAAAGCCACTACATAGCCGCGGATATTGTCTTCAAGTTTTGAACCTGCATAATTTGCAATATCATCCGTAGCATGCTTGCCTACCTTATATATTATACCTATTGCATTCTCTTTAGGCTCCGTACCGAAATTTCCGTCATCATAGAAGTAATAACCTATTTCCATATACTCCTCAGTATATGCCAACTTTATGTCTGAACGGATATTGCTGAAAGTAAACGTAACCATACCACTACTCTGAGCTACCGTACGTACCCGGTCACATAAACCTTCGAAATTGATACCACCGCTCGGTTTACTCTCCTTATAAGTTATGGAGAAACTATTATCAGTATTGATTATAAAGCCTTCATCATCCAAGCCATCATATCCATAACCATCCATTTCTTTTATTTCTTCAGGAATCACAACCTTAAAATTAGCATCCACAATATCACCACCATCGATATTCCCATTGCTCCAACCTATTTCACCGGACTCCATATCCACTTTCAATCCCTGTTTGCTGACCGATAAGTAATACCGCTGCCATACATTAGGCAGCAAGTCACCCGTCTTCTTCGCCACATCGTTCGCATCGTCCTTGCTCGGGGTATACGTATATACGTCTCCTCCGATTTCTATCCGTATCAGAGGCTTTCCCCACATATCACCCGACACCAGCATGGCTTCTCCGTTTCTGTAATATTCTCCTCTCGTATTGTGAGTAGCAATCAGCTGGTCTGCCTCGCCTACCGGTGTCACCTCACCATCCGTGTACATTACCGCTCCATAGCCTACAAACGAAATCTTCGCGCTGTTCACCTCTTCTTCCGTGTACCCTTCAAACTTCTGAAGCTCCCACCACATCCGGGTCATCCGGTGCTTAAACACAAGGCGCATATTTTTGGAATTGACTTTGGCGGTACTTACCAGCAAATCGCATTTAAAGAGTTTCTTCTCCGTAGTCTGGTCTGTCAGGTCTATCGGTTCATCGGTAAGCGGGCTCCATGCCAACACGTCGTAGCTTGTTCCGTCCCACACATAAGGCGTATCCTCGGTAGACATTTTTCCGTCGGCTGCCACTTTGTAGGTTTTCACGGTTTCGCCTACTTTTATGCCTACCAGTTCGTCACCGTCCCATTGATTATTTGTTATTCTGCTTACCGCCTTGCCTATCTGGGCGGAGAAAACAATATCACCTCTCTCCCGGCTGTTATCCAATCCGGTTTCATCCGCGCACGAAACGAGCACAAGGGACATAACCGCCATAAGTCCTATATAACAGTTGTGTATATTTATTAGATTCATAATTCTGATTCTTTAAAAGTAGATTGACAATTTAATTAAGGTCGGGTTCTAAAAGTCCTTTGTCGGAGTCTGCTCCGTTAAAGTCCCAGCTTCCTATCGTTCCGTTGGAAGAAACGTCGCCTCCCGCGGCACCGGGTTGTTCGGGACTTGTCGACTTGCGGTACACCCTTACATAATCCACATACATGCTTTGGGGAAATACGGTGTCTTCCGTAGGATTGCCGCCGAAAGTTCCTCCTACCGCCACATTCAGGATAATGAAGAACGGGTGGTCGAACACCCATTCGCCATCGGTTACATCAACAGCCTTTACTCTTTTATAAAGCACATTATCCACAAAGAAGTCTATTTTAGTTTCATCCCATTCTGCCGCAAACACATGGAAGTCGGTGTCAAACCGCTGTTTCTCGTATCCAAACGTCTGGGTTATGGCGTTTCCCGCCGAATGCCCCGGAAGATGCAAGGCGCTCGATACGATATTGGGCTGGTATCCCTTGTTCTCCATAATGTCTATCTCGCCGCATGCAGGCCATTCGTCCGTAGCGTAGTTGGCGCCCAGCAACCAGAATGCAGGCCAGATGCCCGGACCGTACGGCAACATCAGACGCGCTTCAAAGCGTCCGTATTTCTGTTCAAACAGTCCTTCCGTCTTAATTCTGGCGGAAGAATACGTTATCCCCTCATAGTTGTCCTCCAATGCGGTTATCTTCAGGCATCCCAGGTTGTTGTAAGTTACATAAGAGGCGTTCTCTACTCTGTCGGTGTAGTTTTGCAGTTCCTGGTTGCCGTTTCCCGTAGCGCCCGTTTCGTGCACCCATTTCGAAGGATCGGGTTTACCGTCTTCGGTCGGCGTATCAAATTCATCCGACCAGGAAAGTACCCATTCCGTACGCTCGATGATTTCCTCATCCTTTTCGCAGCTACCCAGCAACAATGATAAGGAAATGGTAAATAAGCCCAATAATACGATTCTATAATGTTTCATAAGTCATCATCTTTAATAAAAATAAATATTATCCAAAAGAATGTTCTTGGTATTACTGTCACATCCCAGAACCAGTTGCGTTATCTGCTTGCCCGCATCGTTCAGCGGAATATCGAGCGAAAGCCATTGCCCCGCTTTGAAATCGGGATGCGTGGCCTTTGTAGCCAAATAGACAATATTGTTATTGCTGTTACTTTCGTGTATCTCGACTTTGAATTCAGAGCCTGTACCTATCTCGTCCATGCTCAATACATCCAAATGAAGATGTGTCATCGCCGAGCAATCGGCAACCGAATTGAATACGATGCCCACAAAGTTCAGATTGCTGTAATATCCGATATGATTGTCGCCGGTATCCATATCCTCATACTCCGCTGTGGAGTACTGCCACCGGGGATTCCAGTTGGCGGTAATCTTGTTCCTATAAGAATCGCTGAACAAAGAGAGTACTTCCGATTCATTTCTTTCGGGTGTAGGAGCGAAATCATAACAGTGCAGTTTTATCTGTCCGCCCGCCTCTTTCAAAGAAATAACCGCCTCTCCGCTTTTATGAACCGTTATGGCGTTATCTGCCACAGAAGCCACATCCGGGTCGGAAGATTCGAAGGTGAAGAACTTCGAGGAAACCTGCATCGTCTGGTTTACTCCATTCGGCAGGTTTATGGTTTCCGTAAGTGTCCCTATATTCACTTTTCCGGGGAAGCCGGGTCGTTCCACATCCTCTATATGGGCATGAGCCAACGTACCGAGGTATTCAAACTTAACCTCATCAATCCATATCGTATAGCCCTCGCCATCCACCGCGCCGGCGGAATAATAGAACAAGCCTTTTTCCGAAAGCAGCTTCGCCGCGTTGGGAATAGGAATAATAACCTTGTTCCAGTTGGCATTCAGCTTTACGTCCTGTAATCCTACCAAATAGTCTTCCGTGTCATAATTTCCTATCCCGACTTCCATTTTAGCCGGCACGGAAGATTTGGCATAGAATGTCAACGCGTCATACTTCGAAAGATTTCTGCCGGTAGAAGAATAGAAGACACCTCCCGCATAGTTGCCCATCGGGTCGCTCGGAACAGGCACTTCCACCCTTATAGATGTAGTACCGCTGTATTTGGTATCCGTATCCGTATCGAAATTTGTTACTTTTCCCCATGCCTGATACTGCAAATCGGACGAGAATCCGTCGATAAATACCTCCGGCAGATTGGGGTAAGTCGCCAACACATCCGTATCTATCTCCCTTGTGCATCCGGACAGCGAAAGCACAGCCACCGCAACCAGAAGTTTGGCTGATATATTGTTTTTGTATTTCATAAGTATCGTATTTATTTATCCGTTGATTAGAAAAGACTGAATGCTATGTAAGTTCTCACTTCCCATTCGTTGCCGCGTCCCGCACCGATGATATCCGTACTCGACTCAAAGCCGCCTACTCCGTCCGCAACATATCCGGCGACATAGCGGGGAGAGTATTGGTCCAATGTTCTGTACGTACCTCTGATACCCACACGGGTAGACAACTTGCCAAGCCATTTAGGCTGCGCGAGGTTGGTGGACAAGTCCAGCATACCCTGGAAAGGGAAAGTCAGGTTAAAATCCTTGTGGTAGTCATAAGGCCCCCAGTCGTTGAACTTTGCCTCCATGTTCAGTCTTAATTTCTTATAAATCATTCTCACTTCGGCACCGGCCCTTCTGATAAGGCGCGCATCGTCTCCATTAGCCTGACCCGTTCCGTAGTATGCGCTTCCTATTATTCCGAAATCATTGGTGATGCGCGAAGTTATTTTAAGGTTCGTCTCCCAGAGATCGTGCGCCGGGGCAGCTCCCCCAAAGGCAAAAGTGGAACGTCCGTTAGCCTGTATACCTATCGCCGCATCCTGTGAAGTGGGATGATGACGGTAAATAAAGCCCAATGAAGCGGCAAACGGAGCGTCTTCGTTGTTCTCATTCTCCCAGTCGTACATCCATGTGGCAGGTGTAGGGTCGTAGGTCAACAGAAGCTCGCCCGCAGTCGTTTCCCTGTTATCTCTCACGGCAAAGGGGTCATCGAGGATATTTCTGGGTCGGCCGGGAGCATTCACGCCATTAGGCATCGGACCTACAAGCGGTTTCTGCCATAAGAAATTAGGCGCTATCTGGAAATTGCCTATATTATAGGTAAAACCCGCAAGAACATTGGACTGGTTTCCGCTGCCGCTATCTTTCAGCCGCCACCCGGTAAGCGTACGGGTATAGTCCGTTCCACCTTCGGCCACCAATCCCATTATCGCACCCTGCGCATAGGCGTTGAACCGGCCGCCGCTATAAGTAAGCTTCAGCTTGCCGCCAAACGTATCGGAGGTCTTCACTACGTCCGAATAGACAACGGCATCCGCCTTATCTTCCTTGGTAGCCTGAAATGTACGTCCCACCAACGTCGTTCCCGACCATAAACCGCCGGCCACGATGTTGAAACGTCCGAATGTCCGTCCTACCATAAGGGAAGCCCTGGTGTTCTTGGGCGAAGGAATGGCGTATGACGTAGTAGAGCCTCTGCGTTGCGATAAGTCGTAATGGAAAATACCGGCTACATCGAACTTGCCTATATTCCGTTGATACTTGACGAGCAGAGCCGGGTTCGCTCCCCACCACAATTCCGGACCGAAGGCCGCTTTAAAGCCTTTAAAGAATCCCTTACCTTCGATTTCCGTCCCGAAAGGGGCTTCACCGCCATAAATGTCCATATTGTCGCCATAATTGGCTTCCGGATAAAACCCGAAGAAGTCTCCTTCGTATCCCCAATGATAGTGCCCTTTGCGGAAGAATGTTTTCAGGTTAAAGAGTTTGCCGTTCCAGTCAAAGCCCGCGCTATAAAGTTTAAACCGTTCCAACGGACCTAAATCCACATACTCGCCGTTTCCGTCCACTATATATCTGGAACGTCCCCTGTTCTCATAGAATATCTCATCTATCGGGTTCTCGGCTACATTTCCCAGAAAGTTTACGGTAACCTCCGCCTGCACATTCTCCGTCGGATTCGAAGCGACGCCTACATAGAAAGATTCCGTATGGTCGAAACCTTTAAAAGCGGGAAATTCGGTAGGCACATCCGGTTTGGAGCTTGGAGTAGTCGTGTGCGTCCCTCCCGTATTGTAAGTCGAAAATTCTCCTCTAAGCTCGCTGAGCCGTATCAACCGGGTGGTTTCACCCTGCAAGGCAGCCTTGTCGCTACGGGCGGATAAGACAGAAGACATTACGTTTATATCGGAAAACTTATTCAGGATTGAGGAAGTATTGGTTCCCGAAACATAAGGATTAATCTTATGTATATCTCGCAGCACATAGTATGCGGCACGCGGATAAAGCTCGTATATCCCCCTGTTGTCAGGCGTTCCTTTGGCGCATATGCCAAACCACTCCTCATTCATATTGTTTTCTCCCTCCACGTGGTCGAACAAATATCCGCCGTTGCTCCACGAAGCCTCGGTGTCGTGTACATCCAGATTGGTCGTCTGCCCTGATTTCCACCATCCGTCGGCAAACTGGAAGGTAAAACCGCCGATGGAGTTATTGTTGTTGCCTACTCCGGCCGCATTCAGATATATCTCCGCCCAGTTCTTGAACAATATATCCGCCTGTTCCTTTTGGGCTTCTTTCATCGTTACGGCATTGAAGGCGTCCGAACCGAACTCGGTAAACAGTACCGGCTTTCCATATTCCGCCTTTACCCTGCTGAACAAATCACCGAAAGAGTCGCCGCGATAGCAGTTCACGCCAAAGATATCAACATCCTTGCACTCCCGGGCTATGATGTCGAGGAACAAAAGGTCGCCGTTACAAATGGCTATGGGATAGGATGCGTTCATCTTCTTCATTTCTACCGCCGCCTCATTAAACAATTTATAGAGATGAATTGCCTGAATGGTAGATTTGCGGTCTTCCACCGGAATATCTTCGGTTTCGGCTCCCTGCCAGAACAAACCGTAGTTGTTTTCATTACCGAGCAGATAGAGGAGCAATCCCGGTGTATTATCATATTCTTTCACCAGTTCCTTGGCCTCATCCAACAGGACTTTCCGCACTTCAGGCAAAGAATAGTCGGTATTGCTCATCCACGCGCCGTTCAGCGTCACTCCATAACGTCCGAAAGAACTGTATATCATGGTATAGATACCGTATTTCTCATAAATATATTGTATCCACCTGGCAGGCACACCCATATGCTGCCTGATGGCGTTTACTCCCATATTCTTCAATAAAGACATGTCGATATCCAACGCGGCTTTAATCACGTCGTCCGGTCTGGTCCATAAAGAATACGAATAGTTGGTCCCTATCGGGAAGTAATCCCAGTTCATGCCATTCACCATAAAAGGCTTGCCGCCTACAAGCAGTTTAGCTCCCGTATGGTCGTTCAATACAGAAACTTTCTCCTGCTGTGCCCGCAGAGGACCTGCCAGAAGAATTAATAAAGATAATAATAATGCATTTTTCATAATTAGTAAAAAGATAACAAATTAGCACTCTGTGAATTGTTTTTTTCTTGTCTCATAAATTAAATTTAAAAGGTAACACTATTTTTAATTTTCTGAAACAAAGATAACATGGCAGTACATACCATGTATGCGCAAGTAAGCAGTAGAAGTAAATAAGCGTTAATATCACTTCACTGATTACCAGCAACATAACAAACACAAAGAGTAAACTTTTTCCGATGATAAATGATAAAGACACCTGTCCTATTTCTGCATTTTCCCTAACAAATGCACTCTTTCGGCAAATTCGTCTTTAGGGATAGCCGCCTTATTCCGGGTCTTCAGCCGATTGTTATAAACCGTCTGCGGAGAGCAATGGAGAAACTCCGCAATCTTTACACTGTCGTTTATTCCGAGCCGGACGAGAGCATATATTCTCAACTCTGTATTCAGGAGTTCGCCTTCTTTCAGGACAATTCTTTCTTCATCACGCAAAAGAGAATTGAAGTCCTCCACAAAATCCGGATATACATGAAGAAAAATAGCGTCGAAGCTATGGTAAAACTCTTTCAGTTCCCCCTGTACAATGGTATTGCCCGAAACCAGTGATTTTATATCATCTATTTGACCTGCTTTAAGCTTCCTGCCGATGTTTTTCCTATACTCCTCGAGTTTGGTGATATAATTGGAGCATAGAGAAAACACATATCCTATGTATTCCTCTTTTACATAATTGGATTCCAGCAACCTGTTATTACTTTCCTTCAACCGCTCGTTTATCTCGCTGAGCTCCTTGTTTACATCCGCCAGCATCCTGTGGGCATCGGAAAGTTCTCCAACGTGCAAGTTAAGAAGCCGGTTCGCTTCATCCAGTTTTTTGCGGGAACGCGACAATTTCCCGAACTGAAGGCAGATGAACAATACGGATACGAACAGAACGACGGACAAGATGCTGACAATGCGGAGCGACTTACGCAGTTTGCCTTCCTGCATTTCATTCCTTTGGCTGTAAGCATGCTGAAGTTTGTCCATTACCGCCGAAATATTTATCACACGTACCCTGTTGGGATATAACAAGGCCGCCTTCAGGCAATGGCTTATATAGACATACCCCCTGTCTATGTCTCCTTGCAGGTAAAGCATATTGGAGAGTTCTTCCAAAGAAGCTATATCGCGGTTACAGTTTTTTATATCCGCTATCGCCGAGCAGGCCAGATACTTTTCGTAATTATATTCATCGCCCTCATTATAATACATAACGGCAAGCGCATAGGCGTTGATAGCGTCAGTCCGGGTGGCAAGCAACGACTTATCCACTATCTCCTTTAGCTTCGCTTTTATGCTGTCGCCTTCCGCGGAACGGGGATACTCCTTGTGCAGCGATGCGCAAAAGCTATAATACGAAGGATGTTCAGGCGTAATGTGATGTTTGGCCTCATGCTTTAATTCCGTTTCAAGAGTATGATAAGAGTTTACCAGTTCCAGACGGCTCCCGATAAATTGCACCAGGTGCGAGTACAAGTATATTTTCGTATCATAATATTGAAATATCGTCTCCTCACCCAGCGAAGCCATGTCCACATGTTGCAGCTCCTTTTCGGCTTCGTGCAGCAGACCTTGAGCCGTAAGAAGAAAAACTTTATTCAATATCCACTCCTGCTTCTTGTCTTTCCGCCCCAACAAACCCGCTATCTCTATATTATCATCCACATACGCCATAGCCGAATCTGCATTATAGACAAAATATTCATCATACAACATTTTGTTAATCCACAGTTTGTCTTCCAGTTTCAATGCCGAAGCCCGCTTGCCCTGCAGTTCTTCTATCCTTTCTTCTTTCTCCAAAACATACTTTCCGCTGTTTGCCAATACCGAATCCAGTCTGGCAAGCAGCAAACTCATTTCGTTACTTCTGGAATAAAGCGTTCCAGAGACGACAAGCAATAACAATAGTGCCGATATCCTTCTCATCATAAAAAAATGTATCACATTAATTTACATCTATCTTATATTATATTTTACTATAATGAACAAAAGTACAAAAAATAATATTAACAACAAGCAGACCATTTATACAACCCTCTATTCGCCGATGTAACATTTCTGTAACATATATGACATTTCCTTGCAACACGAAAAACGTTCCTTTGCAGCCGGAAATAAAATACATGTTATGGAAACTATCTACTTATGCATTGTCATCTTCCTGTTCGTCCTCGCGGTCTTCGACCTTGTGGTGGGTGTCAGTAATGATGCGGTTAACTTTCTACAATCTGCTGTCGGAGCAAAAGCAGCATCGTTCAAGACCATACTGTTCATAGCGGGTATCGGCGTATTTATCGGCGCTTCCCTATCCAACGGTATGATGGACATCGCCCGCCACGGTATCTACCAGCCGGAGCATTTCTATTTCGCGGAAATCATGTGTATCCTGTTGGCCGTGATGCTGACGGACGTGGTGCTGTTGGATGTATTCAACACCATGGGAATGCCGACATCCACTACCGTGTCCATGGTCTTTGAATTGTTGGGCGGTACGTTCGCCCTCGCGCTTATCAAAGTGTACGGCAGCGACACTCTCGGACTGGGAGACCTTATCAACACCGACAAGGCATTGTCCGTCATCATGGCTATATTCGTGTCGGTAGCCATCGCTTTCTTCTTCGGTATGCTGGTACAATGGCTGGCGCGTATAGTCTTTACCTTCAACTACACCGGGAAGATGAAGTACAGCATCGGTATCTTCGGCGGTATCGCGGCTACTTCCATCGTCTACTTCATGCTGATAAAAGGCTTGAAGGACAGCTCGTTCATGACACCGGAAAACAAGCACTGGATACAAGACAACACCGCCATGCTTATCGGCTGTTTCTTCGTATTCTTTACCATATTGATGCAGGTGCTGCATTGGTGCAAAGTAAATGTGTTCAAGATAATCGTGCTCTTGGGAACTTTCGCCCTTGCCCTCGCCTTTGCCGGCAACGACTTGGTGAACTTTATCGGTGTGCCTCTCGCCGGTTACTCCTCTTTCATCGACTATACCGCCAACGGCACTGCTGCCGGACCCGACGGCTTCCTGATGACCTCGCTGCTCGGCCCCGCCAAAACGCCGTGGTATTTCCTTATCGGCGCGGGCGTCATCATGGTATATGCGCTGTGCACATCCAAAAAAGCCCATAATGTAATCAAAACTTCCGTAGACCTTTCCCGTCAGGATGAAGGCGAAGAAAGCTTCGGCAGCACCCCCATAGCACGTACATTGGTGCGTTTCAGCATGACGGTGGCCAACGGGCTTTCCAAGGTAATGCCCGAAAGCGGCAAACGCTGGGTTGCCACCCGTTTCCAAAAGGACGAAGCCATTATCGCGGACGGTGCGGCATTCGACTTGGTACGCGCTTCCGTCAATCTGGTACTCGCCGGCCTGCTGATTGCCTTGGGTACTTCGCTGAAACTTCCGCTCTCCACCACTTACGTCACTTTCATGGTAGCTATGGGTACCTCGCTCGCCGACCGTGCCTGGGGACGCGACTCCGCCGTATTCCGTATCACCGGTGTGCTGAGCGTTATCGGCGGTTGGTTCATTACTGCCGGAGCGGCGTTCACCATCTGTTTCTTCGTTACTTTCGTCATCCATTTCGGCGGAACAATCGCTATCGTCGCCCTTATCGGCCTGGCCGTATTC
The DNA here is from genome assembly GCF_015555825.1 of Bacteroides clarus. Taxonomy (NCBI): domain Bacteria; kingdom Pseudomonadati; phylum Bacteroidota; class Bacteroidia; order Bacteroidales; family Bacteroidaceae; genus Bacteroides; species Bacteroides clarus. The sequence goes on along the minus strand of NZ_JADNLF010000010.1, from coordinate 82,505 downwards.
ATGCTGATACGCAGCCAGGTAATGTACAAGAAGCGTAAAGAGAAAGAAAAAGGCAACGCCACCATCAAGCAACTGATGCAGAGCACGGACAATATGGAGATTCTGGAACTATTGCGCAAGCATACCCGTGAGGAACTTGGCAGAATACTGGAATTCACCGAAGATAATTTTGAACGTACGGTTACCGCCTTCCTGCACGAAAACCTGCGCGGATTGCGTCGTGCAATGGGTTCCGTGAAGTTCGAGAAGCAATTGGTAAAACAGATGAAGCGTACCGGAACGCTCGCCATGTGCCGCCTGGACAACAATACCGTTCTCGAAAAGGGACTTTATTACTATCAGGGCAATGACTTCGCCAGTGAGTTGGTATACAGTGTAGGACGTCTTTGCGAACCGTGTCTGGAACACATTGACAACAACTTCAAACCGCTCGATACAATCCAGAAAGGCGAATTCGCAGACGTAACGGAAGATATCGTGTACCTGCTTCAAGTCTGCCGTCACAAGCTGGAGAATAACGATTACAGCAACTTCGAGGAAGATATACACAAAGCCAACGAGCTGAACGGCCAGCTTGCTCACCTGAAACGTGAAGAATTGCAGCGTATTCAAAGCCAATCCGGCAGCATCAAGGTCAGCATGGTATATCTGACGATGATACAGGAAGCGCAGAATATAGTGACCTACTCCATCAACCTGATGAAGGTGAGCAGAAAGTTCCAGGCGGAAGAGTAGCCAAAGCAGCCAAGAGAGTATATCAAAATGAAAATCGCTCCGTCCAGAATGACGGAATGATAACCGAAACCCGTTCAGTTCGTCCCGTGAGATGTTTTATTTCGTCTTACGGGACGATTTATTCTATCCCGCAGGACGAATGTCTTCATCCCGTGAAAGGAATATTTCCGTCCTGCGGAACGAATATCTTTATGCTGCGGAGCAGACTCATTTTTTTCGTAAAAAGGGACAAACAGAACAAGTATTATATATTATTTTTACCCAATAAAACCCGCTTTAGGGTTCAGAAGGTTCAAAGGTTCACTATGACCCTATTTGAGGGCCCCTTTTGAAGACATTTATTTGATTTACAACATATTGACTATTTCAACAATCCCTAATTCAATCAATTTCCGTTCTCATGCGGATTTACCGCATTGTAAGGATATATCCATTACCGCCGATTGTAGGATATACACAAAAAGGATAATCAGCAGGATATAGTAAAAAAACAAGTCATTCCATACTTGCATGGAAGTGATTTTCGGGGGGTAAAGGGGTTCAAAGTGAACCTGACCCCGAAATGAACCCTAAAACTTCGGACATATCGATAAAAACGCAAGGTAAAGCACTAATTACCAAACAGATGGGCTACATCCGCCGTTTTATCTTTTCACCACTCATTTTCCCGGATTTCCCGTGATTTTCTCCTTCTCCGGTAAACGTCCTGTTAAGAAAAAACATGTCAAAGCCTATTTCAGCCCCATCTTTTCCGCCCGTTGCAGCATAAACGCGCGGGCGGCTTCGTACTCATTGGGAATGATGCCGTCCAATATGGCGTCCTTGATGGCGCTTTTCAATGCCCCGACCTGCCGGCAGGGCGGCAGATTGAATGTTTTCATAATCTCCTCACCGCTGACAGGGGGCTGGAAATTGCGGATACGGTCGCGTTCTTCCAAGTCTTTCAGTTTCTGGCGCACCAGTTGGAAGTTGTTCAGAAAGCGTTGTTTGCGCTCCATGTTCTTGGAAGTGATATCAGCCTCGCACAGCGTCATAAGGTCGTCTATATCGTCTCCCGCCTCAAACAGCAAACGGCGGACGGCGGAGTCGGTCACCACATCGTCCGCTATCACGATGGGACGCATGTGCAGCCCCACCAGTTTCTGCACGTATTTCATCTTCTCGTTCATGGGAAGCTTCATTCTCCGAAAGATGTCGGGTATCATCTTCTCGCCGATGAAATTATGGTTATGGAATGTCCATCCGGCACGGGGTTCCCAACGTTTGGTCGCCGGTTTGGCTATATCGTGCAACAGAGCCGCCCAGCGCAGCCAGAGGTTACCGGTCTTTTTGCTGATGTTATCGAGCACTTCGAGCGTATGGTAGAAATTATCCTTATGCGCTCTGCCATTGCGGGTTTCAACGCCTTGCAGGGCAACCAGCTCCGGGAAGATAAGTTGCAACAGGCCGGAACGGTCTAAGTCGATAAATCCTTTGGACGGAACGGGAGACAGCAATATCTTGTTCAGTTCATCCGCAATGCGCTCTCTGGATATGATGGAGATGCGTTCTTTGTTACGGCACAAAGATTCAAAGGTATCATCATCGATGTAGAAATTCAGTTGGGTGGCAAAACGGATGCAACGCATCATGCGCAAGGGATCGTCACTGAAAGTAATGTCCGGGTCGAGCGGCGTGCGGATGGTTTTCTCCCTCATGTCCGCCATTCCGCCAAAAGGATCTGCCAATTCTCCATAGCGTTCCCGGTTCAGGCACACCGCCAAGGCATTGATGGTAAAATCCCGACGGTTCTGGTCGTCTTCCAACGAGCCGTCCTCTACAATCGGCTTACGCGAGTCGTGCGTGTAGGACTCTTTACGCGCCCCCACGAACTCCACTTCCGTGCCGTGATACTTTAACTGCGCCGTACCGAAATTCTTGAAAACAGAAAGGTGGGCGCCGCGTCCCAAACGCTTGGCAAGCGCCTCGGCCATCGCAATGCCGCTGCCCACCACCACCACATCGATATCTTTGGAAGGACGTTGCAGGAATATGTCGCGCACGTAGCCGCCGACTACGTAACACTCCAGCCCCAACTCATCCGCCGTTTCGGAAATCCGCTTAAATATGTTGTCACTGAAACGTTGCTTCAGTTCTTCTGTCGTCAATTCAATCATTTGCCAATAAATCATTTTGAGGGTGCAAAGATACGGATATTATTTTTTATTTTTGTCCCCACTAACATCAAGAATGAAAATTATGAAGAAAGCAGTGTTCCTTGCGTGCCTCTGCTGCACGCTCTTCTCTTGCAGCAATGTGGAGAAAAAAGCAGGCGAGAAACTTCGGGCAGCCCGCGAAGCGTTTCAACGCGGAGATTACAGCGAAGCGAAGATACAGATTGACAGCATCAAGATACTCTATCCGAAAGCTTTTGAAACACGGCGCGAGGGTATCGGGCTTATGCAACAGGTGGAGCTGAAAGAGCAGGAGAAAACACTTGTCTACCTCGACAGCATGCTCCAAGACAAGCAAAAAGAAGTGGACGCCCTCAAAAAGAATTATACTTTCGAGAAAGACGCCGAATATCAACGGACAGGCAATTACCTGCATCCCTCGCAAGTGATAGAAAAGAACCTGCACCGCTCTTACCTGCGTTTCCAAGTAGATGAAACAGGGGTTATGAGCATGACTTCCATCTATTGCGGTCCGCACAACATTCATCACTTAGCCGTAAAAGTTACCGCGCCCGACGGCAGCTTTGCCGAAACTCCGGCTTCCAAAGACAGCTATGAAACGACCGATTTGGGAGAGAAGATAGAAAAAGCGGATTATAAGTTGGGAGAAGACGGCAATGTAATCGCTTTCCTCAACCTGAACAAAGACAAGAACATACGTGTCAACTATCTTGGCGAACGCTCCTATGCCACTGTCATGACACCGAACGACCGCAAGGCGGTGGCGGCTGTTTATGAACTGGCGCAGTTACTGTCTTCCATTACGGAAATCAAGAGAGAGATGAAAGAAGCCAACCTGAAGATTGAGTTCGTGAAACGCAAGATACAGGAAAGAGCAAGCAAAGATATAAAATAACGCTTCGAGCATAGTTGATGACAGCCCGTTACGCAAAACACAGTGAAGCGTCTACTCCCCGCTCATAAAGAGAGCAGATGCTTCACTGCGTTCCGCCCCCTCTCTTATAAATGAGGATTCGCATTCGTCTCCTTTTCCGGAATGGCATATAGATAATACACACTGTTCGGTACAAACTTCGTTCCGTCGGGGAAGGAAGTAAACCAATGGCCTTCGGGATTATATTCTTTATAAGTATCGCCTTGCTGCCAGCAATCGTATTTCCGCTCCGCTTCCTCTTTCGTCAACGGTACACGCTCTACGAAACGTTGCGTACGAAGAATATCGGTAATGCCGAATCCCTCACCCCACAGTTCGCGCCGGCGTTCCAGCAAAATATCATCGATAAGCCGGTCTTGCGTCTTCCCCGTCAGGTCATAGCCGGCAAGTCCGCGGGCATTGCGTAATGTGTTCAACGGTTTCACGGCGTCTTCCAACCGTCCCTCGCGAGCCAGCGCTTCCGCCGCTATCAGATACATCTCGGCGGAACGCATCACGACAATATCACCGGTCTGGTCGGCGCGGATACGGAACTTGCGATAACCCAAATAACCTTCACGCATCCACTGGAACAAATCCAGACGAATATCCCCCGCTTCAAAAGTGTCCTTGAAGTGCGGGTCGGCCATGAAGCTGTTATATGCGTCGGGCGTCACCACATCGATATAATAGAAATTATAGCTGGCATCGGACTGGCTTACGGACTGAGGATGTCCCCACATCCACTCGGTATTGGATATATCGTTAAAGCCCATATACGTTTTGGAGTCCGTCATCAAAGCATATCCATCGGCAGCCTCAAGAGCAGCCCCGGCGGCTTCGTCCCATTGTCCGGTAAGCAAATACGCACGTGCCAGCAATCCGTTGACGACGCTTGAATCCGGTTTGAACTTGGAATTGTCGTCCGGACGGACATACCCTTCAAGAAGCTCCTTGGCCTTATTCAAGTCTTTGAATATCTGCGTATATATCTCTTCCAGGGTAGCCTTCCCTTTAGGCTCTGTCGTAGAGGCGGTAGGCTCCGTATAAAGCGGAACAGCCGGCGCGGCAGGGTCTTTCAGGTAAGTAAACTGGTAGTGCTGAGCCAGATGCAGATAACAGAAAGCCCGCAAAGCATAGGCTTGCCCCTGTGAATGACGGAAATCGGCCGTATCATCGTCACCGGTGGCGGTAATGGAAATGGCCGTATTGCAATTGTCTATGGTTTTGTACATCAGATACCAGGCAAATGCGGTACGGTTGTTGGCAGGCATCCCCACATCGTTAAACTGATAGGACGAGTTGAAGCCATACATCGGACGCGACACCACATCGTCCGCCATCATATCGTCCTGCAGCATCAGGGCGCGATAACCGATATTGGCATAGGTGCTGCTGTACTCGAACAGGTTATACCACGCGCCGTTAAATATCCGACCGGCATTGGAAGGTACGGGGACGATACCCGAATCTACGGCGTCCGTAGGTTTGTTATCGAGAAAATCTCCGCCGCACGAAGACAGGACGGATAATAATCCCAGTGTAAAGACTGTTATATTTTTAATTGAAGTATTCATGTGAACAAGTGATTTAGAATGAAACATTAAGTCCGCCCGAAATGGAACGCATGGCAGGATAACGGTAATAAGTCAGTCCTGTAATACCCTGTTCCGGGTCCATTCCCTGATTCTTGGAGAAAGTCAGCAGATTGTCCGCCTGCACAAAGAGCTGCAGACTGCTGAGGCTGATTTTCTTTATCAACGGTTGCGGGAAGTTATAAGACAGCGTAATGTTCTTCATCCGCAGGTACGAGTTGTTGAACAGGTTACGGGTAGAGTTGGAGTTCCAGTTATTGGACACCGTTTTCAAGGCCGGCACGTCCGTATCACGGTTCTCCGGTGTCCAACGTTTCAGTATCTCGGTAGACCAGGCGCGTCCGGGATTGCTTCCATTGCTCCACAGCATCGTAACGTCACGGTCTACGATATAGCCGCCTATACTGTACGCGAAGATGGCGGACAACTCAAAGCCTTTGTATGAGAACGCCGTATTGAAACCGCCGTAAACCTTGGGAAGCGAGGACTTATCCACGTAATAATAATCCGCCTGGGCGTAATCGTTGGTAGTAGTGCGCCCGGTAACATTACCCTGCGCGTCCTTTACATTCCTGTACCACAACGGATCACCGTTATCAGGGTCTACCCCTGCCCATTCGCGCAGATAGAAATCGTAAACCGAACGTCCCTCTTTCAAACGGGTAACCCCGGTAACAGGCATGTCTTTCAACGGTAGGTCGGTCACGACATTCTTGTAGTGCGTAAGGTTGACGCCCATGCGCCACATAAAATCACGGGTGTGTATGAGCGTTCCTTTAAGGTCTATCTCAAAGCCCGTATTCTTCAATGCGCCTATATTCTCATCCATCGAGGTATAACCCAGGGAAGTTGCCAAAGGACGGGAATACAGCAGGTCTTTGGAACGGCGCTGGAAGAAATCGAACGAACCGGAGAAACGGTTGTCGAACAATGAGAAATCAATGCCTACATTGAGGTTGAGATTAGTCTCCCATTTCAAGGCGGGCGTTGCAAGGCGGTCGGACACCAAAGCGTTCTCACCCGCTTGCGAAACGATGGAATACAGCCCACTGCTGGCATAGTAAGTACCCAGATTGTCATTGCCTTGCGCTCCGTAGCTGGCCTTTAAGGTCAGGGCGGAGAGCCAGTCGGTGGCGCTCTGCATGAATTCTTCGCGGTCTATGCGCCACGAAGCTCCCAATGACCAGAAGTTTCCCCAGCGTGTGCCCGGCGCGAAACGCGAAGAACCGTCGCGACGGTAGGAAGCGGAGAAGAAATACTTGCTCCGGTAGTCGTACCGGGTATTAATAAGATAGCCCAACAGTGAATAGTCAATGCGATACCCCGTACCTGCGGTTACAAGCGAACCGACGGCCAACTCCGGCATATCGGGCACAGCCATGTTGCTGCGTGCGGCCTGTAACACATCATAACGGTAAGAGTAAGCCTCTTGTCCGGCAAGGATATTGAAATGATGCTCGCCGACAGTCTTATCGTAAGTCACAATATTATTCCATGTCCAGGAGAAAGTGCGGGTATATTCGCGGCTTGCTCCGCCACCCGTATTGACCGCAGGACCAATCTTGGGGTTGGTATAATCCAGCGTATTGTAATCTATCAGGTCGAAGTTGAAGCTGGTCTTGAAATTCAATCCTTCCAGGAAAGTGACCTCAAGGAAGGTACGTCCGGAGAACTCATCCCGCATACGCTCGGATTTATCATTGGGCAAGGTTGCGGGCAGGTTCCAGTTGGCCGTGGCTCCTGACGGCCGATAGGAACCGAAATCGTAAATCCGCTTTCCTTCCGAGTCGAGCTTGTATGTGCCGTCGGCGTTCATCTCGTACACAGGGTAGAAATCGGGCATTAAACGTCCGGCGTTGATGACATTGCTTGTCTTGGTATCGGACGACACCGGATAGTTCTGTATGGAGTGGGCGTAGCTCATGTTCACGCCGCCACGCAACCAACCGGTTATCTCGCTCGAGATATTGGAACGCAGGTTGAAACGTTGGTAACCGGATTCAAGGGCAATACCCTTGTCATTCAGATAACCGGCCGAAAAATAGTACTGATTGGTCTTTCCGCCTCCGGAAACATTCAATCCGATTTCCGTACGCAACGCCTGTTGCTCCATTTCTTTCTGCCAGTCCACATTCCAAAGCGGAGTGGCTCCGGCAAGCAGCTTGCCGTCCGTGCCCACCGGTTGCGGATAGTTGGGGCCATAAGGGTTAGGTCCACCGCCCATCAACTTGCCCACCAGGTCTTTAGAGGCCTGTGCGGCTGCGGTCTGCGGAGTATATTTATCCGTGTTCAGAGCATATTGGTTGCGCAATGCTTCCCAATAGAGCTCAAAGTACTGATCGGTACCGACACGGTCGTAATCGCGGATAGCCCGGCTGGAGCCGCCGAAGCTGGCATTGACGCTGACCGTGGTTTTCGAGTCGGTCTGTCCCTGCTTGGTGGTTATGATGATGACACCGTTGGCCCCACGCGAACCGTAGAGGGCTGCCGAAGCGGCGTCTTTCAAAACCGTCAACGAGGCTATATCTTCCGGATTAATGGAGTTGATGCTGCCGTCGAAAGGTACGCCGTCCACCACATAAAGCGGAGCGCTCGAAGCATTGATAGAGCCGATGCCGCGAATACGTATTTCCGCATCCGTACCCGGCTGGCCGCTGGGCGCGCTTGCCTGAAGTCCGGACACCGTTCCCTCGAGCGCACGCGACACGTTGGATACCTGCATCTTGGCTATTTCGCTCCCCTTGACCGTGGAAGCCGCTCCCGTGAAGCTATACTTCTTGGCAGTGGCGTAAGCCACCACCATTACCTCATCCAGTTGTTCACTATCCGGAATCAGTTCCGCATTAATGACCGAACGCCCATTGACTTTTTGTTCGGTGGTTTTCAGCCCGATGAAGCTAAAGACCAGTGTAGCGTCCACCGGTACGGTAAGGGTATATTTTCCATCGACGTCGGTTACCGTTCCGTTGTGAGTTCCTTTCACCAATACCGATGCTCCCGGCAAAGGTTCCCCTTCCGACATCACAACGCCCGATACACGGATATCGCCGCCCGGAGCGGCATATAACGTCACCACGAAGAGTATAAACAGTGAGGTTAAGAAAAAGCGCAGTTTACTATTCATTCCGTTAAAGTTTGGTTAGACTTCATTAACAGAAGAAAATAAACTTTGTTCAGCTATGCCTATTTTTTTTCACTCCCGCTATCCGCGTCGTATACGCTTGTTAATTCAATTAAGAGGATTCCGTCCCTTTCCTGTCGGGAGCCTACCACTTCAGCCTGGGCAGGAAACTGCTCAGACAGTCGCGCAATGCCTGCAACGTAATAGGCTTTACCAATACTTCCGAAGCGCCGCTTTTGATGGCGTTTTCACGGTCGGCGGAGAACGCGTAAGCCGTCTGCATGATGATAGGTAATGTTCCGCCTTCCTCACGTATAAGCCGCGTAGCTTCCAATCCGTTCATAATAGGCATCTTGATGTCCATCAGTATCGCATCCGTTTTGTCACGATTCTCGTGAAACAAAGAGACGATCTCCTCACCGTTCTTCGCCCACATTATCTCACACCTTTTTCCTATAATAGCTTTTATTAATTTAAAATTACTATCATCATCTTCCGCGACGAGAATGAGCGGGCGGTAATCTACTGATTGATTTCCGATTTCCATGACCTATATTATTGTTTGTCCGAGACAAAGATATAAAAAATAATATATTTGCATTATCTTTGCGCCTTATTTTTAAAAATGACATAATGATTTCTATTGACGGACTCGCCGTAGAATTTGGCGGCACAACCTTATTCAGTGACATATCTTTCGTAATCAACGAAAAAGACCGTATCGCCCTCATGGGCAAAAACGGAGCCGGAAAAAGTACGCTGTTAAAGATACTTGCCGGGGTGCGGCAACCTACCCGCGGTAAAATTTCCGCTCCCAAAGATTGCGTCATCGCCTATCTTCCCCAGCACCTGATGACAGAGGACGGACGCACCGTTTTTCAGGAAACCGCGCAGGCCTTTGCCCACCTGCATGAAATGGAAGCCGAAATAGACCGTATGAACAAAGAGCTGGAAACCCGTACCGACTACGAAAGCGACAGCTACATGGAACTTATCGAGCAGGTGTCCGCCCTAAGCGAGAAATTCTACGCCATCGACGCCACCAATTACGAAGAGGACGTTGAAAAGGCATTGCTCGGCCTCGGATTCACAAGAGAGGACTTCAACCGCCAGACCAGCGACTTCAGCGGCGGCTGGCGCATGCGTATCGAACTCGCCAAACTACTGTTGCAGAAGCCGGACGTGCTCCTGCTGGACGAGCCGACCAACCACCTGGACATCGAGTCCATCCAATGGCTGGAAGACTTCCTTATCAACAACGGGAAAGCCGTTATCGTCATCAGCCACGACCGCAAATTCGTGGATAACATCACGACCCGCACCATTGAGGTAACCATGGGACGCATCTACGATTACAAAGTAAACTACTCCAAATACCTGGAACTCCGCAAAGAACGCCGCGAACAGCAGCAAAAGGCTTATGACGAGCAACAGAAGTTCATCGCCGAAACCAAAGAATTCATCGAGCGTTTCAAAGGGACCTATTCCAAAACCCTGCAAGTGCAAAGCCGTGTCAAGATGTTGGAGAAACTGGTACTGCTGGAAGTAGATGAAGAAGATACCTCGGCCTTGCGGCTGAAGTTCCCGCCCTCTCCGCGTTCCGGCAATTATCCGGTCATTATGGAGAATGTAGGAAAGACATACGGAGAGCACGTCGTGTTCAAAAATGCCAACCTCACCATAGAGAGAGGCGACAAAGTGGCTTTCGTAGGCAAGAACGGCGAAGGTAAATCCACGCTGGTAAAGTGCATCATGGGAGAACTGGAACACGAAGGAACGCTTACCATCGGTCATAATGTACAGATAGGTTATTTCGCCCAAAACCAGGCATCCTTGCTGGATGAGAACCTGACCGTATTCCAAACCATCGACGACGTGGCCAAAGGCGAAATACGCAACAAGATACGCGACTTGCTGGGAGCTTTCATGTTCGGCGGTCCGGAAGAGTCCATGAAGAAAGTAAAAGTGCTGTCCGGCGGCGAACGTACACGACTGGCCATGATTAAGCTGCTGCTGGAGCCCGTAAACTTGTTGATTCTGGATGAGCCTACCAACCACCTGGACATGAAAACCAAAGATATTCTGAAACAGGCTCTCATGGATTTCGACGGCACTCTGATACTCGTAAGCCACGACCGTGACTTCCTGGACGGGCTGGTGAGCAAAGTTTATGAGTTCGGCAACAAACGGGTAACCGAGCATTTGAGCGGTATCTATGAATTCCTTGAAAAGAAGAAAATGGATTCGCTTCGCGAACTGGAACGGTAAACTTTCATTAACTAACTTCCCGCAACAAATAAATTGCTCCTGTTGTTTCATTTCCATAAATCCTTAACTACGAATTAAATGAAACAATATGACGCTATCATCATAGGGTTCGGCAAAGGCGGGAAACTGCTGGCAGCCGAACTTGCCAACCGTAACTGGAAAGTGGCAATCATTGAACGTTCCCCGCAGATGTACGGGGGGACATGTGTAAACGCAGGGTGCATTCCCACCAAGACGCTTATTCACGAATCGGAACAGGCCGAACGGCTCTACCGGGACGATTACAGCAATCAGGCCAAGTACTATGCGCTCGCCGTCGGGCGGAAAAACAAGCTCGTGTCATTCTTGCGGGACAAGAATTACGAACATATAAAAGCCCATCCCAACATTACCTTGTATGACGGTACGGCATCCTTTGCGTCCAACGATACGGTAAAGGTCGTTTCCCGGGATAAAAAGGAAATTCTCCTCAAAGGGAAAGAAGTCTTTATCAATACCGGGTCTACCCCTATCCTGCCCGATGTGGAAGGCATCAACGGAAGTAAGCATGTGTTCACCAGCGAAACGCTGCTCCGGCAGAGCAAGCTTCCCCATCGCCTGCTCATTCTCGGCGCCGGAGCCATCGGAATGGAACTCGCCACGATGTACGCGGGCTTTGGAAGCCAAGTCACGCTATTGGAATCGGGCAGCCGCTTCATGCCCAAATCAGACCGGGACATTGCGGAATCCATGCTGGAATCTCTGAAAAGGAAAGGCATCGAGATACGTTTGAACGCCTATGCCCTGTCCGTATACGATACCGCCGACGGCGTGACACTGACCTATACGGACAATGCCGACGGTACTCCCTACTTTTTGGAAGGAGACGCCCTGCTGCTTGCCACCGGGCGCAGGCCGATGACCGACGAGCTCAATCTGCACGCGGCCGGCATACGCACCGACGCTCAGGGAGCCGTCATTGTCAACGGGCATCTTCAAACTTCTTCCCCGCACATATGGGCCATGGGAGACGTAAGAGGCGGCGCTTTGTACGACTATTTATCCATCGATGACTTCCGCGTTATCGCCAACCAATTGTTCGGCAACAAGAAGCGAAATACCGATGACAGGGTTCCGGTGCCCTATGTAATTTTTACAGACCCGCCGCTGGCGCATATCGGCCTGACCGAAGAAGAAGCCGTGAAACGCGGTTATTCGCTCCAAGTGTCCCGGCTGCCTGCCGCCGCCATACCGCGCGCCCGTACATTGCAGCACATAGACGGTATGATGAAAGCCATCGTCAACGCGCATACGGGACGCATAATAGGCTGTACCCTGTTTTGCGTCGATGCGCCCGAAGTCATCAATCTGGTATCGCTGACCATGAAGAACGACCTGCATTACAGCGCCCTGCGTGATTTCATCTTTACGCATCCCAGCATGAGCGAAGGATTAAATGACTTATTCAAGGCTTTTTAGCATCTTGCGTTTGGCAGTTAAATGATTAACTTCTATCTTTGCGGCCAATCAAAGAGAGAAGAATGAAAACGAAAAGGTACATCGCATATTTCCTGTTCTTCATCAGCATGATTATGCTGATAGTACCTGTCATTCCCCATCATCACCACGAAGACGGCGCAATCTGTATGAAAAACGACCTGCCGTCCGACGGATGCTGTCATCATCAGGGTCCTTGCAACGAGCATTGTTGCTGCGACACTGGCTGCATGACCACTCATTTCTACCAACAGACGCCCAGTTCGGACAACAGCAACTTACAGCCCTGTTTCGTGTGGGTACATACTTTATTTTCCGAACCGTTGCTCAAACTCCTGACTTTACCCGAAGAAACAGGTATCAGGCAAGAGTTCGTCTACTTGGAATCTCTTCATGGCACGTTCATTACACGTGCCACAGGGCTTCGCGCGCCACCTTTTGTTCTTGCCTGACCGACAGCCGCCGAAAGCGGCCATGCTGCCGGCACCGGAATGTATGCAACTTGGTTGCACCGTCCATTCCCTAATTTTGCAATCCGAAACAAGTTAAGAACAAAAACAATTATCATGAAGAAGTTTATATTCATGGGAGTTATAGGATTATTCCTGTTAGGCTCCTGTAACAGCAAGTCCGGTGAAGGACATAATCACGAAACGGAAGAACACGCTCATGCGGGGCATGACCACGAAGGGCACGACCATGCGAACGAAGGCGCCGGCCATAAGCATGACGACGGACATGACCACGGTGCGGAAGCCGCCGCCGCGCACAGTGACGAAATCATATTGCCGCCGGCCAAAGCGCAGGCTGCCGGAGTAGAGGCGGACATCATCGAGCCGGGCGTATTCAATCAGGTAATAAAAACCAGCGGTCAGGTAATGGCCGCGCAAGGCGATGAAAGCGTTGCCGTAGCTACGGTGGCGGGCGTAGTTTCGTTCCATGGCAAAGTAGTAGAAGGTATGAGCGTGAGCAAAGGCACGCCGCTCGTAGTGCTCTCATCCAAAAACATGGCAGACGGAGACCCCGTACAAAGAGCACGCATCGCTTACGAAACAGCCAGGAAAGAGTACGAACGGATGAAAGAGCTTCTCCCCAATAAAATCGTTTCGGAGAAAGACTTCGCCCAAGCTCGACAGGCGTATGAGAACGCCCGTATCAGCTACGAGGCCGTTGCCAAGAACCATTCGGCTCAGGGACAGGCCGTGCCTTCTCCTATCAACGGGTATGTGAAAAATCTGTTAGTAAAGGAAGGCGACTATGTCACCGTAGGCCAGCCGCTCGTAAGCATCACTCAAAACCGCAGACTGTTCCTGCGCGCCGATGTTTCGGAGAAGTATTATCCTTATCTCCGCACCATCGGTTCCGCCAACTTCCGTACTCCTTACAACAATAAGGTATATACACTGAAGGACTTGAACGGCCGCCTGCTTTCTTACGGAAAGGCATCGGGCGACAACGGCTACTATGTGCCCGTTACCTTTGAATTCGATAACAAAGGAGATGTCATTCCCGGTTCTTTTGTCGAAATATTCCTGCTCTCCTCTCCTATGGAGAACGTTATTTCACTCCCCCATACAGCTCTGACCGAAGAACAAGGCAGCTTCTTCGTATATCTGCAAGTGGATGAGGAAGGATACAAAAAGCAACTCGTCACTCTCGGAGCCGATAACGGCGAGAAGGTGCAAATCCTTTCCGGCGTCAAAGCAGGTGACAAAGTCGTGACCCAGGGCGCTTATCAGGTGAAACTTGCAGGCGCTACCAACGCAATTCCGGCGCACAGCCACGAACACTAATTCGGTGATGAGTTATTAGTTATAAGCTATTTGCTGATAAAAACGCGTAACTTGATAACTTGATAACTCATAGCTCACAACTCATAACTAAAGAAATCATGCTAAACAAGATTATACATTTCTCTCTTCAGAACCGCATACTGGTGCTGGTGGCGTCGGTACTGCTGCTGATTGGCGGTACGTATACCGCAATGCATACGGAAGTGGATGTGTTCCCCGACTTGAATGCGCCGACCGTGGTTATCATGACCGAAGCCAACGGCATGGCGGCCGAGGAAGTGGAACAACTGGTTACTTTTCCTGTGGAAACAGCCGTAAACGGCGCTACGGGAGTACGTCGCGTACGTTCTTCGTCCACCAACGGCTTCTCCGTCGTATGGGTTGAATTCGATTGGGAAACGGACGTTTACCTGGCACGCCAGATTGTAAGCGAGAAGCTGGCGGTTGTCAGCGAATCCCTTCCCTCTAACGTAGGCAAGCCGACCCTCGGCCCGCAATCGTCTATCTTAGGCGAGATGCTGATTGTGGGACTGACCGCCGACTCGACTTCCATGCTCGACCTGCGCACCATAGCCGACTGGACTATCCGCCCGCGCCTTCTTTCTACCGGCGGCGTGGCGCAAGTGGCCGTGCTGGGTGGCGATATTAAAGAATACCAGATACAACTCGACCCGGAACGAATGCGTCATTACGGCGTAACCCTTACCGAAGTGATGAACGTTACGCGCGAGATGAATCTGAATGCCAACGGCGGGGTACTTTATGAATACGGAAACGAATACATCGTACGCGGGGTAATCTCCACCGACCGGGTAGAACAACTGGCAAAAGCCGTAGTCAAGCTGCAGGACGGCGGTGCACAGACCGCAACCGCCAACGCCCGGCCTTTGGCCGCCGCTTCTCCCGTATTACTGGAAGACATAGCGGATGTACGTATCGGAGCCAAGCTTCCGAAACTGGGTACGGCTTCCGAACGCGGCAAACCCGCCGTACTGCTGACCGTGACCAAGCAACCCGCCACAAGCACTCTGGAACTGACCGACAAGTTGGAAACATCCCTGAAAGACTTGCAGAAGAACCTGCCGTCCGATGTGAAGGTCAGCACCGACATTTTCAGACAAAGCCGCTTTATAGAAAGTTCCATCGGTAACGTACAGAAATCACTGTTTGAAGGCGGTATCTTCGTCGTTATCGTCCTGTTCCTGTTCCTTGCCAATGTACGGACTACCGTAATCTCGCTGGTGACGCTTCCCTTGTCACTGATAGCTTCGCTGCTGGCGTTGCACTATATGGGATTCACCATCAACACAATGAGCCTCGGCGGTATGGCTATCGCCATCGGCTCGCTGGTAGATGACGCCATTGTCGATGTGGAGAACGTGTACAAGCGATTGCGGGAAAACCGGCTGAAACCGGAAGCGGAACGCCTGTCGATACTGGAAGTCGTGTTCAACGCTTCCAAAGAAGTACGCATGCCTATCCTGAACTCCACGCTTATCATTGTGGTAAGTTTCGTTCCGTTATTCTTCCTGAGCGGCATGGAAGGCCGGATGCTCGCACCTCTGGGTATCGCGTTCATCGTGGCGCTGGCTGCTTCCACGGTCGTGGCGCTGACAGTGACGCCTGTACTGTGTTCCTATCTGCTGGGAAGAGAAAAGATAAAAGATGAAAAACGTTCCACCGGTGACTCGCCGGTAGCGCGCAAAATGAAAGAATGGTACGGCACGGCTCTTACCTTTGTGCTGGGGCATAAGAAGAGCGTATTGGGCGGAACCATCGGCCTGTTTGTGGTGGCGCTTGCCTGCTTCTTCACATTGGGACGTTCGTTCCTGCCGCCGTTTAATGAAGGTTCGTTCACAATCAACATATCGTCCCTGCCGGGTATCTCGCTGGAAGAAAGTGACAAGATAGGACATCGTGCCGAAGAGCTGCTGCTTTCCATCCCCGAAATACAGACCGTAGCCCGTAAAACCGGACGTGCCGAACTGGACGAGCATGCCTTAGGCGTGAATGTCTCCGAAATAGAAGCTCCGTTCGAACTGAAAGACCGTTCGCGCAGCGAGCTGGTGGCCGACGTGCGCGAAAAGCTGGGCACGATTGTGGGCGCCAATGTAGAAATCGGGCAACCTATCAGCCACCGTATCGACGCCATGCTGTCCGGTACGAAAGCCAACATAGCCATCAAGCTGTTCGGCGACGATTTGAACCGTATGTTCTCTTTGGGTAATGAAATCAAGAACACCATTCAGGACATTCCCGGCATTGCCGACCTGAACGTGGAACAACAGATCGAACGTCCGCAGCTCATCATCGCTCCCAAGCGGGAAGTGCTTGCCAAATATGGCATTTCCTTGCCGGAGTTCTCGGAGTTTGTCAATGTATGCCTTGCCGGTGAGTCCGTATCCCAGGTATATGAGAAAGGAAAAAGCTTCGACCTGACCGTACGCGTAAAGGACGACTTGCGGGATGAAATGGAAAAGATACGCAACCTGATGATTGATACCGGCAACGGACAGAAAATACCGCTGAACTATGTAGCGGAAGTCCGCTCGGCAATGGGTCCGAACACCATCAGCCGCGAGAACGTGAAACGGAAAATCGTAATCTCCGCCAACGTGGCCGACCGTGACCTGCGCAGCGTGGTAAACGACATACAGGAACGTGTGGACGCCTCGGTGAAACTGCCGGAAGGTTATCACATCGAATACGGCGGTCAGTTTGAAAGCGAACAGGCCGCAAGCCGCACGCTGGCTTTAACTTCATTCATGTCCATCGTGGTGATATTCCTGCTGCTGTATCATGAGTTCCGTAGCGTAAAGGAAAGTGCGATTATCCTTATCAACCTGCCTTTGGCATTGATTGGCGGTGTATTCGCCCTGCTCATCACAACGGGTGAAGTCAGCATTCCCGCCATCATCGGCTTTATCTCGCTATTCGGTATCGCCACCCGAAACGGTATGCTGCTGATAAGCCATTACAACCATTTGCAACAGGAAGAAGGGTACGGAGTGTACGACAGCGTGATACGCGGTTCGTTGGACAGATTAAATCCGATCCTGATGACCGCCCTGTCCAGTGCGCTTGCATTGATTCCGTTGGCACTCAGCGGCGACCTGCCCGGCAACGAGATACAAAGCCCCATGGCAAAAGTTATTCTGGGCGGATTGCTGACTTCCACTTTCCTGAACGGTTTCATTATTCCGATTGTTTATCTGATGATGCACAAGAAACCGGCAATTACAGGTGGACACGATAACGAGTAAATAACTTAATAACAGAATGTATGAAACATATACTTATAGCCGCCGCCCTCCTCTCCTGCATAGGGATGAGGGCGCAAAATACAGGCATCGACTCCGTACTTCGCCAGATAGAGGCGAACAACAAGGAGTTGCAAGCCAATGCACAACTTATCTCCTCACAGAAGCTGGAAAACAAGACAGAGAACAATCTGCCTGACCCTACCCTCTCGTACGCCCATCTTTGGGACTCCAAGAACAGCAGTGAGACCGTAGGCGAAATGGTTGTTTCCCAGAGTTTCGATTTCCCTACGTTGTATGTAACAAGGGGAAAGATGAACCGTCTCAAAACCGGAGCGCTGGACGCACAGGCAGCAACCGTACGCCAACAGATATTGCTGCAAGCCAAAGAGGTGTGCCTGGACATCATCATGCTGCAACATCAGCAGGAACTGCTCGACGCCCGATTGAAGAACGCCGAGGAACTGGCCGCCATGTATGCCAAACGATTGGCGACAGGAGATGCCAATGCGCTGGAAACAAATAAAATCAATCTGGAATTGCTGAATGTCCGTACCGAATCCCGTACGAACAGCACAGCCCTGAACAATAAAATCAAGGAATTGCTGGTGCTTAACGGCAACCGGCCGCTTACTCCCGGCCGCCCCTTTCCCGACGGCACGGCAACACCTACCGCCCAAGCCCTCGGCCTGACAGAGTATCCCGCCATTCCATTGCCGGCCGATTTCCATCAGGTATGCGATGAACTATTGGCAGCCGACCCTTCCCTGCAATCGTTCGACAACGAGAGTGCGGCAGCCCGCAAACTTATTTCGGCAAGCAAGCAGGGCTGGTTACCGAAACTGGAGTTGGGCTATCGCCGCAATACAGAGTCAGGACATCCGCTGAACGGCGTTGTCGTAGGCTTTTCCTTCCCTCTGTTTGCAAATAAAGGAAAGGTAAAGATAGCCAAAGCGCAGGCTATGAACATCGACTTCCAGAAAGACAACGCAAAAGTAAAAGCAAGCTCCGAACTATGGCAGCTCTATGAAGAAGCCCGCAACCTGGACGCCTCCATGCAAGAATACAAACAGACCTTCCAAGACCAACAGGATTTGACGTTGCTGAAACAGGCTCTTACAGGCGGACAAATCAGCATGATAGAGTATTTCGTAGAGGTTTCCGTTGTTTTCCAAAGCAAAACCAACCTTTTGCAATTGGAAAATCAATACCAAAAAGCAATGGCACGGATATATAAGAGCAGGTTGTAGGAGTTATGAGTTATAAGTTATGATTCGTAACTTATAACTCATAACTTATAACTATTTTTGGTTTTTCCGGCAAGTGGCCGCTGCGAATGCGCCATTCCTGCGGATAAAGATTATTGGCACGGTTACCGATATTCTTGACAAAACCAAGAGGCATATTCTTATACGTGAGTAAAACCACTCCGCGAGGGGCTGCATCCGAAAGGGTGACAGCCTCTTTTCGTAAATAGGCAATGGCCTGTTCATAGGATATTTCTTCGCGAGGGAAAGCATCCGGTGCCAATGCATGGCTCACAGCCAGCGCATGAGCGGGAATCCAGTCTTTACCTTTCTGTCCGGCAATCTCCAATCCGGCCTGCACAATGCGCACAGACGACTGCAATGCCGATAGTTCCGGAAGATAGCGTTTAGGGAAAGCGCTGACACTACCGCCTTTTTGAATAAACTCATATATATCCGGAGCAAGAAGCCATTCCTCCAATACCGAAAGCTGCTCTTTAGAAAACCCCGGAGTTTTCATCCCTTTCCCCTGGGGTTTCCTTCCCTTTCCCCTGGGGTTTTCTTCTCTCACAGCCGGAGTTTCAGAAGCTTTGCCCAGGGCAAACGCCTGTTCAGCCCCGGGCTTACGGACGCTCGCCCCCGGCTTGCGGAGAACAGCCAGAAAGAAGCCTTCACCCTTTGTCTTATGAGGCAAAAAGCGGTAAACCGGAAACCGCTCTCCCTGCAATAAGTTACCCGTTATATTCCAATCTTCCGCCACATCGAGTGGGAGTACTTCCGCGCCGAATTCGTCCTTTATCCAACGGACGTTTTCTTCATTCTCTTTCGTATTATACGTGCAGGTGCTATATATCAATATCCCACCCGGTTTCAGACAAGGCCAGATGTCCGAAATAATTCTCTGTTGCCGCTGCCGGCAGATTTCCACATTCTCCGAACTCCACTCGCTCACGGCGACAGGGTCTTTACGGAACATGCCTTCACCGGAACAGGGTACATCCGTCAATATCACATCAAAGAACTCTTCCAACGGTGTAAAGTCCGACGGATCGCTGTTAGTAACCACAACGTCGGGATGTCCCCACTTAGTCAGGTTCTCGGCAAGTATTTGGGAACGGTTGCGAATAACCTCGTTCGCTACCAACAAGCTATTTTCCGGAAGGATACCGCGGACATGCGTCGACTTACCGCCCGGAGCGGCACAGAGGTCGAGCATCACTGCCGGTTCTTCGCCCGCATATTGTCTTAAGGCCTGTTCCACAAACATGGACGAGGCTTCCTGCACATAATAGCATCCTGCATGAAACAAGGGGTCGAAGGTAAACGTCAGGCGCTCTTTAAGATAAAAGCCGGAAGTACACCAGGGAACCGCGCTCTCCCCGGACTGAAAGCCAAAAGGCTTTAACGGGTTCAACCGGATGCTGACGGGTTGCTCCGACTCCAAAGCGGTTACTAATTCCGTATACTCCTCATCTCCCAGCAGGGAACGGGTATAGTCTATGAAAGAAGCGGGTAGTTCCATGTGTCGTACTGTTTTATGCCGGCAAAGGTAACATAAATATTTTGCGGCCGATAGTAGCTATTCTAAAAAAAATATCGTCTCTTTGCAACTTTCCGGATATCCGGATGCGTCTAACACATAAAGAAACCAATAAAAACAAAAATAACATGATTATGAAACGTATCATCTTCGCATTAATGACAGCCATGATGCTCTGCACGTTGGCACAGGGAAAGAACAGAACCGTTACGGAAAACGACAGTCTGGGAAACAAGCAGAGAGTTATAGAACTGAGGGACACCATGATTGACGGAAAAGCCGTTACGGACACCCTTAGCGTCATGACTTACGAAAACAGCCCAAGCAGCGGCACGGAAAACCATAAGGATTACAAGCACCACAGCAGTGCTTACGATTTCGGCTGGAACCTTGGTCATGACGCCAAAGAGGCGGCTATCGCCATTACGGCCATCGTGTTCGTATTCGGATTCCCTCTGGTGATTGTATTCATCATATTCTTCTTCCGCTATAAAAACCGGAAAGCCAAGTACCGCCTGGTAGAGCAAGCGCTGGCCAGTGGGCAACCGCTACCGGAAAACCTGTTTAAAGAGACCGACTCGATAGATATCCGCAGCAAGGGAATCAAAAACGTGTTTGTCGGTATCGGACTGTTCATCTTCCTTTGGGCCATTACCGACGAATTCGGACTGGGCTGCATCGGTCTGCTTATAATGTTCACAGGCTTCGGACAGCTCGTTATCTACTACACGCAGCAGGACAGAGCGCCTAAAAACAAGGAGAAAGCCGATACTGAGAGGACTGCCTTTCCGGAAAAGATTGAAGAAAAATGAGTCAGCTCAATGATATATCGTTAGTCGCACAGGTCGTGGTGTTTCGCAACACCAGGGCCTTCGACCAGTTGGTAGGAAAGTACCAGTCGTCCGTACGGCGATTCTTTCTGCACCTGACCTGCGGCGACAGCGAATTGAGCGATGACTTGGCGCAGGATACATTCATTAAAGCGTACACCAACCTGGCCTCGTTCAAAAACTTATCCAGTTTCTCTACCTGGCTCTACCGTATTGCTTATAATGTATTTTATGATTATCTTCGCACCCGTAAAGAGACAGACTGCCTGGAAACGCGCCAAGTGGATGCTCAATGCAGTACGCTGCAAAACGACATAGGACGGCGCATGGATATTTACCGTGCGCTGAGTATGCTGAAAGAAATGGAACGAACCTGCATCACTCTCTTTTACATGGAAGACCAGAGTATCGAGAAAATTGCAGGTATTACCGGTTGCCCCGCAGGAACTGTAAAAAGCCACCTGTCACGGGCCAAAGAAAAAATGGCTACCTACTTAAAACAAAATGGTTATGATGGAAAACGATGATAAACTCTTAGTTGCTTTCTTTGACGAAAACCGGCAGGAAATACCGGACAATGGTTTCACCCGCCGTGTGATGCGCCATCTGCCCGACCGTACCCGACGGATTTCACAATTATGGGTAACGTTTTGTTTCACACTGGCGTTAGTGCTGTTCTTTGCTTTCGACGGTCTGCAACTGGTACTGGGCACGCTCCGTGAAACATTTACCGTTGCCACCCAAAGCGGAGTTACCGAAGCCAGCCCCAAATCTCTATTGGTCGCAGGCATAGTGTTGCTTTTCCTGCTCTATCGCAAAATATGTTCGCTGGCTTAAACGCCGCGGTTATTGCGAACCGTATTTTCCTCGCAGGATAAATAAACTTCCCCGCAGGATAATGTACTTAGCCCCTACCTTATTTACAGTAAGGCAAGGGCTAATTTTTTATAAACGAATGAACATATCTCAATGATATATTGTATATTTGCCAACTCATAAAACTAAATAAACTTACAAAGTTTTGAGACAGGTTCTATTCATCATATTATTTACTTTATTCTTTGGAAGCATCCGGGCGCAAAGTACCAGCGACTCTCTTGTAATGGGCTATATGCGGGAAATGGGAATCCCCCTAACCTGCAACAATAAAGTTGAACTGTTAATGACCGGCCGTGACAAATTCACCGATTTATTTGAAACGATTCGCCATGCCCGGCATCACATCCACCTGGAATATTTCAATTTCCGTAACGACTCTATCGCCAACGCTCTCTTTGACTTACTGGCGGAAAAGGTAAAAGAGGGTGTAGAAGTGCGTGCCATGTTCGATGCGTTCGGTAACTGGTCGAACAACCAACCGCTGAAAAAGCGTCATTTGCAAGCGATAAAGGCACGCGGCATCGAAATTGTCAAGTTCGACCCTATCACCTTTCCTTATATCAATCACGCCATGCACCGCGACCACCGCAAGATTGTCGTCATCGACGGGAAAATCGGTTATACAGGCGGAATGAACATTGCCGACTATTACATCAACGGTCTGCCCAAAATCGGTAAATGGCACGATATACACATGCACATAGAAGGAGATGCAGTACGCTATCTGCAAGGTATCTTCCTGACGATGTGGAATCAGGAAACCGGACAACACATAGGCGGTCCGGCCTACTTCCCTGACCTGCCCCAATTTCCGGACAGCATAGCCGAGGAGATTTCGATAGTAGACCGTACTCCGCGGGAGACGCCCCGTTCCATCAGCCATGCCTACGCCGTTTCAATAGAAGCCGCCCGGAAAAACATCCAGATAGTAAATCCTTATTTCGTGCCGACGAAATCCATTCGTAAAGCCATCAAGAAAGCGTTAAAGAAAGGTACGGAAGTGGAGATAATGATACCGGCAGTATCGGACATTCCTTTTACTCCCGAAGCTTCGTTCTACATCGCACACAAACTGATGAAACGAGGAGCAAAAATCTACTTGTTCAAGGACGGATTCCACCATTCCAAAGTAATGATGGTGGACAGCTCTTTCTGCACAGTAGGCACGGCAAACCTCAACAGCCGCAGTTTACGCTACGACTATGAGACAAACGCTTTCATCTTCGACCCGCTGACAACGTATCAACTGAACGGCATGTTCGAAAGGGACAAGAAGAACAGTACCCTGCTTACTCCCGAAATATGGAAGAAGCGTTCCGGCTGGAAAAAGTTTATCGGTTGGGTGGGTAATTTGCTGACCCCGTTCCTATAAGCCGTTCCACTATTTTTTAATCCCGAATCTTTAATTTCCCGAGAACTTTGTCTACCTTTGGCAAAGCGTTTAATAAATAACCCATGAAACAATATTTAGACTTGCTCAACCGCGTGCTGACTGAAGGCATAGAGAAAAGCGACCGCACGGGTACGGGTACCATCAGCGTATTCGGACATCAGATGCGTTTTAATATGGACGAAGGTTTTCCTTGTCTGACAACCAAAAAACTCCATTTGAAATCTATTATCCATGAACTGCTATGGTTCTTAAAGGGGGATACGAATGTAAAGTACCTGCAAGAGAACGGGGTACGCATCTGGAATGAATGGGCTGATGAAAATGGGGATTTGGGACATATCTACGGTTACCAATGGCGTTCGTGGCCGGATTACAAAGGCGGAACAATTGACCAAATCAGTGAAGCGGTGGAAACAATCAAACACAATCCAGACTCACGCCGTATTATAGTGAGCGCCTGGAACGTCGGTGATTTGGACAACATGAATCTGCCGCCCTGCCACGCATTCTTCCAGTTTTATGTAGCCAACGGACGGCTCAGCCTGCAACTTTACCAGCGCAGCGCTGATATTTTCTTGGGAGTGCCTTTCAATATCGCATCGTACGCATTGCTCCTGCAAATGGTGGCGCAAGTGACCGGACTGAAAGCAGGGGATTTCGTACATACTTTAGGAGATGCGCATATCTATCTGAACCATTTGGAACAAGTGAAACTCCAACTGAGCCGTGAGCCGAGAACGCTCCCGCAAATGAGAATCAATCCAGATGTGAAGAGTATCTTCGACTTTACGTATGAGGACTTCGAATTAGTAAATTATGACCCGCATCCGCATATCGCCGGAAAGGTAGCGGTATAAAAAGATGTCCTTTATCATTGAAAACCATTTGATTATATTAGATATATGATTAGCATTATTGCCGCAGTAGACCGCCGCATGGGTATCGGTTATGAAAACAAGTTATTATTCTGGCTCCCCAATGACCTGAAACGCTTCAAAGCGCTTACCACGGGAAATACAATCATCATGGGACGAAAAACGTTTGAGTCACTCCCCAAAGGCGCCTTGCCAAACCGCCGCAATATCGTCTTGTCTACGCATCCCGACACCCAATGTCCGGGAGCAGAAGTGTTCCCCTCTCTTGAGGAAGCCTTGAAAAACTGCGAGCAGGATGAGCAAGTCTATATCATGGGCGGAGCCAGCGTGTACCGTCAGGCGCTCCCTCTGGCAGATGCACTCTGTCTTACTGAAATAGATGCTGAAGCTCCCCGGGCAGACGCTTACTTCCCGGACGTAGACCTCGAAATCTGGCAAGAAAAAAGCAGGGATGCTCATCCGATAGACGAGAAGCATCCCTGCCCTTATGCTTTTGTCGATTATATCCGCCGATAGGATTATTCTTCCTCATCGTCTATTACTATCGGCATCTGACGTTTAATCGCTTCATGGAATGAAATCAGCGTTTCCGTACGTGATAATCCCAACGGTTGCAGCTTATCATGAATAATGCTCAACAGGTGATGATTATTCCGTGCATACAGTTTAATAAACATATCGTACTTACCTGTAGTAAAGTGGCACTCCACGATTTCGGGAATAGCCTCCAACGCTTTTGTTACGGCATCAAAAGTAGCGGGATCTTTTAAATAGATTCCGATATATGCACAAGTTTCATATCCTATCTTCTCCGGATCTATAACGTATTCCGAGCCTTTCAATATTCCCAGATTGGTGAGTTTCTGGATGCGCTGGTGAATAGCCGCTCCAGAGACATTGCAGGCTCTGGCTACTTCAAGGAAAGGAATGCGCGCATTATCGGCGATCAACTGCAGTATTTGCTCGTCTAAAGTATCCAATTGATGATGTCCCATTTCTAATCTCAATAATTAATTAAATGAATGATTTCACCGTATTCCGCTACGGCAATGTGCAAAGTTAGCCATTTTTTCTCCAATAAAAATACGAATTATAACTTTTCTTGCTAAAAAGAGAATAATCGCATATACCGGGTTATACAGACAAAAATCGTATCTTTGTGAAATGATTAAATTATAATGGATATGAAAAAGTATATTGTACTCTTACTCTGTTTAATAACTGTCGTGCCCATTTATGCACAGGTCTTCACCGACCTTTTTGCAGATAAAACTCTTCGTATAGATTATATCTTTAACGGCAATGCATCCGAACAAAGTATCTGCCTGGACGGATTATCTTCTCTTCCCGCCTGGGCAGGACGAAAGCATCATCTGGCAGAGCTTCCATTGCAAGGCAACGGACAGATTGTTATGCGTAATATAGCCGATGGAAAGATTATTTATACCACATCCTTCTCTTCGCTCTTTCAGGAATGGCTGGAAACCGATGAAGCCAAAAGTATAACCAAGGGATTTGAAAATACGTTCCTTCTTCCCTATCCGCTTCAGCCGGTGGAAATAGAAATAACCCTACTCGACCCACGCCGTAATGTTCGTGCCTCTATGAAGCACATTGTGCGCCCGGATGATGTCTTAATAGCGCAAAAAGGTATCTCGCATATCACTCCGCACAAGTATCTGCTACAAAATGGCAACCCGGGAAAATGTATTGACGTAGCCATTCTTGCAGAGGGATATACTCCTCAAGAAATGCAGACATTCTATGAAGACGCCGGCATTGCCTGTGAAAGTCTTTTTGCGCATGAGCCTTTCAAATCTATGAAAGAGCGATTCAATATCGTAGCTGTAGCCAGCTCTTCCATCGACAGCGGAGTCAGCGTACCAAGGCTGAACGAATGGAAACACACCGCCTTCGGTTCTCATTTCAGTACGTTCTATTCCGATCGTTATTTAACTACATCGCGCGTAAAAACAATTCATGATGCTTTAGCCGGAATACCCTATGAACACATTATCATATTGGCCAACACAAAAGAATATGGCGGTGGCGGTATCTATAACTCATATACCCTCACTACGGCCCATCATCCGATGTTCCGCCCGGTAGTGGTACATGAATTCGGACATAGCTTCGGCGGACTTGCCGATGAATACTTCTACGACAATGATGTTATGACAGATACTTATCCTCTGGATGTAGAACCATGGGAACAAAATATCAGTACGCAAGTGAATTTTACATCAAAATGGAAGGATATGCTTGCCAAAGATACTCCCATCCCTACTCCAACCGGTAACAGTGAGAAATATCCGGTTGGAGTGTATGAGGGTGGCGGCTATTCGGCAAAGGGCATTTACCGTCCTGCCGATGATTGCCGCATGCGTACCAACGAATACCCTGCTTTCTGTCCCGTGTGCCAACGTGCCCTGCGTAGAATAATCGAATTTTATACCGAATAACAATAATCAAACTTCAAAAGACTGACCCTATGATTAAATTTCAACGTATCGCAACTTCGGATACAGCCTTGTATGATTACATGGAAAAACTGATGACAACCTCTTTTCCGCCGGAAGAATATCGCTCATTGGCAGAACTACGTAATTATACAGATGCCAAACCGCATTTTTATTGCAATATCATTCTCCATGATGACAATCCAATCGGTTTGATTACATACTGGGATTTCGGACATTTCTATTATGTAGAGCACTTTGCTATCGATCCGTCCCAACGCAATGGCGGTCATGGCAAGAATGTTCTAAGCCATTTGTGCCAACAGATAAACAAACCTATCATTTTGGAAGTAGAGGCACCGGAAGAGGAAATGGCAATACGCCGTATTAATTTCTATAAACGGCATGGCTTTACCTTATGGGAGAAACCGTATATGCAACCTCCCTATAAGCCCGGAGATGGCTATCTTCCCATGCTGTTAATGGCTTATGGCAATCTGGAGTGTGAAAAGGATTTTGAATACGTAAAAGAACGTATTTATCGGGAAGTATACAATGTACAGTAAAAAATAAAGGCCGCTTGTAGCAAGCGGCCTTTATTTATATAGTCTGAATCAACTTCTTACTGGCGCGGTTGCGCAGAATAGTTAATCTTCAATGCATAAGCTTTACGAAGAGCCTCTTTGATATCTGTTACGATACCCATCTTTGTATCTTGGTCAACTTTCAAAGACACTGTCATTTGCGGCTGATCCTCTTCTTTCATACTGGCACGTTCACCAATAATATAGTCTTGGATAGCAGCAACTTCAGCATAGCTGTCATTCAACTGGATACGGCTTTCATTACCTAATTTCTTACGGAATTCAGCAGTAGGTTTTCCTACATAGATAAACGTAACCAAAGACTTCTTTTCAAGTTTTTCCAATTCTGTACCTTGCGGAACCTTAAACTCAACCTTTAATGTTACCTCACGCATAGTTGTTACAATCATAAAGAAGAACAACAGAGTGAAGATAAGGTCAGGCAGAGAAGAAGTGTTCAACGCAGGCATTCCGCGCTTTCCGGTTTTATTAAATTTTCCCATTACTTCTTTTCTCCGTACTTTTTAGGTTCTGCCTCAGAAATCTTCTGAGGATAAATATCACGAATTGCTTCTTGTTGTGCCTCGTCTAAATCCGCATATTTCTTCTGCCATTTTTCCTGAGCCAATTCGTCGCGCAATTCATTGTACGCCGCAACCAACTCATTCTGCACAGCTATATACGTTTTATAAGAGGTACCGCGGTCACATCGCAAAGATACTACATGCTTTTCCGTAACCATCATATTGCCAAAGAACGGCACATCTTTAGCGTGCTTTTCAGGCTTTGTTTCATCGTTATACGGATTAGCAATAAATTCTTTTGCCTTTTGACGCAATTGGTCTACACCAATATAATCGTTACCACACATCAACTGGTCGTTCATATTAACAAAGACCTGCAAAACGTTGCGTTCTTTCAACTTAACATCGTCATTGTTTTTCTGATTCTGCTCCGGTGGTGGCGGCAAACGTCTTGCCAAACCACGGTCAGTATCCATTGACGTTGTAATCAAGAAGAAAATGAGCAACAAGAAAGCAATGTCCGCTGTAGAACTAGAGTTGATTTCAGGTACTTCTCTTTTCTTTTTAGCCATCTCAGTTTCCTTTTATTATTTAAACTTTTTAGCTATACCAAAACCAAATATCAACAGAATCATTGCACCCATCATAATATAGATAGTGTACAAGAACATATCTGTCAACTTCAACCAGAACGGAACATTTTCTGCACCATCATAGCCAGGCATTACCAAAGGTTGATCGCTTCCCATAGCCCATGATATAACCAATACCACGATAATGAGAATCAAGCCTAACAATGATTTAATTGCAGTCATAGGAGAATCAATGAATCCTGTTACAAATTGATAAATAGCAGCTGCGATTGTAATAATAACAGCTATTCCAAACAGGATATACATCCAGTATATCAAAGCATCTGTTTGTGCAGGCTCCTCCATTGCAGTATCTGCGACCAAACGCTGATCAAGCGGGGTTTCTCCACCAAAGAAGAACATACCCAGAATGACCAATGTAATGGCAAGCATCACATACAGTACAGTACCTGAAACTTTTTGAATTCTTACTTTCATATCGCAGATAAATTATTTTTTGTATTTCAAATCATATTTAATAACCATATCCAACAAAGTGATAGAAGAGTCTTCCATATCACTGGTCAAAGCTTCAATCTTAGACAGAATATAGTTATAGAATACCTGCAAAATCAAGGCAACGATCAAACCGAAGATAGTTGTAATCAAGGCAACTTTCATACCACCTGCTACAACCGTCGGAGAGATATCACCTACTTGTTGGATTTTGTCGAATGCCTGCACCATACCGATTACAGTACCCAAGAATCCTAATGACGGAGCCATTGCGATGAACAGTGTAATCCAAGAACATCCTTTTTCCAAGTAACCGGCTTGTACACCACCATAAGAAACAACTGATTTTTCAACAACGTCAATACCTTGATCAATTCTCATCAAACCTTGGTAGTAGATGGAAGCGATAGGACCTCTTGTGTTACGTGCGATGTCTTTAGCAGCTTCAACATCACCTTTTTCCAAAGCAGCTTCAACAGCAGCAATGAACTTTTTAGTATTGATTTCAGCCAAGCTCAGATAAATGATACGTTCAATACAGAAAGCAAGACCGATGACCAATGCTATGGCAACGAAACTCATAAAGAAAGCAGAACCTTCAATAAACTTTGTTTTCAACTCTTTGTGGATACCACCTTCTGCCTCTTCAATAGTAGCAGGAGCTGCAGCTTCGTCAGCAGGAGCTGCTTGTGCTGCAGGAGCAGCTTGTTCTGTTTGTTCAGCAGCAGGAGCATCTTGAGCCTGAGCAAGTTGAGTTGAGCCAAATGTTAAGACTCCCATCACAGCAACAATTGCAAATAACTTTTTCATTGTGTGTCTAATTTTTAAGATTAATTAATTAAATTACTTATTATGTTTATTTATTGTTTTTCTCTTATCTTAAATCTTGCGGAGAGACGGGGATTCGAACCCCGGATACCCTTTAGGAGTATACACGCTTTCCAGGCGTGCCTCTTCAACCACTCGAGCATCTCTCCAATCTACGCCTTCCTTGAAATCGGGTGCAAATTACAAAAAAAATGCGAACCACAAGCGTTTTCAGCTACAAATGTATTCTTTTTTTTGTTCTTCCACAGCATTCTCAAAGTTTTATCCTCAATAAAATCTCAAAATTAATAAACTTTAAAATCTTTGGAACGTTATTTGAGTATTCCAAACACTTTTAAGGCATTTTCAGAAGTGATACAACCTACTTCCTCAGGCGACTTACCGTATATTTCCGCTACTTTTAACAGAGTATCCTTTACATTTGCGCTCTCGTTTCTCTTCCCCCGATTCGGCACAGGAGTAAGATAGGGAGAATCGGTTTCGAGAACAATCCGTTCCAAAGGAATATTTCGCAAAACTTCCGGTAAGCCCGTTTTTTTGAATGTTACCACACCATTGATACCAATAAAGAAATTAGAAAACTCCAATATTCGAAGGGCCTCCTCCAATGTTCCCGTAAAGCTATGAAAGACGCCTGCCAAAGGAGAGGCCTTATAAGGTTTCAACACATTATATATATAATCGAATGCCTCACGACAATGAATGACTACAGGTAACTTATACTCCAAGGCCCATTGTATCTGCTGCTCAAAAACGATTTGTTGTTCCTTCAAAAATGTTTTATCCCAATACAGATCCATTCCGATTTCACCAATTGCCACATAGTCATTCGGCATTACCAAATATTCGGACACAACGGCCAATTCTTTCTCATAATCGGCATTCACAGATGTCGGATGCAATCCCATCATCGGGTAGCAATAACCTTTATAGTCCGAACAAACACGAAGCATCGGCTCTATGGTCGTACTATCGATATTAGGCATAAAGATATGACTTACTCCCGCTGCCTGAGCACGCTCCATTACTTGCGGCAAATCAGATTGAAATTCTTCCAGGAAAAGGTGGGAATGTGAATCTACTAACCTCATTTCGCTATCTCTTCTTTCGTTTTTTCACCGGTACGGTAATAATAAATCAAACCATAGCCGCGACACAAATCCAAGCGTTTTTCATTCGGCATCACCTCGGCATACTTCCGTTCTACCTGATTCCAGATATCTAAAATCAGAGTATCGGCCTCGTCTCGCATGGAAGCAAGAGTTTCCAGACTGCGAGCTGTCAAAGCCTGCAAATTCTTCTGTTTCTCATAACTCTCCATAAAAATATCATAATGAACTCTGACTTTAGCAATGGTAGGATTATAGATAGGAATCCCCCCTTGAGAAGTACGTCTATTCTCACCGTCAACGACCTTACGTCCCCATTCCGCCAAAGCTGTCTCTGTAGATAAATCCGGAACATTATGATTTTTAATATCCAATCCGTAATATTCTTTATGAGCGGTACGCACTTCCGAACGAATCACGGCCAGGTTCAGGACTTGAATGAAATGCGAAATATAAAGACGGGCAATCTTTACATTCGACTGATGCTTACGTCCCGCCTTTGCCTGACGTTCAAAACATTCCGCATAATAAGCCTGTGCAGCTTCAAATTTCATCAAGAAGTTCCGGGCATCCGTAAGAGTCTTTAAAGACACTGCCAAATCATATACGTTATATATATCACCTTTCGCAACTACGGCCTTTAACGCCCGTATTCTTGCTTGGTCTGTATTTGGTAATCTCCTATAAGGCATTTGCTAATCGGATTAATATCAGTTACACTTCCCGGTACATCAGCTCTTTTATAAGCTTCTCAAGCTCTTTTTTCTTTTCATCCGCTACATTCACAGCCACCAGACTATCCATCGCCCTATTGCTGTATTCCGTTATTTTATTCTCACAAAGAGTTTTAACCCCTATCTGATTATACAAATCGGTTACAGCTGTAATCTTCTCGGCCGGATTAAAATCCACAACAGTTATCCAGTGTTGTAACCGGCTTGCCTGCTCCTGACTCGCATGCTCCAAAGCTTTAATCAACATATAGGTTTTCTTATTACACAGAATATCTCCACCGATATTTTTCCCAAAGACAGCAGCATCACCGTACACATCCAACAAGTCATCTTTCAGCTGAAAAGCCACTCCCATATTCATTCCGAAATCATACAAACGTGCCGCGTCATCCGCAGAAGCTCCTCCCAACAATGCACCGATTTTCAAGCTCGCAGCCAACAACACGGATGTTTTCAGGCGAATCATCTCCAGATATTCCTCCTCTTTTACATCATTCCGTTGTTCAAACTCCATATCCATTTGCTGTCCTTCGCATATTTCAAGAGCAGTCAGACTGAATAAATCCATTACTTCTTTCAAATGCTCTACCGGACACTGCGCCATGAACTGATAGGCCAATACCAACATTGCATCCCCCGAAAGAATAGCCGCATTATCATTCCATACCTTATGTACGGTTTCTTTTCCACGACGTTTATCGGCACGATCCATCAAGTCATCATGTAGCAATGTATAATTATGATATACTTCAATACCTGTTGCCGATGAGAACGCAGGTTCAACATTTTCCTTATAAAGATTATAAGCCATCAACATCAGTACGGGACGAATTCTTTTCCCACCCATTGACAAAACATAGGTGATAGGATCATACAAGCCCTTCGGGCTGCGAACAAATCGCAAATCCGCAATATGAGAATTTATTTTTTCGAGAAGCTCGGAAGCTGTAAACATAAGTATTTCAATTTAGGAGTGGTGGAGAATGAAAAGAGGCTGCTTTTAGGCAGCCTCTTTACGCTATAAATAATTTTATTACTGCAATCGGAACATTACAGGCACCGTATACTTCACACGTACTGCCTTACCACGTTGCATACCCGGTTTCCATTTCGGCATTGAGCTAATCACGCGGATAGCTTCCTTATCCAAATACGGGTCAACACCTCTAAGCACTTTAGCATCTACGATACTACCGTCTCTGTTAACAACGAACTGTACGGTCACACGGCCTTGAGTTCCGTTTTCCTGAGCGATAGTAGGATATTTGATGTTCTTGCTCAAATACTGCATCAAGCCAGCCATGCCACCGTTAGGGAATTCCGGCATCTGCTCTACTACCTCGAAGATAGTCTGTTCTTCCGGTTCTTCCTCTTCAACAGCTACGGGAACATACTTGATTTCTACAGCCTGATTGGTTTCCTCGGATGTAGCGATAGTAGTTTCTTCCACATCGGCATCATCATCCACGATTGTCAAAGTTTCTGCAATCGAAGGAGCTTCGGGAGGGGGAGGAGCTACCTGCTCGGGTTGTTCCGTAATAGGAATGATTTCCTCTTCAAATACAAGGTCGGTAATAGCCTGGCTCGTATCAATCTTGATATCACGTTTGGTCCATTCGAATGCGATGAACATAAACGCGAGCACAATCACGTAACCGACGAGCAGCCAAGTTGACTTTTTGTTCTCCAAGTCTGCCTTAGGTGTTTTTTTAATTTCCATAATTTATAATATAATTTTAGTGTTTCTCATTTGTGGCAAATATAGTACTTTTCCCACGATTGTTCTTGCTTAGCTGTGTTTTTTTACACAATAAGCAGTGCATTTTCATTTTTTTAATTCTTCAAAAGCCCTCATCAGCTTTTGTGCCACAAATGTAACGAGATATTTTAAAAATACCGTATCTTTGGCAAGAATTTTAGATGAAACATTCAAAATTTTCTATAAGGAAGAGTTTTTCTATATAAATATAGTATAAAATCATTTCATATGAAAAAGATAACAATCGCAATCGACGGCTTTTCATCATGCGGAAAAAGTACCATGGCCAAAGACCTTGCCCGTGAAATAGGTTATATTTACATAGACAGCGGAGCCATGTATCGTGCCGTTACTTTATATAGTATAGAGAACGGTATATTCACAGGTAACGACATCGATACGGAGAAACTGAAAAAGCAAATTAAGGATATTCATATATCTTTCCAACTGAACCCGGAGACGGGACGCCCGGACACATATCTGAACGGAGCCAATGTAGAAAAAAAGATTCGTACAATGGAAGTGTCTTCCCGCGTCAGCCCCATTGCCGCTCTCGACTTTGTACGTGAAGCGATGGTGGCCCGGCAGCAGGCGATGGGAAAAGCCAAAGGCATTGTAATGGACGGCCGCGACATCGGCACAACCGTATTTCCGGATGCCGAACTTAAGATTTTTGTAACGGCCTCCCCCGAAATCCGTGCACAGCGCAGATACGATGAGCTAAAAGCCAAAGGAGAAGAGGCAGGTTTCGATGAAATTCTGGAAAATGTGAGACAACGGGATTATATAGACCAGAATAGAGAAGTAAGTCCGCTTCGCAAAGCAGATGACGCGCTGTTGCTGGACAATAGTCACATGACCATTTCTCAACAAAAAGAATGGCTGGCCGAGCAATTCGACAAGGTTTGCAAATCATAATCCTAAAACCTGCAATATGGCAAAAGTTGAAATAGATGAAGGTTCCGGTTTCTGCTTCGGAGTAGTTACCGCAATCAATAAAGCGGAAGAAGAATTGGCCAAAGGCGGAACATTATACTGTTTGGGAGACATTGTACATAACAGCCGTGAAGTGGAACGTTTGAAAGCAATGGGGCTGATCACCATCAACCATGAGGAGTTCAATCACCTGCACGACGCTAAAGTATTATTACGGGCGCATGGTGAGCCCCCCGAAACCTACATAACCGCTAAACGTAACAATATTGAAATAATCGACGCCACCTGTCCGGTAGTTCTTCGCTTGCAAAAGAAAATCAAGCAGGAGTATACTCAGGAAGATAATGAAGAAAAACAAATCGTCATATACGGGAAAAACGGGCATGCCGAGGTATTGGGATTGGTAGGGCAAACCACAGGGAAAGCAATCGTTATCGAGAAACTCGAAGAAACCAAAAGCTTAAATTTCAACAAGAGCATCCGTCTTTATTCCCAAACCACCAAATCACTGGATGAGTTCCAAAAGATAGTGGAATATATAAAGGAACATATATCTCCGGACGTTACTTTCGAATATTACGATACCATATGCAGGCAAGTTGCCAACCGCATTCCTCATATTCGAAAATTCGCCGCTTCCCACGACTTGGTGTTTTTTGTCAGCGGAAAGAAAAGTTCCAATGGAAAAATCCTGTTCAACGAATGCAGGAAAGTCAATCCGAACTCACATCTGATTGACAGTGCAGAAGAGATAGACAACCAGTTACTCATTGGTGCAGAGTCCATTGGCATCTGTGGAGCGACTTCCACGCCCAAATGGTTAATGGAAGAAATATCCAAGGCAATAAAATCACGAATTTAAAAAGCTTTTGTTATCTTTGCCAGCAGATTTTCAAGGTAATTATTAACACTAAACAAGGAGATTGTTATGGGAACAATTAAGTGTATCGGTATTTTAACATCGGGCGGTGACGCTCCGGGAATGAATGCGGCGATTCGTGCGGTGACACGCGCAGCTATTTACAACGGACTTCAAGTAAAAGGCATATATAGAGGTTACAAAGGTTTGGTAACCGGTGAAATCAAAGAATTCAAAAGCCAGAATGTAAGCAATATCATCCAATTGGGCGGTACTATCCTGAAAACAGCGCGTTGCAAGGAATTCACCACTCCCGAAGGGCGTCAGATTGCATACGACAACATGAAGAAAGAAGGCATTGACGCCTTGGTAGTTATCGGTGGAGACGGTTCTTTGACAGGCGCACGTATCTTCGCGCAGGAATTCGATGTACCATGCATCGGCTTACCGGGAACAATCGACAACGACCTTTACGGCACAGATACAACCATCGGCTATGACACCGCCTTGAATACGATTCTGGGTGCTGTGGACAAGATTCGCGATACGGCAACTTCACACGAACGTCTTTTCTTCGTTGAAGTTATGGGACGTGACGCCGGTTTCCTCGCCCTGAACGGCGCCATCGCATCCGGAGCAGAGGCAGCCATTATCCCGGAATTCAGCACCGAAGTAGACCAACTGGAAGAGTTCATCAAGAACGGTTTCCGCAAATCCAAGAACAGCAGTATCGTACTCGTTGCCGAAAGCGAATTAACCGGCGGCGCCATGCACTATGCCGAACGTGTGAAAAACGAATATCCTCAATACGACGTACGTGTTACAATTCTCGGCCATCTACAACGCGGCGGCAGTCCTACGGCGCACGACCGTATCCTTGCCAGCCGTTTGGGTGCGGCGGCAGTAGATGCCATTATGGAAGGACAGCGCAATGTCATGATAGGCATAGACCATGATGAAGTGGTTTACGTACCTTTCACAAAAGCCATCAAGAACGACAAGCCTATCAAGAAAGACTTGGTCAATGTATTGAGAGCACTTTCTATTTGACAAAGACCTGTAAAATATAATGCAAAAGGCGCAAGATTCCACTCTTGCGCCTTTTGCATTATAACCACTTCTCCACAATCCTCTCCGTACTGTCCCACAACTCCTGCATCTGCACATGGTCGGTGAACTTTCCGGAAAGCGGTTTCGGACGGCAACTTACATTCAGAGTACCCGTACGTTTTCCCGCATCCTCATCCAGCAGCAGATGAACAGCCGTTGCGGCCCCTTTCCCGGGAGTACGGATGAAAGGACGGAAAAGAATATCCGTCAACGGGTCGAACCACATGTGCATCGTTATGATATTGGTGGAAACAATGCCCGGGTCAGCCGCATTAACCACAATACCTTTTTCTTTAAGACGGGCAGCCAGATTAAGAGTAAACAAAGTCAGCGCCAGTTTCGTATTACTGTACACAGGAATACGCCAGAAGCCTCCTTTCCTTCCCCGAAGAAAGAAATCGGGAAAGTCGAGACATCCGACAGCATAGGTACAAGATACCATATTAACGATACGGCTTCCCTCTCCCATCAGAGGAAGAAGCTTGCGTGTCAATAAATAAGGGGCAACATAATTAACGCTTACCGTACGTTCCAAACCATCCTCCGTGATACGGCGGCACGTTTCCATCGTCCCCGCATTATTCATCAGCAGACTGACAGCATCGCCACGTTTCAAAACTGTTTCGGCAAAAGCCGCCACAGACGCAAGCGAAGACAAGTCTACGCCCAATACCTCAAGATGCGGATTGCCCGTATCTCGCACCAACATTTCCCTCACCTTCTCCGCCTTTTCCGGACGGTAACAAGCCATAATAATCTTATATCCGGCCTTAGCCACAGCGCGCGTTATTTCCGTTCCCATACCGCCGTCTGCACCGGTTATGATAGCAAGTTTCACGTTTATCTGTTACAAATTATAAATTACAAAATCCAAGAAGACAGTAATCATCCTTTCGCTTCAATTCTCTCAATCTCCCGCTTCAAGCAAGCCGGAAGCTCCTCGCCCAAATGCTGATGACAAGCCATTTCAATGGAGTACATCCGTGCTATACAATAGTTGCTATGCCTGCAATTACAACGCGCATTCTCCTCATCACGCATACGGTTCACAAAGCCCGGTTCATTAAGTAGCGCGCGCGCCATTTGTACGGCATCAAAACCATCATCCAAAACCTCGTCTATTTTGGAACGCGACACCAGTCCGCCTACGTATATCAACGGCATCTTCAACTCCGCACGGAACTTCAAGGCATCTTCCAGGAAATAGGCTTCTTTAAACGGCACAGCGGGTATCATCCACTTACCTGCCATGCGTACTCCGTACTTCAACCACCAGCACGTCATATAATGCGTCATGCTGCGAATCGGCATTTCCCCACGCATCACATACATAGGGGCTTTGCTTACAAACCCGCCACTCAGCACCAGCCCGTGCGCTCCCGACTGTTCGAGACGCTTGGCCACCTGCATCGTTTCGTCCATCTCCATGCCACCCCGGAATCCATCACGCATGTTCATCTTCACAAGTACCGCCATATCACTGCCGGCAGCCTTTATCACCTCCTCCATTACCATATCCATAAAACGCATACGGTTCTGCAACGAACCGCCGAATTCATCTTTACGATGATTGGTAGAGGGTGAAAGGAACTGGCTGATAAGATAACCATGCCCCGCATGGATTTCCACAGCATCAAACCCCGCCTCACGCGCCAGATTCACCGAACGCCCGTAGGCACGCGCCATCTCCGGCAATTCATCGGCACGCAGCCCTCGTACAAAAGTGGGTGAATACAGGTTAAAGCCACCGCTTGCACCGACAGGAGTACATCCGCAAATACTTTTATGCGACATATTCCCGCAATGCCCCAACTGAATGCCGGCAGCAGCGCCCTCCGCGTGTATCGCATCAGTCAGTTTGCGAAGTCCCGGAATGATTTCAGGACGCATCCACAACTGGCGGTCAAAAGAAAGGCCGCTCCGGGTAACGGCGGCATAAGCCACGGTAGTCATACCGATACCGCCCGCCGCGACCGAGCGATGATAGTCGAGCAGCATATCCGAAGGCGCATTGCCCGGACACATACTCTCAAAAGCGGCCGAACGGATGGTACGGTTGCGTAAAGTCAGCGGTCCGAAAGTGACCGGTGTGAATAATTTTGAGTTTCCCATTATTCCTTATCTTTAATATACAAAAGGTATAATACATTTTCTTTTTCCTACGGCCTCAACACCAAATTCCGCACGATAGCGTTTATTAATCGCATCTGCACGGGGTACCAAATTGGCAAATGTCCACCACACAAAAACCCAGGCAGCCGGAGAAGCCGTCAGCACTGCAAATCCCACCCATTCCACCAACTCACCGAAATAGTTGGCGGACGTGATATATCGATAAAGGCCTTTATTCGGAAGATAATGTCTTGTATCACCGGGCTTACGCAAATGGCGTATCACATAATCGGAATGCAGGTTTATCCCCATTCCTATGAAAAACAGCAATAATCCCCCAATCCCCCGAAAAGAAAGGAAATAGTGCCAGCCGGCAGCATATTGCTGCCCTTCTACGGTGAAATAGAAAATTCCGCCCGCCTGCATTATCCCGTTCAGCAGATTAAAAACAATACCCATCGCCATGATGGCGACCGGCATGCGGGACTTACCTTTTAATAATAGCGGAAAGATAAACGAACGCTGAAAATAGTGCAGCAAAAATAACAACAGAAAAATAAATTCCGGTACGGCAGTACCCGTTCCACTATACGCCCAAAGAATCAACATCACAAAGAAAACGGGAGACTCCATCAATATCCAGGCTAACTTGTTATCAATAGATACACCCCACGAAGCTGTACGAAACATTCCATAACCGGCCTTAATGAAATAAAGCGCAATAAAAACGAAAAGAGCCGTTAAGCCCATCGCACATAGGAACACTTGAAATGTTTGTTGACTCATATTATTCAATTTAAGTGCAACAAATATACGGAAAACTCACGAAACCGGTATCAATGCCGTTCAAATAATCTTATTGCGGTAATATCTAATCGAATAATCAACATCACCCTCCCTGCAAACTCTCCATACCACCGGAAAAACATAAACAAGCACTAGCTTCCCCGCCTCATATACTTGTAACACCGGAGAATATGTACCCGGATCCAAATTGGGAAGAACTACCAACAATTGCGTATCCGTATATTTACAGACATGACTGATTTGTATCAGACAACCGCTATTTTCAAGCGGGGCAAGTCCTAACACAGTTTCCTCCAAAGCGGATAAACGCAAATTCTCACCGGTCACTACAATAGGCGCACTCGGGGTAATAGTACCGTCGTGAGAACCTGTCAAAGGATCATATATATCTTTTATAAACGGTGTATTCAGTATCTTTTCCATATTTACCACACTCTTTAATGATATTTTCCATACCCATCCCACCTATACGGTCTTCCGGACTGCATGGCAAAATTACTCCACAGCCGATAAAGTTCTATGGCTAAAAGAATGTCTTTCCAGCCTCTCTTTTTTCTGATAGCGAACATTCCATGAATATTGATTCCGGAGTTCATTAATTCGTCAGACTTAATAGATATGTTGCATATTTCGAAACAAGACTGATGAGATAAGTGTTAAATAGATAAATCATATATGATTCTCCGCAGTAAATACCCCTTAAACGAGAAAAAGGCAGATGGAAGATAAGATACATTTACGGCTGAGATATTATTAGAAGCCTTATAATATGATATTAAAAGCCTTATAATATAGTATTGAAAGCCTTTTAATATCAATCTAAAAGCCTTTTAACAGTCAATCACCATAGGGAAGAGCTTGGCAGATGCAGCAAAGGAAACATCCTAAATCATACCGGTTCTCATCCAGAGGTATAAACAGGGATAATCATATAAATATATAACTCACAAAAATCATGATTACAGACGAGCTAAGCACAGGAATCATTGAAGCTGTCAAAACCAAACTTCCGCAAAAAGATAATTTGGCAAACACTTTAATGGATATTCTTTATATAGGGAAAGAAGCCACCTATCGCCGTTTAAGAGGCGAAGTACCCTTTACGTTGGCCGAAGCGGCTATCCTATCAAGGAAATTAGGTATATCCCTGGATACTATTATAGGAACGAGTTTCCGGGAAAATGCCGTATTCGACATGAATATCGTAGACTATCAGAACCCTTTCGAGACTTATTTCACAATTCTCGACCGATACGTGAAACTGTTCCATACCATAAAAGGGGATACGAGTTCGGAAATGGGAACTTCATCGAACATCATTCCACTGACTCTTTCAATGAAGCACGATATACTTTCCAAATTCAGGCTATTCAAATGGATGTACCAAAACGAAAGCATGAGATGCAAGCATTTCGATGAACTGGAAATACCCCAAAAGCTCATCAACGTACAAAGAGAATTTACCCGAATGACATCTCACATACATTCCAGAGATTACATCTGGGATAAAATGATTTTCAGTAATCTGGTAAACGATATTCAGTATTTCTCGGATATCCATTTACTGTCAGAGGAAAATAAAGACAACATCAAAGAAGAGACGCTTTTATTGATTGACGAACTGGAAGAACTCGCCGGCCGGGGAAAATCCGAGACCGGTAATGATATAAGAATCTATATATCCAATATAAACTTTGAAGCGACTTACAGTTATCTGGAAACAACTTCCATGCACTTAAGTATGATTAGAGTATATGCCATCAATTCTATCACAACGCAAGACAATGAAATGTTCGGCGATTTCAAAGAATGGATTCAATCATTAAAGAAGTTCTCCACCCTGATATCGGAAAGCGGTGAGATGCAGCGTATCCTGTTTTTTAAAAAGCAAAGGGAAATTATCAACGCGCTTTAATTCCCTGTTTGCCGAAATCTGAAAAACCAAACCTCAAATGTGTCTGATAATGAAAGACAGATAGAATTTCTACCTGTCTTTTTCATTCGACAATGTTTTATCCTTCCAATCCTTTCAAATAGAAAAAGACACCATCCTCCATACATGATATAGTTCACCAATGTTTCATCATCTAATTCTATATTTGCAGATGCCACAAATCTTTATGCCAAGTCTTGAATTAATAACTAAATATGGGAAGTGAATTATGAATAAGAACTATATTGTAACAAACCTGATTGATGAAATGAAAGAGAGAATGCCCCACGGACAGAATTTGGCCAATTATCTGGCAGATACCCTATGTATGGGAAAAGAGTCCGTTTACCGCAGGCTGCGCGGAGAAGTCGCGTTCACTTTCGATGAGATAGCAATGATTTCCTGTAATTTCGGGATTTCCATCGACCAGATAATAGGAAATCACCTTCCTAACCGCGCCACATTCGATGTAAACCTGTTACTCTCACCGGACCTGTTTAAGAGCTATAATGAAATTATAGAACATTACCTGCAGGTTTTCAACTTCGTAAAAGGAGATAGCAGTACCGAAATATATACAGCTTCCAACACGATTCCTTTCACTCTCTACTCTTCCTATGAATATCTTTCCAAATTCAGGTTATGCCGCTGGATGTATCAGTATGAAAAGATAAAAACGCCGAATTCCTTAGCGGAAATGCAGGTTCAGGAAAAAATCGTGGCCGCTCATAATGAGTTAAGCAACAGCATGAAAAGATGCGGAAAGACCTATTTCATATGGGATACGGACATATTCCATTCACTCGTGAAAGAAATAAAGTACTTTGCCGAACTAAACCTAATCTCCGCCAATGACGGCATCCATCTAAAGGAGGAACTGTTACAGTTGCTCACCGAACTGGAAAGGCTGTCCGTCAAGGGACAATTCAACAACGGTCATGAAGCCTCCATCTATTTATCAAATATAAATTTTGAGGCAACATACAGCTATATAACGAAAAAAGATTTCCAAATCAGTCTCTTCAGAGTATATTCCATCAATTTCATGGATTCGCAAAATCCGCATATCTGCCAAATGCAAAAGGACTGGATACAATCTTTGAAAAGGCATTCCACACTTATTTCTGGAAGCGGAGAAGCACAACGCATCGCTTTCCTTGAAAGGCAAAGGAGGATAATCGAAACTTTATAGCTGCACTCGAATAAACATTCAAAAGGGTAAACCGGGATATGCCGGTTTACCCTTTTGAGCAATAAGTCATCTTGTCCCATATCTACATCTCTTCCTCCGGCTGAATATAATGAGTCCAGCCATTGATATTAATTTGGACGGCATGCCATGGTTCGGAAAAGAAAAAGACTATTTTATACTCATCCTGACGGTCAAGATATTCTTGCACTCCCCAATTGTTGCCTTCCATATCCGTCATTGCCAGATAATCAATCAGATTTATGTTAAACACCTTTTTCCTTGTATTTTTTTCAGTCACGACAAAACGGGTTTGACGATCCGACATCAATCGCATCGTATTCAACTCAACAGCGGCCGCCGAAGGGTTTCTTTGCTCCATATGATACGGACGGAAGCTCAGGACATCATCATCCAACAATGAATTATCATGTCCCAAATGCCCGTTGGATTCTATGATTTCGTAATCATAATCCTCCACATTCAGTTTCCAGCTATCATCCGAGTACCCCTGGAATATAAACCTTACTTTATTGGTATCCTTTATCAAATTAATAGTCTCCACCTGATTATCTGTTCCTGTAAACGCAATATTATGAATCTCACCATACCAAAGCGGCTCCAACTCATGCAGAACAATCAAGGATTCTTCCCGTTTTAATTGTAATCTCAACTCTGTAATAGAAGAGACTCCCGGAATCAAAGAAACGATATCATACGAACCACGTGCGCCTGCCCATGCCATAAATTGGTACTCACCGACAGACAGTTCTACTTCCATCCGGTAATTACCCGTTGACAGAGCATCACCTTCTTCCATCTGCTTAAATAAGAACAACCCCTCCTTGTCAAACACATAAAGCTCCACTTTATCCACCTGCGTATGAAACGCATCTGTAAAAAGCATATTATAATCATATTTGAATTTGACAAACAAACGGCATTCCGGCAAATGTTCATTGAAGCTATTGCAAGAAGTTATCATCCACGAAGTAACGATAAGCATCCCGGTAACCATGTAACGCACAAGTATTCCCTGTTTCATATTTTCCTTTTTTACCATTTTCAAATTTCTTGAGAATCTTCCGAGAACCTTCCCATCAAGATAAAAGTATGGGAGAAGTTCTCTCCTCCCTACCTTTATACAGTATGAAGATTGCTTTACCAAGCTGTCGTCACAGTTCCTCTGTCTGAGTATACCAAGTCCAAGGATTCACATTAATCTTGATTGACAGCCAACCGTCCTCGTCTTCATCTTCCTCACCCGGATCCGGTTTGGGCACGTCGGGATAGCCAGGATTATTGAATTTGCTGACATTAATATCGTAAACCGAGTTACGGACAACGCCAAACTCTCCCAGCTCATTCACCGCCAGGTCGGTGTCATCATGCTTAATCATAATCTTGTAATAATTGAAGGCATTTTTATAATACGTAAGGCTGCCTACAGTTTTTCCTCTGTCCTCAACGCCAATAACCGAAGCCCTTTTTCCGGTAAACTTATTCACCAAGTCTCCTATTTCAGTATCATCAGCGGCATCCGGCAAAGTAACCTCACCGACATTTACTCCATCCGCTCCTAAATACTTGTTATATGCAGTAGTAAGCGGAGTAGTTATCGAGGTTGGAACAGCCTTGCTATATTTATATTTCAATTCGGCTTCAATCCATTCCGTTAAAGTGGCAAAAGTGTAGTAACCGCCATCAATCAGCATCCAGTCTCCCGTTGCATCCTGGACATCGGTGTCCGTCATATCAGCTTTCTTATATTTCTTAGGTATAAACTTGGCTCTCAACAATACGTGGGTGGTATAAGCATGTACATTTCCTGCTTTATCCTGGGTATTTTCAAGACAGTATTCACTGGTGTTCGATACATTCCAAGTACCGGGGTCGGTAGTAATGTAAGTATAATCCACTCCGGAATGCGGAGCGTCATAATTAGGGTCTTTCCTATAAGAACCTTTTTTATACTGGTCGAACGGCGCACGGAAACCACCGGCCGGATTCAGTTCAAACCAAGTGGAGATTCTTTCCGATGTCGGATAGAACTTCGTATTGGTAGCGTTCAAAAGCCAACCTTCATTTTCAATGGAAGCCACATCACTTGCTTTAGTGATGAAAACACGGACTTTTGCAACCA
This sequence comes from Bacteroides clarus, assembly GCF_015555825.1. Taxonomy (NCBI): domain Bacteria; kingdom Pseudomonadati; phylum Bacteroidota; class Bacteroidia; order Bacteroidales; family Bacteroidaceae; genus Bacteroides; species Bacteroides clarus. The sequence goes on along the minus strand of NZ_JADNLF010000010.1, from coordinate 38,232 downwards.
CACGGTCTATATTAATAACCAACGGATTGGCTACCGCTCCCGTCGCATTTTTATAGAGGGTCAGGTCTACCGGGTCGCCCAATCCCGGTTCTTCGGTCTTGGAAGGTTCCAAGCCTCCTTTGGCATTAGACATCATAAAACCATCGGTAAAGCTTAAAACTCCGTTCCCGGTGCTAAGAACGAGTGCATCGTTAACCGTAGCGTAAGGAGTACCACCGCTCCAGCCGCTTGGCGCTTTGTCTTTAAACTCTTTGGAAGCGTTGGCTACAATCAAAACACGTTTGGAAGCAGCCGGAACTTTGAATGCTTCCCCGGCATTTCCGGTGGGCTGTCCCGAAGCGTTTGCTCCCGCCTGCGACAAAGTAAGTTCAATATCGGCAGTCACGGTAGGGCTTGCTCCTGATGTGAAAAATATGGCTCTAACAGATTTAATCTCTGTTTCGGCAGGTGTACCATTTTCATGGTCGGGTACGTGCAATCCACGAGTAGACGCCAAAGACGGCGGTCTGACATTCAATGCCACCCATGCATCACCGGTCGGTTCAGTAATGATTCCATTGTCTACATCCGCTACAAAATCATCATTACTACATGCAGCAAATGCCATCGATGCAAGTGCCAACAAAAAATAATTTCTTTTTCTCATTTCTTCTACATTTTAATTAATACTATTCAATCTACGTTTATTCTATCTGTTCCCTCTCCGGGATTCAATCTCAATGGCATTAGCCTTTTTCTCCGCCAATTCCTTTAAATTCTCTTCGGCTATCGCCATTCCCAGCTTTACAGCCATCCTTAAATGTTTTTCCGCCCGTTCATAATCTCCTTTCAATAATGCAAGTACTCCCACGGCATTGTTATACTCCGGTAAATACTTATTCGATTTCACTTTTTTCAAATAACGCTCCGCGGAAAGCGTATCACCACGCAGAAGGCATGCAGAAGCTGCGTTAATATTGGCAACTTCATCTTCCGGATATAGCCTTACAGCCGTTTCAAAGACCTCTATAAATTCCTGCGAACCTTTAGGGTAACTATCAGCTACCAAGAACAATTCATTCAGACTCAGATTCTGCGGACGTTTTTTTATCATATCTTTCGCTTCATCCATACTGAAATTCCTAATATCATAATTCACTTTACAAATGGCTACACGAAGGCCTGGAAATATGTTCTTCAGGAGATACCGATAGGGTACTCCACCATGCAGCCGCATCAATTTCGTTTCCCGCCCTTCTTCGACAGACGTATTCTTTATAATCTCCAGCACCTCATCCTTATAATCCATGTCAATGGTATGGAGCGCTTTGACCAAACCCTCCCAGTTTTCACCGCCAAAAACGATATGATACAGATTTCGTGGAAAATCATATCGGGCAGTCAGATAACGGCGTAATGCCATCGCCCGTCCCTCGGATAACCGCTTGTTTACAGCCAATGTCCCTTCAGGAGAAGCATAGCCGATTATCTCCAAACGCTGTACTTCAATACTTTTATCTGATTTCAAGTCATCAATTGCCGTATGAATCTTAGTCAGTTCCACAGGATTATTCATATATTCGGGACGGATGTCCACTTTGTTCACCTCAAAATCCAAGAAACACTCTACTTGTATTTCTCTGTTTTTCACTTTCTCCGTTACCGGTTCCACATAAGTCAAATGAGGAACTACAACATACGGAGTCAACAAACGCTCAAGCACAACTTTATCGGTAACCGTCTGCATATTCATAAATACTGTTTCTCCGCAACCGCATTCTTCACTCCGGATGTCAAGGCGGGCGTCAGCCATCCAGGGTTCATAAGGTATCGCGTATCGGTAGCGAAGCGTATCGTTTCGTATTCCATAGCCCCTTTGCACAGCATAAGGTTTCTTTAAGTCCGCATTTTTTTTAGCCGATATGGCGAGTGTACGCTCATAGGCCAAAAACTCATTCCGCCCTTTAAAAGAGACTTCCGGAAGATTACAAGTATCCGACGAAGAAATCAACCGGGGAGTAAAATTCACACTGCGTACGGATTTCACTTTCATACCATTCGTAATAAAATTTATTTCTATATGAAGAAAATCGCCATGCTGCTCAAACCTCACCGGTTCTATATTTATAGTTCCACTGTAAGGACGTTTCTGAGCTGCAGCTTGGCTCAAGCATAAAGCAAAGAATACGAATAGGATAAATTGTATATTTCTCTTCATTTTTTTATTCTATTTAATTACATAAATCAATGCCACACTTGCCTTAGTAGGCCCGAAATAATTTTTATTGCCATCTTTCAACTTCGTGCCACATGTAGCACACGGATATTTCTCGTATACAATATGCGCATATCCCAACCCCAAAGAAGCCTCTATACTCCAACGTTTCTTCAATATCCAAGAATGTCCTATCGAGATACCGCCACCGTACAAATGTCCCTGATAACGGTTACGTTGCATATTCTTGCTTATGAAAGACCAGTCCGGCCAGCCACCGACATTGAAATCGGCATAATGTCCGTGCAGTCCTACAAAAGTGCGGTTGAAACGTTCACAGAACCAATAACGGGCTTCCGGTTGTATCCCCCAATGCCGCAGGCGTCTACCGCTATCCGGCTTCCACGGATTATAATTAACCGGCACTTCTAATGTCCATTTACGTCCCAAGCCTATCTCTACTCCCAAATTCAGAGTTCCGGTAAAGTCATATAGAAGATTACTCTTCAAAGCAATTTTCTGCGCTTGACCCTCCGAGATAAAGCATCCCGACATCAACAATATGAATATCAATACTTTCTTCATTTATATTTTTATTAGGTTATGAAATGCTTTTCCCTAATTGGGTGACACTTACTTTAATCCGTTGAGTAACATGGCTTCCAACCGATCCGTCAGGATCTCTTATTGTAACCAAGTATATAATACCCGTTCGCGGCGCAGAGGCTACATTGGGTAATACTTCAATATGTATCTTCCCGTCATCCACCGTTATACTTTCCGTATCATCCCTTGCCGCTCCGGTGGAAGGACGGAGTTTTATCCAAGCCGGCGGATTATCACTACCCTTCTCCACAAAGGCTGAAAGACAATAATAATTCATTTCATGCACGGCAACATCCGTATTTCCGGTCGGCATATATTTCAAGGTCGTTCCCCCTGCCGGAAGGGCATCCCTTTGTCTGATATGAACGGATTTTACAAGATTACCCAACTTAAGCGTTATATATGCGTTATCTCTTCTCACACCTTGATAATATTGGGTATCTTCATACCATTTTAACCAATTGGAAACATATACTTCCACTGCCGTTTTACGCGGATCGGTTGTTTCTTGATTCACGATAGGTATAAGCCCGTCAATCGGTTTTCTCAAGCCGAATACACCGCCGGCCAGCATATTCTCATTATCACGAATTGTTTTTGCCTCCGGAAAATCAGTTTTACAATCAGTGATAAACTCGAAGGCCTCATGGTCTTTATTCTCATCCGTATAGGCAATGAACACCGAATTGCTTACTCCCAAATAGTAATCGTTATTGGCAACTACCTCATACGTATTACTATCATCTATCAAGATGCTATAATCAATATCGACATTGGATGCTTTCGATGCCTTGGCGTCCGCTACCGTATCATATCCCGGTCCGTTCACTGTATTAATTGTGAATGCATAAGCATGATTACGCAGTATATCCAGCATATGTTTGCCGCTACCGATCAATGCCATTTTATAATAGTAATCTTTACCTTCGTAAGTCCCTTGAAGAATGAGATAAGTATTATTTTGTATACCTGACTCGTACAAATAAACAGGACTGTTTTCCGTATGTTGCCAATCGTTAACCGTTTCCGGCGTTATCAAAGGAGCCGAGTAGCCGGCATCAGCTCTGTATTCGGTCAGATTAGAAGTATTGTCCATTATAGAATTTCCCCAATTATGAAGTTGCCCTTGTCGGGGAACATTGACCACTGCGGTAATTCCTTTCAGTTCAAAATTAACGGCCTTATTGGTAACTGTCATTTTAGCGATAGAACGAACAAGCAATAACGGACTTCCGTCAGCATTGGCTATTTGGGTCGTATTATCCACTCGGTCTACTTCCAGTAAATAGCTCATCGGAATAGTTGCGCCACTATAATTAAACGGCATAACCGCAAGCGCAGGAGTTGCCAATGGTTCTGTCAGCAGATTCTCACAAACCTCAGACAAGGTCACAACACCCGGCTTCATCTTTCCTAACAGTTTTTCCATATTAAACTCATAACCGTTCACCGCATCACCATAATAAAACTCCACCTGGGGATTAGCCAATATCAATAGTTGATATTTACTATCATCAGCTTGTTTCGTCAAGAGTACATATCTTTTCTTTATCATCTCAAAAGCTTGTACAACTTCTATCAGCCGGGCATTTCCGCCTGCTCCCTTAAACACAAATACCCACGGGGTTTTGCCAACGGTTTCCTCATCTTCCAATCCTCTTGTCGCCGGAAGTCGATATGAGTTGACACGGGTAAAGATTTCAATCTGTACCTTTTCTTCCGAAACCGTCTCCCTTTCCGGGTTCTCCACCAAAAGCGTCTCATGTTCACATGATGCCGTCAGCATGAGAAAAGTCAGACTGAGCAAACGGATTATATGTATCATAACTTTCTTCATCTTTTTACACATCGAATTGAATGAGCAAACTGATTTATAACCGATTTGGCCTGGGTAGCCACATAATTGAACTCCATAGTCCAAATATTAGCATAAGGCGTACCTATCGTATTACCTTCATTATCTTTTCCCACCCATCCCGGAGCTACCGAAGAAGACCAGTAATAACCTGTTTCACCGGCAAACTCCAAACTGCCGTCATCATGCCATCTTCTTCCTGCCGATGGAAAAAACAATGACGCATCAGTTGCCGAATTGACGATAAGCGTTCCGCCATAAGCCGCATCGGCACTATTCAGAGCCACTCCCTTATATCGGGTAACAGTACCGTTCGCCCTATCCAGCCCATCTATCATTGCTTCCGTTTTTATAGGACGTCTGTCAAAAAAACCATCCGCATAGAATCCATACATCACTTCATTCAGGATTTTAGGGACGTACAGTTCCGTCTTTACAGTCGGATCGATAGGCTGATATACAGTCGTAGGGCTTCCGTCTCCCTTCATCGGCTCATTAAACAAAGACATTCTCCATTCGGACTGATACACTTGATCGTAGCCAAAACTATTAGTTGCGATTTTATTTATCGGACCATCCGTGGGGCGATAATACCCCGGAGGGCATATTTCCAACGAATCTTTATACTTGAATCCTGTAGCAGGATCCCAAAGAGGCGGACTATCCGTATAGAATTTCGGCCAATCGGGTATGCTCCAACCGGATGATACGTTCTTATTCGTAGGATGATAGGCTCTATTAGCCAATCGGGTATGTCCTTTGGCAAGCCCCCATTGAAAATGTGCGCCGGCTTGAGTGGGATAATCCACAAACGCCACTTCATTTCCGAGATTGGATATATCGACTCCATACCATTCGGCAATACTGCCCGGGTTGTTTTTATATGCTTTAGCCGTCAAGTTATATGGAGAAAACTTTCTTCCGAAAGAACTCCCCGAACTTCCGCTTCGCATCAGATAATCCGGAGCCTCCCCCTGACGTACATAGACTTTAGTCTTGTAGGTAAGAAAGTTTCCACTATCGTCATTACCCTCATAGGTAAGTTCTACGACTCCGTATCTCGGTTTATCGATATCGGTATTCCTACTTTTGAGTCCTATCCGGAAATAAATTCTCCCTTTTCCATGTACAAAGTCTCCGGTTTCACCTCTATATTCATTGGGAATAACCGGATATTTCTCCGGGTCGCCCGGTAAAGCCGTACCTATACCCGGATCAAAACTGGGTGTAGAGCTCAATACAATAAAATCCTTATAAGCGTCAGGAACTTTTGCCGTCCACTGATGCCAGTATGTATATCTCAGGCCGCTAATCACTCTCTCTCCCGTTTCATTATTCTTATAGAAAGCGCCTACATAAGGCTGGGACCAGGGATATTTCTCCGAGTTTGCAATAAAATCAAAGCGTTTCCCCTCTTGCTTTACATGTACGGTAACAGTCTTTAAAAGCTTATTCTTTCCATCATAATCTTCCGCAGCCATCAACGTTATTTCATAAGTTTCCTCCCCTATTTCATTAGGCCAGTCCAACAGAATGTCCATATAACCTGCTCCCGTTTGAGGATTGTATAAGAATCTCTCGTCATTATTCACATTCCAACTTTGAGATGCCAATGCATTAAATACTACATTCGTATCTTCCTGCCGATTGGAGCTTCTCACTTTTACGGTTTCCAGAACTCTCACTACCGGCATATTTGACCAAAATGAAATACGTGCCCCATTAAAATCGGTTATGCTGACTTCCGTATGCGAAACATTCAACATCCTATTTCCCGCTATCTCCCAATCATTGGCGATGTAATCCCATTCGGAGGCTTTTATATTCACTTCAAGCGGTTCCTTGATAATCGCTGTCAAATCCAGTTTGGTATTGAGCGGCAATCTGTAATCAAGTGGTTCTTTACTAATCTTCAACTCACAAGAAGGGCTGTAATTGTCCCCCATATCAATAATAAAGTTCACAGCCTTTCCCTTATCATCCTGTTCCATCAGTCCACTGGAAGGCAGTATGATACGATTCACTTTCTTAGCCCAATTGGCTCCCTCTGTAACAGGTACAGCATCCGAAAAATAATTTCCATCTTCATTTTTAGTAAATGCGCGTATTACTGTCCGTTCAATTGCAGGACCGCTATATCCGGCAGTGAGAGGAACTGAATTCGGTACATTACTGAAAATGATACCATTAAATGTTTCATCGAAATTATCTGCAGATTCCACTGTAACATCGACCCGCACTCCAAGTCTGTCAAGAGCCAGTTCCAATACGGAAAATTCCGTTCCATCACTCAACCGGATTCCTTTTCTACCGGACAAGACAGTTACATTTTTAAGTTCCTGTATCATTGGAATTATCTGTTCCGAAGAGAAATACTCCGCTGGATAAGCAATCCTATCCAAATCAGCATATTTCTCAATACCGTTCAAGGTATTCACAATATCCTGATGTACAGGCTCGTTTACCAAAAACACAAAATCGTAGCCTCCCGGAGAAATCGCATGATGAACGATATCACCCAACCATGCATTATAACGAATATTAGTAGTAAGATTACCTGTGGAACGTTCAAAGGATAAGATACGGAGAGAACGGACTACATTATCATCCGCTTCACCCGGATGTGTAGTATTCATAAGTTCCATCCCTCTCACAGAAATAGATGAGACGTCTATACCATGAGTATGTATTTCATCTATGCAGGAGGACAAAGCCGCCAGCAATAAAATGAATATCACACTCTTATTTATTATAGATTTCTGTACCATCATAGTTCAACATATTTTGTAACATGAGACCAACTCGAATCTCATATCACAAATATCGTTGAATTAAAGAAGAGAATGAATTATATCCATTTCTGATATAGACAATGGAAATATGGATAGACAACTAATTATACTATTACCGCAAGAAGATGTCTTGAATATAGAAAAGAACAGATAGCAAATAGGAAATATTGCATTATCTGCACCAATCGGAAACAAAAGTTTTGATAATCGAAACCGAAGGCTTATAATTTACAAACAAAATACACTAACTTTCCGCCTTATACTTTCTACGGGGAACTTGTCAATTATACCACTGACAAATTCCCCGTAGGAAAAAAGGAATGAAATACATAACCATCTTCAAATGATTACGAACACTGTTATTCTCTAACGTTTCTTGATAGGAATATAAGTCACATCATCCAATACATTCTTGTACGCCGGGCGGATGATACGTTTACCCTCGAAGTTCAGTTCCTCATTACGGTGTGCACACCAACCTACGATACGAGCCATAGCAAACAGCGGTGTAAAGATTTCCTGCGGCAAGCCAATCATCTCATATACAAAACCGGAATAGAAATCAACATTGCTCGAAACGGTCTTTCCGTTATTCTTCACACGTCCAAAGACTTCGATAGCACGTTCTTCCAGCAGTTCCAGGAACGCGAACTCACGTTCCTTACCTTTCTCGCGGGCAAGGTCACGGGCAAGTTCCTTCAACAGTATGGCACGCGGATCGGAAATGGTATAAACGGCATGACCGATACCATATATCAGCCCTGTCTTGTTGTAAACCTCCTTGTTCAACATACGGGTAAAGTAAGTATCAATCTCGTCCACATTTGTCCAATCCTGAATGTTCTCCTGCAAATGGTGGAACATATCGGCAACCTGAATATTGGCACCGCCGTGAAGCGGCCCTTTCAAAGAACCGATACCCGCTGCAATAGAAGAATAAGTATCCGTCCCGGTAGAAGAAGTTACACGTACAGTAAACGTAGAGTTGTTACCGCCGCCATGCTCTGCCTGCAACACCAGCAACAGGTCGAGAGTACGAGCATCCAGTTCCGTATAATCCTTTTTCAGCATATACAAGAAGTTTTCTGCGAGAGAAAGATTTTCCTGTGGATGACGGATGTGCAACGAACGGCCATGAGTGGCATGGCGAAGCATATTGAAGGCGTAGGCTATGATAGTTGGGAACTTTGAAATCAGTTCGATGCTTTGGCGCATCAGGTTATCGCGGGAAGTATCATCGGCATTCGGGTCAAAACGATACATCTCAAGCACACTACGTGCCAGAATGTTCATAATATTGTTTCCCTCGAGTTCAATGATATTCATCTTCGTTTTCTGTTCCAACGGCATATTATCGTTTATCAGTTCGCGAAAGGAAATCAACTCTTCCTTATCGGGAAGACGACCGGAAAGCAACAGATAGGCTACCTCTTCAAAGCCAAAACGTTTTTCTTTAAGAATGGCATGCGCCAAATCCTCAAGGTCGTAACCACGATAGAATAATTTACCCGGAATAGGCTTTAACCCACCGCCCGGAATACGTTCGTAGCCTACTACATTACCAATTTTGGTCAATCCGACCAATACCCCCGTTCCATCCTCATTACGCAAGCCGCGTTTTACATCAAACTTCTTGAACAGTTCGTTCTCAATCCTGGTCGCTTCTTTCAGGTCCTCAGAGAGCTTGTAAATCAAATATTCCTTCTTCATAATTATGTATGTTTTTTATTATTTTTCGATTCTTTCCACAATTTCCCGTGTAAAAGCAGATGTAGACAATGAGACACCACCCTGCATAAAGCGAGCTAAATCGGCAGTGGCACGACCTTCCGTAAAACTATTCTCCAATGCTTTCTCTATTAGCAAAGCCGCTTCTTTCCAGCCCAGATGTTCAAGCATCATCACCGCTGAAAGAATGATAGAACATGGATTTACAACATCTTTTCCGGCAATATTTGGAGCCGTACCATGAGTAGCTTCAAAAATAGCGTGACCTGTCTTATAATTGATATTGGCGCCCGGAGCGATACCGATACCGCCCACCATGGCAGCCAGTTGGTCGGAAACGTAATCACCGTTCAGGTTCAGTGTTGCAATGACCGAGTATTCTTCGGGAATAAGCAGCGTATTCTGCAAAAAAGCATCAGCTATACAATCTTTGATAACAAGACGCCCGTCCTCTATTTCTTTGCCAAATTCACGTTCTGCCACTTCGTACCCCCATTTCTTGAAACCGCCTTCGGTGAATTTCATAATGTTGCCTTTGTGCACCAATGTCACAGAAGGCAGATTATTTTCGAGTGCGTACAGGCAAGCCGCGCGTACCAACCGCTCCGTACCTTCTTTAGACACAGGTTTTACACCAAAAGAAGAAGTTTCGGGAAAACGTACTTTAGTCACACCCATTTCATCATGCAAGAAACGGTAGAACTTATCGGCTTCCGGTGTTCCGGCTTCCCATTCGATACCTGCATAAATATCTTCTGTATTCTCACGAAATACACACATATTTACCTTCTGCGGTTCTTTCACCGGAGAGACTACGCCTTTATACCAACGCACAGGACGCAAACAAACATACAAATCGAGCGTTTGGCGTAATGCCACGTTCAGCGAACGGATGCCTCCGCCGATAGGGGTAGTCAGCGGACCTTTAATACCAACCTTATAAGTTCGGAATGCTTCCATCGTTTCTTCTGGTAACCAGGAACCCGTTTCATTAAATGCCCGCTCACCCGCCAACACTTCTTTCCATTCGATACTCCGGCTGTCTCCATAAGCTTTTTTCAGAGCTGTATTCACAACAGCCTGCATAGACGGGGTTATCTCCGCCCCGACTCCGTCACCTGTAATAAAAGGTACAGTAATCTTTTCCATATTCTATCGTGCATTTAATGCAGAACCGGCACGAAACCAGCCTATCTGCTGTTCATTATACGTATGTTGTACTTCAAAACTTTCTTGACTTCCGTCCTCGTGATGGAGTACCACCGTCAAGTTACGTTCCGGAGCAAAATCTTTCAAGCCCACAACAGACAGTAAATCATGCTCCTGAATCTTATCATAATCCGCCTTATCAATAAAAGTCAGCGCCAGCATGCCTTGTTTCTTCAAATTCGTCTCGTGAATACGCGCGAAGCTTTTAGCCAAGATAGTACGTACATTCAGAAAACGAGGTTCCATAGCAGCATGCTCACGACTGGAACCCTCACCATAGTTTTCTTCGGCAACGACAATGGAAGGAATCCCTTCCGATTTATACAATTTAGCCGTACCGGAAACTGTTCCGTACGTGTTTGTAGAGTGGTTCCATACTTTATTTGTTTCTCCGTTGAAAGCATTGACAGCACCCATTAACATATTATCCGAGATATTCTCCAAGTGTCCGCGAAAACGGAGCCACGGACCTGCCATCGATATATGATCGGTAGTACACTTGCCCTGCGTCTTAATCAACAGAGGCATATTCAATAAGTCTGCGCCATCCCAGGCAGGGAAAGGAGTAAGGAGTTGTAAGCGCTGTGACTGAGGCTCTACCACAATATCCGCCTTTACATTGGAAGGTGCGGTATATCCCTCACTTCCTGCCGTAAATCCCTTTAGAGGCAGTTCTTCGCCTACGGGTTCGGAGAGCTTAACCCTTTCACCGTCGGCATTCACCAATGTATCTTTCAGCGGATTAAAACACAAATCCCCGGCAATAGTCAACGCCATGGTCAGTTCGGGAGAGGCTACAAACGCATATGTATTCGGATTACCGTCCGCCCGTTTGGCAAAATTCCGATTGAAAGAAGTTACGATAGAATTCTTGCGGGTAGGATCATCGGTCACACGCTTCCACTGTCCGATACAAGGTCCGCAGGCATTTGCCATAATTGTAGCGCCTATTTTTTCAAAAGCGTCAATCATACCGTCACGCTCTGCTGTCGCACGTATGCGTTCCGAACCCGGATTGACAATCAAAGGAGCGGCCACATGTAAATGTTTCGCCGTTACCTGACGCGCCAAAGATACCGCACGACTCAAATCCTGATAAGATGAATTGGTACAGGAACCAATGAGCCCCACTTCCATCTTACGAGGATAACCGTTCTTTAAAACTTTCTCGGAAAATTCAGAAATAGGCGTAGCCGCATCCGGAGTAAACGGTCCGTTGATATAAGGTTCCAATGTAGAAAGGTCTATGTCGATAATACGGTCATAGTACTTCTCCGGATTTGCAACCACCTCGTCATCGGCACGAAGCCCTGCGGCAACGGCAGTAGCCATATCCGCCACTTCCGCACGTCCGGTAGCTTTCAGATAAGCAGCCATACGATCGTCATAAGGAAAAAGAGAGGTAGTGGCACCTACTTCCGCACCCATATTACAAATCGTAGCCTTTCCGGTAGCCGAAAGCGAGACGGTACCCGGCCCGAAATATTCGATAATGGCATTCGTTCCGCCTTTGACTGTCAGAATTCCCGCTAACTTCAGAATAACATCTTTAGGAGCCGCCCATCCGTTTAATGTTCCTGTAAGACGGACACCGATCAAGCGGGGCATTTTCAGTTCCCATTCCATACCGGTCATTACATCCACCGCATCAGCACCGCCTACACCGATAGCCACCATACCCAAACCGCCGGCATTCGGAGTATGAGAATCGGTACCTACCATCATACCACCGGGAAAAGCATAGTTTTCCAACACAACTTGATGAATGATACCTGCTCCGGGTTGCCAGAAACCGATACCGTAACGGGAAGAAACATCCCGAAGGAACTTATACACTTCCTCGTTCGTTTTGGTTGCAGTGGCAATATCTTCTTTTGCCCCTTTGTAAGCCTGAATCAAATGGTCACAATGTACGGTCGAAGGAACCGCCGCCTCATCACGACCAGCATTCATAAACTGCAATAAAGCCATCTGCGCAGTTGCATCCTGCATAGCCACACGATCGGGACGAAAGTTTACATAGTCTTCGCCGCGTTTATAGTTCTTCACATTCTTCTCATCATACAAATGAGCATACAAAATTTTTTCCGCTAAAGTCAACGGACGTTGCAATATAGTCCGAATACGTTCTATTTTCCTCTCATAAAGTGCATAAAACGTTTTGAGCATTGTTAAATCATATACCATAACCACTCTTATTTTTTAGTTTTTCAATATTGTAAAGATTACAAATTAATATAATAAACAAATTAAAATAAGGAAAAGTTTAACAAAATAAAGCATTTCTTCCCCTAAAGACTGAGATTTATTACCTTTGCAGATATGAAAGAACAAGATACAAACAGTCCCATTATACATCTCCAACGGCAGCAGCTCCTGCTACGTATGGAATACGAATACGAAAAAGAAGAATTCAAACGACAGACAGAGAATATGGGTGTCGCCCGAAAAATCAAACGGGGACTTTGCTGGTATCCTGCCTCACCGGGTCGAAGTTACTATAATTCGTTGAATCAATTAGTAATAGAAATTACACATACCAAGAATACCGATATAGAACATAACTTTGAATTCGGACGTCCCGTCTGTTTCTTCCGCCAATCCGCCGATGGAAAAATCACTTACTTTAATTTTACAGCCACCGTCAGTTATGCAGACGAGGCACACATGGTAGTGATTATGCCCGGTGCGGGAACTATCATGGATATACAATCCGCCGATAATCTCGGAGTTCAGCTTTATTTCGACGAAACCTCTTACCGCACGATGTTCGAAGCGCTGGAAGATGTCCTTCGTGCAAAAGGCAATCGTCTTGCAGAATTGCGGGATATTCTGTTGGGTACGGTCAGAGCCGGATTCCGTGAACTTTACCCGGAACGTTTCCCTTGGTTGAATTCTACTCAAGAAACTGCCGTAAACAAAGTATTATGCGCTCGCGATACAGCCATCGTACACGGTCCCCCGGGAACAGGAAAAACCACTACGCTTGTAGAAGCTATCTACGAAACTCTACATCGTGAACCTCAAGTATTGGTATGCGCCCAAAGCAATATGGCTGTCGATTGGATTTCCGAAAAGTTGGTGGACAGAGGCGTAAACGTTCTACGAATCGGCAACCCCACACGTGTCAATGACAAAATGCTGTCTTTTACGTACGAACGCCGTTTTGAAAACCATCCGCTTTATCCTGAATTATGGAGTATCCGTAAAGAACTACGGCAATTGGGCGGTAAAGCCCGCCACGGCAGTTACGATGAACGCGAAGGAATACGCAGCCGCATGAGCCGTCTGCGCGACCGTGCCACAACACTGGAAATACAAATCAATGCCGAACTGTTTGATAGCGCCCATGTCATCGCTTCTACGCTTGTAAGCAGCAATCATCGCCTTTTAAACGGGCGCCGTTTCGGTACACTGTTCATTGATGAAGCCGCCCAGGCTTTGGAAGCCGCTTGTTGGATAGCCATCCGTAAGTCAGACCGGGTAGTGTTGGCAGGAGACCACTGCCAGCTCCCTCCTACCATCAAATGTTATGAAGCCGCACGTAGTGGACTGGAACAAACTTTAATGGAAAAGGTGGTAGCCAACAAACCGTCTGTCGTATCTTTACTGAAAGTGCAGTATCGCATGCATGAGGATATCATGCGTTTCTCCTCAGATTGGTTTTATGACGGAGCACTGGAAGCGGCTCCCGAAATACGCCACCGGGGAATATTAGATTGGGACACACCCATTACTTGGCTTGACACCTCCGAAATGGATTTCAAGGAAGAATTTGTCGGAGAAACATTCGGACGTATCAACAAAGAGGAAGCCCACTTATTACTAAAAGAACTGGAAGCTTACATTCAACGAATAGGCGGTAGCCGCATTCTCGAGGAGCGAATCGACTTCGGACTAATCTCGCCCTACAAGGCACAAGTACAATACTTGCGGGGAAAAATAAAAAGCAGCGCTTCATTACGTCCTTACCGCAGTTTGATAACAGTCAATACCGTTGACGGGTTTCAAGGGCAGGAACGTGACGTTATCTTTATCAGTTTGGTACGTGCCAATGAAGAAGGACAAATCGGTTTCCTGAACGATTTACGCAGAATGAATGTAGCGATAACAAGGGCGCGCATGAAGTTGGTTATCCTGGGAGAAGCAACGACGCTAAGCCACCACACTTTCTATAAGAGGCTGCTTGAATATGTAAGAACCATTAATGACAAGTAATGAAAAAACCTCTCTCAACATAAATTGAAAGAGGTTTTTATTATTCTCTGATTTATATCAGGAATCAGTTATTTTCCGGACGGAGTTTACGAACCGTTACGGCAGTCTGCCACATTTCACTTTCACGCAACGCTTTTAGTTCTTCGTTCAGTTTCTCACGATAATCAGGCTTAGAGTTACTGTCAATAGAAATCTGAGCTTCGTTACCGGACTTAACGCTCTGATACAATTTCTGTACAACCGGTTTGATAGCATCGTGGAACGGAGTCATCCAATCCAACGCACCGCGTTGAGCTGTAGTAGAACAGTTGGCGTACATCCAGTCCATACCGTTCTTTGCAAACAACGGCATCAATGACTGAGTCAGTTCTTCAACCGTTTCATTGAAAGCTTCCGACGGAGTATGGCCGTTTTCACGCAAAACCTCGTATTGAGCCAACAGTAATCCCTGGATAGCGCCCATCAAAGAGCCGCGTTCACCTGTCAAGTCTGAAGTAGCTTCACGGATGAAAGTAGTTTCAAACAAATAACCGGAACCGATACCGATACCCAACGCAAGCGTTCTGTCCAAAGCCTTGCCGGTAGCATCCTGATAGATAGCGTAAGAAGAATTCAAGCCGCGGCCTTCGAGGAACATTGTACGCAATGACGTACCCGAACCTTTAGGAGCAACCATGATAACATCGATATCCGTAGGAGGAACTACACCGGTACGATCGCTCCATGTAATAGCGAAACCATGAGAGAAGTAAAGAGCCTTTCCGGGTGTCAAGAACGGTTTCATGGTAGGCCATACAGACATTACGGCTGCATCAGACAAAAGACACATAATAATAGTACCTTTTTGGCAAGCATCTTCAATGCTGAACAGAGTTTCACCCGGAACCCATCCGTCTGCAACAGCTTTTTCATAAGTCTTACCCTGACGCTGGCCTACGATTACATTGAAACCATTGTCGCGCAGGTTACAAGCCTGACCGGGACCTTGTACACCGTAACCGATAACTGCGATTGTTTCATCCTTTAAAATCTCACGTGCTTTTTCCAAAGGAAATTCTTCGCGGGTCATTACATTTTCAATAACACCGCCAAAATTCAATTGTGCCATTTTTTGTTTTAATTTTTATTTATGGCTTACGCCAACTAATTGATTAATAAATTATTTTCCTACAAATATCACTTTAGAACGACAAACCACTTCGTTACCATTCTTTCTAACTTCCACATCATACGTGCCGTCACCGACATAATCCTTATAAAAAGTAAGCTCGTCATCGTAATAACTCTCGGCTACATACGCCATTTCAAAACGACGGATACGGCTCTCCTTATACAACTCTATCGGAAATAAATCAAGAATATGCTCGATATAACGGATGCTGTTTACGTGCCCGTTAATATCAATATCGCTATATCTGGCATTCAGGGAAGAAGCCGGTTCCATAGAAGTCACTTTTATGCGCGAAGGTTTTTCGATGGGGCAAGGTTCGTCGCACACATAGTCCACGATACTGCCGCCATGCAAAGCCAGCAAATCGGCAGGCTTACGGGTATTGAGACTAATCATCGCCCATACGGAACGAGCATACCCTATTTTCTTTCCATCTTTATTGATAATGGCAAAGTTACGGTCGGTAAAAAGGCGGTATACATTCTCCACCCAAGTCTGGATAGAGAAATCCTCGTATTGATACGGCATCTCGTCCAACTCGATAGCCAAACGCGACAACACCCACGTATAATTATCCTCATTCAAGGTTGCGATACCGAAACCGCGTTCCGTAGCATGAAACCCTGCACAGTTCAACAGATGGTTACCAAGCACACCCATTGTCAGGCGCCCGGTAAAGTCCACATGAAACGGTTCCGCAACAAACCTATAAGTTCCTATTTTGTTATTCTCACTCATTATTCTTGTTGTTCTTTACTCCGGCGATATTTCGCTTCACGATCCGCCAAATATTCGTTTACACGTTCAAAGCAACTTGTTGTGATAGCCACACGGCCGGAACGTACAAACTGGAGCACACACTCCAACGCACGAAGCTCCTCATAGAGATTGGTTATCTCTTCACTCATGCCGTTCTTCTCTACAATAGAGAATACGGAATTTACCTCCACGATACGCGCATTGTATTTACGGATAATTTTAGATACTTCCGGCTTCTCCTCCAAGGTGGGAGTCGTTATCTTGTAAAGCGCGATCTCATGCTGATAGATTTCATCATCCGTAAAATAGTGCGCCTGCAGCACATCTATCTTTTTGGTGATTTGTTTTGTCACCTTCTCGATAGTATCCTTGTCCGTCCAAGCTGTAATGGTATATTTATGTACCCCCTTGATGGAGGATGCCGAAACGTTCAAACTCTCGATATTGATTTGTCGGCGGGTAAATACCGCCGTTACCTGATTCAGCAAACCTGCAAAGTTCTCCGAATGAACGATAATTGTATATAATGTCTTGTCCATACCTTTTTTAATTAAGAATGAAAAATGAAGAATTACATTTTGTATATATCTCCTTAATGAAGAATGTAGAATAAAAGAGATACATCCCGGAATTCTTCATTCTTAATTCTCAATTCTTCATTTATATTAGCATTCCAGCAACATCTGATTCACAGAGCCACCCGGAGGTGTCATCGGCATAACATTTCCTTCTTCTTCTACGCAAGCTTCCAACAGGAACGGGCCGTCTGCCGCAATCATCTCATCAATGGCTTTCATCAGCTCTTCGCGGGTAAATACCCGACGTGCCGGAATTTCGTATGCGGAAGCGATCTTCATATAGTCAGGGTTCATCATTGGAGTAAATGAATAACGGTGATTGAAGAACATAGCCTGCCATTGACGAACATTACCGAGGAAGTTATTGTTCAGCAAAATCATCTTAACGGGAGCTTTCTGCTCCATTACCGTACCCAGTTCCTGCAAGTTCATCTGCAAACCGCCATCACCCATAAAGACGCAAACCGTACGGTCGGGGCGTCCGAAAGTTGCACCGATAGCGGCAGGAAGACCGAAGCCCATTGTGCCCAAACCACCGGAAGTGACAATACTGCGTTCCCTGCTATATTTAAAATAGCGAGCGGACATCATCTGGTTCTGGCCTACATCCGTTACCAAAACAGCCTCGTTATTCGTGGCCTCACTAACGGCACGCACTACTTCTCCCATGCTCAATGTATCACCTGTCGGATGCAGCTCGGGACGGATTACTTTCTCCTCCTCCATCTGTTCGTAGGGCAGGAAACTTTCCAACCACTCTTTATGTTCGGCGGGTTTCAGCAATTCGGTTACTGCGGCAAGAGTATCTTTACAGTCACCCAATACAGCCACATCCGTTTTTACATTCTTATCTATCTCCGCAGGATCGATATCGAAATGAATTACTTTTGCTTGTGACGCATAAGTAGATATTTTACCCGTAACACGGTCATCAAAGCGCATACCCACCGCAATCAGCACATCGCATTTATTGGTATTGATATTCGGACCCAGATTACCGTGCATGCCCAACATACCTTTATTCAGTGGATGGTCCGTAGGTAATGCGGAAAGTCCCAGCAAAGTACAACCGGCAGGCATACCCGCTTTTTCAATGAAAGCGCGTAATTCGTTCTGCGCATTGCCGAGCTCTACACCTTGTCCCACCAACACCAACGGACGCTCCGCCTCATTTATCAAATCTGCAGCCTGTTGTATGGCTTCCTGTTCCATTTCGGGTACCGGAAGATAACTGCGTACATAATCCACTTTGGTAGGAGTATATTCCGTCTTATCCACTTGGGCATTTTTGGCAAAGTCCAGTACAACCGGACCGGGACGTCCGCTCTGTGCAATATAGAAAGCGCGGGCCACAGCCCATGCAACGTCTTCCGCACGACGAATCTGGTAACTCCACTTCGTGATAGGTTGTGTAATGCCTACCAAATCCACCTCTTGAAAGGCGTCTGTTCCGAGAAATCCCGTAGCGACCTGTCCGGCAATGACAACGATCGGTGTACTGTCTATCATGGCATCCGCAATACCTGTAATGGTATTTGTTGCGCCCGGACCGCTGGTGACCAGACATACACCGACCTCGCCCGATACACGTGCAAAGCCTTGTGCTGCATGAGTAGCCCCCTGTTCATGGCGAACAAGGATATGATTCAGATTCTCTCGGTGGTCGTATAAGGCATCGAATACCGGCATGATGCTGCCACCCGGATAACCGAAAATGGTCTTTACTCCCTGATGTTCCAGAGAGCACATCAACGCTTCTGCGCCTGTTATTAAGTTTTCCATATCTATTTATTATTGTTTTCGGGCACGGATTCCTAAATTATTCTATCAGCCTTACAGCCCCTTTATCTGCCGAACTTACCATACTGGCATACGCTTTCAACGCTTTCGACACTTGGCGGTCTCGGGTTACCGGTGTCATAGAACGGGCAGCCAACTCTTCATCCGTCAGCTTCACATTAATAGAGCGGTTCGGTATATCTATTTCGATGATGTCACCGTCTTGAATCTTACCGATATTACCACCCGCAGCAGCTTCAGGAGAGATATGTCCGATACTCAGCCCGGAAGTACCGCCACTAAAGCGTCCGTCGGTAATCAACGCGCACTCCTTACCTAAATGACGGGATTTGATATAAGAAGTAGGATAAAGCATTTCCTGCATACCCGGACCGCCTTTCGGACCTTCATGAGTGATAACGACAACATCGCCGCTGACAACCTTTCCACCCAAAATACCATCACAGGCAGCTTCCTGTGAATCAAAAACTTTGGCAGGACCGGTAAACTTCCATATACTTTCGTCCACTCCGGCAGTCTTGACCACGCAACCGTCCTGCGCTATATTTCCTTTCAGTACAGCCAATCCGCCGTCCTTGCTATAAGCATGCTGCAGGTCACGGATACAACCTTCGGCACGGTCTGTGTCCAATTCCTTATAATAAGCATCCTGCGAACCGAGTACCAGATTGAACTTTCCGGCAGCGGCACTGGAATATTTCTTGATTGCTTCCTTACAAACATTCAGGCCGGTGATGCAATACCGGTCTATTTCCTCAGCCAACGTCATTCCGTCTACACGGCGTACATTCGTATCCACCAAGCCGCCTTTGGCAAGTTCGCCCATAATGGCAACGATACCGCCGGCACGATTTACATCCTGTACATGATATTTCTGGGTATTGGGAGCTACTTTACACAAACAAGGAGTCTTACGAGACAACATATCGATATCATCCATCGTGAAATCCGCTCCGGCTTCATGGGCTACCGCCAGCAAATGAAGCACCGTATTGGTAGAACCGCCCATTGCAATATCCAATGTCATGGCATTCAGAAAAGCTTCACGAGTGGCAATGCTGCGGGGAAGTACGCTTTCATCTCCTTCCTCGTAATACTTATAAGCGTTTTCAACAATCAGTTTGGCGGCATCTTTAAACAGTTCCTTACGATTTTCATGAGTAGCCACAATTGTACCATTACCCGGAAGCGCCAACCCGATAGCTTCGTTCAGACAGTTCATGGAATTGGCGGTAAACATACCCGAGCAACATCCGCAAGTGGGACAAGCGTGCTGTTCAATCTTGGCAACCTCATTGTCACTCACGCTCTCATCAGCCGACTTAATCATAGCATCAATCAAATCGAGGTGCTGTCCGTTCCATTCTCCGGCTTCCATAGGACCTCCGGAAACGAATACCGTAGGGATGTTCAGCCTCATCGCAGCCATGAGCATACCCGGAGTAATCTTGTCGCAATTGCTGATGCAGACCATGGCATCCGCCTTATGCGCATTCACCATATACTCCACACTGTCGGCTATAATATCGCGTGAAGGCAATGAATACAGCATACCGTCATGCCCCATCGCAATACCGTCATCAATGGCAATCGTATTGAATTCGGCGGCAAAGCAACCTTGCTTTTCTATCTCTGCCTTTACAAACTGGCCTATTTCATGCAGATGCACATGCCCCGGTACAAACTGGGTAAAAGAATTGACTATCGCGATTATGGGCTTACCCATCTGTTCTTTCTTCATACCGTTGGCTACCCACAATGCGCGGGCACCTGCCATACGGCGGCCTTGTGTACTGAACGAACTGCGTAACTGATGTTTCATCTTATCTGTCTCCTTTTATGAAAAAAGCCTTTCTCACCGTAATGAGAAAGGCTTATTATAAATATCTTTACCGTACGAATACATACACAACCTTTCTCACGCTCTTGATGCCACCACCACGACGCGAATAATATGCAGGACTGCCAGGTTAATAGATGTATGCAAATTCATAACTAAAGTATCTTTATTGTTCTTTTATTTGTTATTTCATATAAATATGCTGCAAAGGTAAGTGCTTTTTTATAAACTCCAAACAAATTGAAGAAAAAAAAGATATAAACATGAATAATCGTAAGGAAACCGTGCCTTAAAATCTTATTTTATCACTTATTAGTTTCAGATAAAACCATTCGGACGCTTTCAGAGGAAGGTATTAATCAATTACAAAGCACTTAATAATCTGAAAATTACCGGGACGCTTCCCCCTCTCGAAGCAAAATATTCGTATCTTTGCACACTGTAAAGACAAAAACAGTATTTACCAATAGAAATAACAAAATTAATGGAAACAGTAGAAAACAAGTACATCACCTTAGCATATAAGTTGTACACAATCGAAAACGGAGAAAAAGAATTCACAGAAGAAGCTCCTGCAGAACATCCGTTTCAATTCATCTCCGGTTTAGGCCTGACATTGGAGTCTTTCGAGAACCAAGTGAAAGATTTGAAGAAAGGCGACAAGTTCGACTTTACAATCAAAGCCGAAGAGGCTTACGGCGAATATGACGACGAGCACGTTATCGATCTCCCGAAGAATATTTTCGAGATAGAAGGTAAGTTCGATAGCGAACGTGTAGTAGAAGGCGCTGTAATTCCTTTGATGACCTCAGAAGGTCAACGCATCAACGGAAGTGTAGTAGAAGTAAAAGACGATGTAGTAGTAATGGACATGAATCATCCCTTGGCAGGTTGCGATTTGAACTTTGTAGGTGAAATCACAGAAAACCGTCCGGCTACCAACGATGAATTGTCAGAAATGGCACGCATGATGAGTGGCGGCGGATGCAGTGGCGGATGCGACTGTGGAGACTGCGGCGGCGGATGCGGCGACCATGAATGTGGAGACGGATGCTGCCATTGATAAATTGAGAATTGAGAATTAAAAATTGAGAAATAAATGCTGCGCTATATGCTGCATAGTATTTCTCAATTTTTAATTCTCAATTCTCAATTTTTATTCGTCATTATCTCCAGTACCAGTCTATCCGTTTCATCCATTCCTTTAGAACCTATCTTTGTCAGGTTACGGATACTTTGGTCTACATCTTCATCAATAATTCCTTCAACGGAAGTGACACAACGATTTTCCATTGCCATGATGGCGGAAAGAACGGCGGTAGAAACACCGGTAGTTACTTTCAAAGCGCAACTGGGCTTGGCGCCGTCACAAATCATTCCGGTAAGGTTGGCAATCATATTCTGAACAGCAAAGGCTACCTGTTCGTAAGTACCGCCCATCAGCCAGGTAATACCGCAACTGGAGCCTGTGGCAGCTACCACGCAACCGCACAGGGCGGACAGGCGTCCCAGACTTTGTTTGATATAAATCACGGTCAGATGACTAAGCATCAGGGCGCGAATCAGTTCTTCTTCCGATTTACCGTTCTCCTCGGCATAGACAAGAACGGGTAATGTAGCGGAGATACCCTGATTTCCACTTCCCGAATTACTCATTACCGGTATCATGGCACCTGCCATACGGGCATCGCATGCACCGGACGTATACGAGAGGATATGGGAGAACACGCTATCACCCAATATCTTATGTTCATAAGTACCACGCAGCATCCTGCCCAGTCCGTGACCGTAATTCCCGTCGAAAGACCGTTCGGCAGCAGCTTTATTCAAACGGGCAGTCTCGAGAATGAAGCGAATTTCGTCCAATGGAGCATTCATGGCAAAGTCGTACACTTTTCTCAAGGTCAAATCTACGGTTTGCTCTTCCGTCTCTCCGCAACTTGTATTTTGCTTGTTTAAAAAGACATCATCGTTACGGGCTATATATATAAAGGTGGTATGACCTCCGGCTATAATGGCGGTAGCCTTGTTACCCGCTGCCTCGCAACAGACTTCGATATAGAGTTTCTCCGTGATATCCTCTTTCAGGGATATATTGATACGCTTTTCACCGATAAACCGCTTTCCCTCGTTCACGGCATCAGGGTTACTGTCTTTCAGCACTTCCAGTTGATATTCCGATTTACCGATTAACGCTCCCAAAGCTACGGCGATAGGCAACCCGATCATGCCCGTACCGGGAATCCCGACACCCATTGCGTTTTTCAGAATATTGGCGCTCAACAGGACATCTATCTTTTCCGGCTTTGCGCCCAAGGTTTCGGTTGCTTTTGCCACACATAAAGCAACGGCGATAGGTTCCGTACATCCAATGGCAGGAACTACTTCACGCTGCACCAAGGCAATAATCTGTTTCCTTTCTGTTTCAGTCATATTATAGACATATATTTTATTCGATATTTATGCAAAGATAGACGGAATAACAAATAAATAACAGACTTTATCGCACTTTTTTCATCTTGAATCTGTTATTACAAAATAATAGCGTATTTTTGCAACTCACTAAACTATATCAAATTATCAACTTTCAAAAAAGAAGTATATGAACTTTAAGAAGTGGACTACTGCCCTCATGCTTGCCTTAGCCGTCTCGTCCTGTATACAGGATGAAGCGCTTAACTCCGAAGCAGCCATTGATGCCTGTACGGGCGCGGATGTACAATTAGCTCACATCAACAGTGACTCGAAAGAAATAAATATATATGTGCACAAAGGAGCGAATTTATCGAAACAACAACTGTCGTTTACATTGCCTGCCGGTGCGACGCTCAGCGCAGACCAACATTATCCGGACGACATAATGAATACCTATGACTTCAGCAACGAGTCGCGTTCACGTACCTTTACCGTAACTTCCGAAGACGGCGAATGGCATTCTACTTATACCGTAAAGATTATACCAACCGAGGTTCCCGGTTCTTTTCATTTTGAGGAATTACTTCCATCGAACAATACCGAATACGATATTCTTTATGAGTTCGAACCCGGAACTTCAACCAGCGTGTCACGCGTTCTGCAATGGTCAAGCGGCAACCCCGGTTTCAAGCTAACCAGCATGGCCGGCGGCCGTACCGGTTATCCTACCCAGCAAATCACCGACGGCTATCGTGGCAAAGGATTAAAGCTGACAACCTGCGACACCGGCAGTTTCGGTGCCATGGTGAAAATGTATATCGCGGCAGGGAACCTGTTTATCGGTTCTTTCGACTTGGCGAATGCTTTAAAAGACCCGTTACGCGCCACTAAATTCGGTATACAATATTATAAGCGTCCCGTATCTTTAAAAGGCTACTATAAGTTCAAAGCCGGAGAGGTTTATACCGATGAAGGCGTCGTCCAGAAAGACAAAAAAGACCGTTTCGATATTTATGCCATACTATATGAAGCTGATGATAACACTTTCATGCTGGATGGCGGTAATAGCTTAGATTTGACTTCCGGCAAACTTGTGTCTATCGCCCGTATCAAAGAAGCAGATGCTAAAGAAACCGATACATGGACAGCATTCGACTTGCCTTTTGAAGCGGTAAACGGTAAAAGTATCGATACCGGCAAATTGCAGAATGGTAAATACAAATTAAGTATTGTCCTTTCTTCCAGTGTAGACGGCGCTTACTTCAAAGGAGCTGTTGGCAGTACATTGTATGTAGACGAATTAGAACTTATAAGCCAAGACAACTAATATAAAGTATGAAAAAGTATCATTTTATTTGCATTATAGCCGTTCTGCTGGCAATGGTTACCGGCGTACAGGCACAAGAAGAAAGAAACAAAAGTCTTATCAACTCCTATCTGCATGGTTGGGAATACGGTATAAAGGCCGGATTCAACATCGGCGGTACATCCCCCATCCCTCTGCCTAAAGAGATACGTAAAATAGACAGTTACGCACCGGGTATAGCCATTGCCATCGAGGGTAATGCCACCAAGTGGTTTGACAAAGACAAGAAGTGGGGACTTACATTAGGCCTGCGGTTAGAGAATAAAAATATGACTACCGAAGCCACCGTAAAGAACTACGGTATGAAAATCATCAACACCAACGGTGGAGAATTGGCAGGTCTTTGGACAGGCGGTGTCAAGACCAAAGTGAAAAACTCTTATCTGACGATTCCTATTCTGGCAAACTACCACATCAGCAAACGCTGGATATTGTCCGCCGGCCCCTATTTCTCCTATCTGCTGGAAGGTAACTTCTCCGGACACGTTTACGAAGGACATCTGCGTACTCCCGACCAGACAGGTTCAAAAGTGGAATTCACAGGTGAAAGTATTGCGACTTATGACTTCTCCAATGATTTAAGAAAATTTCAATGGGGCTTACAACTCGGTGGAGAATGGAAAGCATTCAAACACCTTACCGTCCATGCCGACCTGACATGGGGACTGAATAATATCTTCCAGAAAGATTTTGATACAATAACGTTTAACATGTACCCCATTTATCTGAATTTAGGGTTTGGATATGCGTTCTAAACAATGAGAGATATTATCCTTTTTGTCAATACACAGCACTAAGTACCATAACAACAAAAATAAAGAGAATAAGTGCTATAAATAAAAAGAGGCTGAATAACTATTGATAGTCATTCAGCCTCAATAAACGACAATACTAATCAATTATTTCACATCTGTCAATATTTTAAAATCATCTATTAATAGTGTGCTTCCCGGAGCGCCATTATAAGTAGCCCCTTCCTCACTTGACGTACAAACAAAAGTAATCTTGTACTGCTTATTTGTCTCAAAAGACTTATTATTCATTTCTGAAAAAGGAATCTCAAAATATGTCCAATCAGCTCGTTCTCCCTTATCATCTAATTGAGCTTTCAAAACAACATATGGAGAATCTGTTATTACATAATTCTTGTTTTCTTCTTTACTAGAACCACCTATTAAAGTTATCTCCTGTCCATTTTCATCAACAGCTTCATATAATACCGCATAAATATCGCACTTATCTATCTTATCTGCAACAATTTCTCCCCTATCATTTCTATAAGTTTCTCCTGCTACATATTTATACCAACCTGAAAATTTCAACGGTTTACCACCAGTATACTCTATTCCAAATTTCGTACTAGCAAGCTTATCATCCATATCAGTGCTAAAAGTTCCCAAAAATAGACTTCCTGCAGTATTACGAGGAATACCGAACATATCTTGTACTCCTGATGCATTACCAGGTAGCACAGTATCTAATGTTCTAATTACAACAGAAGTATTACCAGATTTGGCATCAGTATCTGGTTCAACAGCATATTTTAGAGATTGAGCCCAATCTGGCACTGAATACCCCATCAGACCTTTTATTGAAGTCACACCATCATTTGTAGACCCCCAAGGGCCACCAATAGGCAACTTATATATTTGATCTGTGTACATTGAACCAGCCACAGTTTCCCATTCCTCAAAATCATAAGATAAAACAGTATTCTTTCCTACTACAAAAACAGAATATGTTGTAACTGCCCCATTTTCTGCAATCACTGTATAAGTTACCTTATTAGTACCAGAAAAATTCTGTTCCACACCACTTGCAGGGGACACCGTAGCTTTATCAGAAATTGTAAATATAGGTTTCAAAGCTTTTAAATCATTGTCTGTAGCCACATCACTCACTCTAAAAGTAATGATACCTGTTTCATTATTAATAATCGGTTGTTCTGTTACTAATTCGCTATCAAAAATAAAAGTTTTAATTAAAGCTTCTGAACTTTCATTACCAGACATCTTAGTACCTGTATAAGTCACTTGTACATTCTGAGATGCACCATTAAGCTTAGCAGCTATATCTAACTGAACAGAAATTTCACCCTCCACAATTGTACCCACAGCTTTCACATCCGCTGTAAGTTGATACTTTGCTAAATTTAAAGATTGAGTTCCAGTGAAAGAATATAAATTATCTTTTTGACTTAGTTGGCAGTCTTTCAGTTCAATATCACCCAAATCCATACCCATCAAACTAAAATTCGCCAACAGCAAGTTTATAGTAGAATTGCCAGCCTTAGAAATAGTAATATTTTTCGGTAGGCCAGAAGCAATTGTTGTGCCTTCCAGTTTAATATCCAATGTACCTTTATAATCACCTGCTATTTCGCTTTCGATGGCTTTAGAGTAATCCGGTGCGTCATCATCGTCGCTACAAGCAGTAAACAAACTCATTGAACAGATCAATGCAAATAAATAAAACAAATTTTTCTTCATACTAAGTACTTGTTTAGTTAATAAATTCCCCATATAGTTAGGGGATACATAATACTCTCTTTTTTATCAAGGGCACAAAATAACAGTTTTTAAAACCTTTAAACAAGGTCTTTTCTATAAAATAGATGTTCCTTTTTTCAGATAGGAACAATTATAAAGTTTCTTCACATTCTTAAATACTTCTATGTATTTTAAGGCGGAATCCATGCTTTGAACCGATAATCGGCGTAACCAAAAGCCCGGAAATAAAAGATTTATTGTCATTTTTGAAACGTTTTACAAAAAAAATTGTTACCTTTAAAAAGTCAAAGCCTCTTATAGCAAGGCAAATTGGCGCATTAACCTCATTATAAACTCTTAAAGCAATTGATATGTTCAACTCATTCGGCAATATTCTCCGTCTTACCAGTTTCGGAGAATCACATGGTAAAGGCATAGGCGGCGTAATAGATGGATTCCCCGCAGGAATTACCATCGATATGGACTTCGTGCAATCGGAGCTCGACCGTCGCCGTCCGGGACAATCACGTATCACTACCTCACGAAAAGAATCTGATAAAGTAGAATTCCTTTCCGGCATTTTCGAAGGTAAATCTACCGGATGTCCCATCGGATTCATCGTATGGAACGAGAACCAGCACTCTAACGATTATAACAATCTGAAAGAAGTATACCGTCCCTCGCACGCCGACTATACATATAATGTAAAATACGGAATACGCGACCACCGTGGCGGCGGACGTTCATCGGCGCGCGAGACCATTTCGCGTGTTGTAGCGGGAGCTTTGGCCAAGTTGGCTTTAAAACAGCTTGGCATCCGCATCACAGCATATACTTCACAGGTAGGCCCCATCAAGCTGGAAGAAAATTATACCGCTTACGATCTCGACCTGATTGAAACCAATCCGGTACGCTGCCCCGACCCGGAGAAAGCGAAAGAAATGGAAGAGCTTATCTTCAAGATAAAGGGCGAAGGCGATACCATTGGCGGCGTGGTGACTTGCGTAATCAAAGGATGCCCCATCGGACTGGGACAACCCATTTACGGTAAACTGCAATCAGCCCTTGCTGCCGGCATGCTCAGTATCAATGCCGCAAAGGCATTTGAATACGGCGAAGGATTCAAGGGTTTGAAGATGAAAGGTTCCGAACAAAACGACGTGTTCTTTAATAACAACGGACGCATCGAAACGCATACCAACCACTCCGGCGGTATTCAAGGCGGCATCAGTAACGGACAGGACATCTACTTCCGCGTAGCTTTCAAACCTGTGGCCACCGTACTCATGGAGCAGCATACCGTAAATATGAACGGCATAGACACCACACTCAAAGCCCGCGGACGCCACGACCCCTGTGTATTGCCCCGTGCCGTGCCTATCGTAGAAGCCATGGCCGCCATGACCCTGCTCGATTTCTACTTGATTGACCGTACTACGCAATTATAATAAATACCGCTTTACATTATATATGGAAATAAAGAAATATATTGCAGAGAACGAGTCCAGGATGTTGGAAGACCTGTTCAGCCTTATCCGTATTCCCAGTATCAGTGCCAAACCCGAACATCACGACGATATGCTGGCATGCGCAGAACGCTGGGCCCAACTGCTGCTCGCAGCGGGCGCGGACGAAGCGTTGGTAATGCCTTCTGCGGGCAATCCTATCGTATTCGGACAGAAGATTGTAGACCCGGAAGCTAAAACAGTATTAATATACGCACATTACGACGTGATGCCCGCCGAACCGCTGGAGCTTTGGACAAGCAACCCCTTTGAACCGGAAGTACGTGACGGCCATATCTGGGCACGTGGCGCGGACGATGATAAAGGACAGTCTTTCATTCAGGTAAAAGCGTTTGAATATCTGGTAAGGAACAACCTGCTGACACACAACGTAAAGTTTATCTTTGAAGGAGAGGAAGAGATTGGTTCACCCAGCCTCGAGGGCTTCTGCCAAGAGCATAAAGAGCTGTTGAAAGCCGATGTAGTCCTCGTTTCCGACACCAGCATGCTGGGCGCAGACCTCCCCTCACTGACTACCGGCCTGCGCGGACTTGCCTATTGGGAAATAGAAGTGACCGGCCCGAACCGCGACCTGCACTCCGGACACTTCGGTGGTGCGGTAGCCAATCCTATCAACGTACTTTGCCGGATGATAAGCAAAGTAACGGACGCCGACGGACGCATCACCGTTCCCGGCTTCTACGATGATGTGGAAGAAGTACCGCAGGCAGAACGTGAAATGATAGCGCACATCCCGTTCGACGAGGAGAAATACAAAAAAGCCATCGGCGTAAACGCCCTTTTCGGAGAAAAAGGGTACAGCACGCTGGAGCGTAACAGTTGCCGTCCGTCTTTCGATGTATGCGGCATCTGGGGCGGCTATACGGGCGAAGGTTCCAAAACCGTACTCCCTTCCAAAGCCTATGCCAAAGTATCGTGCCGGCTGGTTCCGCATCAGGAACACCATAAAATTTCGCAACTGTTTGCCGATTATATCATGGCTATCGCTCCCGACACCGTACAGGTAAAAGTCACTCCCATGCATGGCGGACAAGGCTATGTATGCCCCATCACGCTCCCCGCATACCAGGCGGCGGAGAAAGGCTTCACCAAAGCTTTCGGCAAGAAACCGTTGGCAGTACGTCGCGGCGGCAGTATTCCTATCATCTCCACATTCGAGCAGGTATTGGGAATTAAAACCATACTGATGGGCTTCGGCCTGGAATCCAACGCCATTCACTCTCCCAACGAAAATATCCCGTTGGATATTCTGCGCAAAGGCATTGAAGCAGTTGTTGAATTTCACCTGAACTATTGATATGGACGACTTTCAGATACAAGCTATCGGTCTTATGTCCGGCACGTCACTCGACGGGCTGGACGTTTGCTGCTGTACCTTCCGCCGCAAAGCGGGCAAATGGTCATTTCACATCGACTGCGCCCAAGGTTACGGCTATCCGGAAGAACTGAAATACAAACTGGGTACAGGCGCGCAAAATATGAGCGCGCTTGAATTCATCACCTTTCACAGCGCCTATGGCTCATTTCTCGGGAAGCGCGTCAACGAGTTCATGCAGGAGTTCGGCGTACGGCCGGACATCATCGCATCGCACGGGCATACCATCTTCCACGAACCGCAAAGGAAAATCATGTACCAGATTGGAGACGGTGCGGCCATTGCCGCCGAAACCCGTATTCCCACGGTATCCGACTTCCGCAGGCTGGACATCATGCTGGGCGGGCAAGGCGCCCCGCTCGTACCCATCGGCGACCGCCTGCTCTTCGCCGACTATGACTACTGCCTGAACATCGGAGGATTTTCCAATATCTCGTTCGAGCAAGACGGCAAACGTATCGCTTTCGATATAAGCCCGGTGAATTACGTAATCAACCACTATTGCCGCCAAATCGGTCTGGAGTTCGACCGTGACGGAGAGATTGCCCGCCGTGGCGCTATCTGCCGACCGCTGCTGGACGAACTGAACGGAATGGAATTCTACCACCAGTCCGGCCCTAAATCATTGGGACGCGAGTGGGTGGAAACACAAGTCTACCCCATGCTGGAACGATACGGACTGAGTTTGGAAGACAAGCTGCGTACTTTCTACGAGCACGCCACTTTCCAGATATTCCGCATCATCAACGCCCATCCGTCTTCAGCGGGTAATGGCAAACTGCTGATTACAGGCGGCGGAGCATTCAATAAATTCCTCGTAGAACGGATTGAAGCCTTATGCCCCTGCCAAATCGTAATCCCCGGCCGACAGATTATAGAATATAAAGAAGCATTGATATTCGCCTTTCTCGGTGCGCTCTACATGGCAGACGAACCCGGCTGCCTTGCATTCGTCACCGGAGCGTCGATGGACAATATAGGCGGAATGTTATTCAAAGTATAAAAATCATGAAACCTATGAACGATTCCGACAGCCCCTGGGAAATCATTTCCAGCGAGTACCTGCATAAAGCCCCGTGGCTCACCGTACGCAAAGACCATGTAGTATTGCCGAACGGTAATCATATCCCTTCCTATTACATATTGGAATATCCCGATTGGGTAAATACCATCGCCATCACGCGCGACGGGCAATTCGTTTTTATCCGCCAGTACCGACATGGCCTGCAAGAGACATCCTATGAACTTTGTGCCGGCGTATGTGAGGAAGAAGATGCCTCTCCGCTGATTTCCGCACAGCGGGAGCTGCTTGAAGAAACCGGCTACGGCAACGGTACGTGGCAGGAATACATGCAAATCTCCCCCAACCCGAGTACCCATACCAATATTACGTATTGCTTTTTGGCTACCGATGTGGAAAAGATTTCGGAGCAGCATTTGGAAGATACGGAAAGCCTCAGCGTACATCTGCTTACGCTTGCAGAAGTAAAGGAGCTGCTGCAAAAAGGAGAGATAAAGCAAGCGCTGATGGCCGCTCCATTGTGGAAATATATAGCCGAGAAAGGACTATAATCCGGCTACCGCTCTACTCAAACGGCTTGCGGAATGTACAGCCGCCTTTCCATTCGGAACAGCCGTAAGCCGTTTTTCCTTTAATAATCGTTCCTTTTCCGCAAAGCGGACAAGGTGTGCCAACCAATGCATCGGCAGGCTGATTCTCACCAGCCGTTTGTTCCGTTTTCTTTGCCGCGGACTTTCGCGGCGCTCTTTTCTTTGGCTCTTTTTTCGGTTTACCGGCAGCGGAAGCTGATGCGGCAGATGTCTTTTCACCCTTTTCCGACGCAGGGGCTTGTATGGTGATATGGCGGTTGCTGTTATCGGAAAGGACGCTCATCACAATCTCCGATACCATTTGCTTCAGTTCTTCCAGAAACTGCGAAGCGTTGTAGGTACGCTTTTCTATTTCACGCAATTTCTTTTCCCACATACCGGTCAGCTCGGCAGATTTCAACAGTTCCTCGTGAATAATCTGAATCAGCTCCACACCCGTAGGGGTGGCTATCAGGTTCTTTTTCTCCTTACGGATATAGTTACGCTTGAAGAGCGTTTCGATAATGGCGGCACGCGTGGAAGGACGGCCGATGCCGTTTTCTTTCAAAGCGTCGCGCAGTTCGTCGTTATCCACCAGTTTACCGGCGGTTTCCATGGCACGCAGCAAGGTAGCCTCGGTATAAGGGCGTGGCGGTTGCGTCCACTTTTCGTACAAATCCGGCAGATGAGGGCCGCTCTCTCCCACCACAAACGCAGGGAGCACGTTTTCATCTTCTCCGCCTTTCTCCTCTTTTTCTTCTTGCGACCGTTCCGAGAGTGTACCGAACACCACACGCCAGCCGGGCTCCAATATCTGCTTACCCGAAACTTTGAACTCAATCTGTTCCACCTCACCTATTACGGCAGTCGTCGCAAACAGGCAGTCCGGATAGAATACGGCAATGAAACGGCGTGCAATCAGGTCGAATACGCGACGTTCCATATCCGTCAGGTTCTGAGGGGGCTGGCCGGTAGGAATGATGGCATGGTGGTCTGTAACCTTCGAATTGTCGAACACTTTCTTCGACTTCGGCAGCGTAGCTCCATCCAGCGGGGCGGTCAATGTCTGATAATCACGCAAACCTTTCAGTATGCCGGGGCATTTGGGATAGATGTCGTCACTGAGGAAAGTAGTATCGACACGCGGGTAGGTCGTTACTTTCTTCTCGTAAAGCGACTGTATGGTTTTCAACGTTTCGTCGGCGGAGAAAGCAAACTTCTTGTTGCACTCCACCTGCAGGGACGTCAGGTCGAACAAACGGGGCGGAGCCTCTTTGCCGTTCTTACGGGTGACGTTCGTTATGGTAAAAGGAGAATCCTTTATCTGCTCCAGCAGAGCCATTCCGCGCTCCCGGTCGGTGAGGGGTTCTATCCCCCGGTTTTCTTCGGGTTTTGCGGCTTTGGCGGCGGTTCCCTCTTTCTGCTTTTCCGCTTCCAATACCAGTTCTTCATCACTTTTGCGGAGAATGGCGGAGAAAGTGGTATCCCGATACACTGTCTTCAGCTCCCAGTATTGTTTGGGAACAAAGTTCTGTATTTCGAGCTGACGGTTTACGATTAGCGCAAGCGTAGGCGTCTGTACACGTCCGATAGAAAGCACTTGCCGGTTCTGACCGTACTTCATGGTGTACAGGCGGGTGGCATTCATACCCAGCAGCCAGTCGCCGATGGCACGCGAAAGCCCTGCCTCGTACAACGGCTGGAAATCGGACGCATCCCTCAGCTTGGCAAATCCCTCGCGGATGGCTTCTTCCGTCAGCGAGGAAATCCACAGACGCTTCACCGGACAACGCGCACCGGCTTTCTGCATCACCCAACGCTGAATCAGCTCTCCCTCTTGTCCGGCATCACCGCAGTTTATAATCATGTCGGCATGCTGCATGAGGTTCTCAATCACGTGAAACTGGCGTTCGTACGTAGGGTTGCTGATAAGCTTGATACCGAAACGGGGCGGAACCATAGGCAGGCTGCCCAAGCTCCACGATTTCCAGTTGGGCGTGTATTCGTGCGGCTCCTTAAGGGTGCAGAGGTGGCCGAACGTCCAGGTCACCTGGTATCCGTTTCCTTCGATGTATCCGTCTCTCTTATCTTTCGCTCCGAGTACATCGGCTATGTCACGCGCCACAGAAGGCTTTTCGGCAATACAAACTATCATTCACTTTTCTTTTTAGGTGCGGCAAAGATAATGCAAACCGAGAGCAGAAGCAAATGAAATCATCCCGCGGGACAAATAAATTCGTCTCACGAGATAAATAAATCCATCCCGTGAGATGAATAAAACCGTCCCGCAAGACGAAAAAAACCATCTCACGAGACGGATTCAAGCGGTTGTAAGAGCATTTAGCACAAATTTAAAAGCTGACTGTACAAAATTGACAATCAAATAAACATTCCGCATCATAAAAAAAACATTAGAGTTCGCAGATACATGGAAAAAGGCGTAATTTAGCAATCGAGGAAACAATCTCCGAAATCAATTATAAAACTAATAATATGGTAAAACAAATCTCAATGAAGCACATAGCCTGCCTATCCCTGCTCAGCTCATCAATGGCATACGCTGCCGAACGTCCCAACATCATTTACATCTTTACCGACCAGCATACGGCAAACGCCATGAGCTGCGCCGGAAATCCGGATTTGCACACGCCCAACCTGGACAGACTGGCTGCCGCCGGCATCATGTTCCAGAACGCTTACTGTACCGCACCGCTGAGCGGTCCTTCACGCGGCTCCATGTTTACGGGGCATTATCCCGATGCAGTAGGTTTGTCGGTTAACGGCTCTCCGCTTCCCGACTCTCTCAAGACACAGACACTGGGTACGCTCGTCAAGAATGCCGGATACGAGTGTGCATACGGCGGCAAATGGCATGTGCCCGAACTCGATATTCCCGACAAGCAATACGGTTTCGACCAGATATACAAGCACAGCGACGACGGACTGGCCGAAGCTTGCGTGAAATTCCTGTCCAAGAAGCACAACAAGCCCTTCTTTCTGGTAGCGTCGTACGATAACCCGCACAACATCTGCGAATATGCGCGCAGCCAGAACCTGCCTTACGGCAATACAGACACACCGGAACTGCGTAACTGTCCGGGACTTCCGCCCAACTTCGCCAAGAATCCGTACGACGCCGATGTCATCGAAAACGAAAGAGCCAACAACTTCAACGTGTACCCCACCGCTACCTTTACTCCCGAAGACTGGCGTATGTACCGCTATACGTACTACCGCCTGGTAGAGAAAGTAGACCGTGAAATCGGTAAGATTGTCGATGCCATCGACAAAAACAACCTGTGGGAAAATACCGTCGTTATCTTCTCCAGCGACCACGGAGACGGCATAGGCGCTCACCACTGGAATCAGAAATCGGCCTTATACGAAGAAGTGGTCAACATTCCGTTCATCGTAACCCTGCCCGGCAAGAAGCACGCAGGCGGGAAGTTGCCGCAACTTATCAGCAACGGCGTCGACTTCTTCGCCACCATCTGCGACTGGACAGGAGCCAAACTACCCAAAAGCGCTGCCGGAAAATCATTCCGCAAAATAGCCGAAGAAGGTAATCCGCAAGCTCCCCATCAGGATTATGTCATTACCGAAACACGTTTCGACGGAAGCAAAACACGAGGCTGGATGGTACGTACCGAGCGCTACAAATATGTACTGTACGATAAGGGAAGACACCGCGAGCAGTTGTTCGACATGAAGAACGACAGAGGCGAAACAAGAAACCTGATGATGGAAAACGCTTACGAGAAAGTGGCGCAGCAACATCGTGACATTCTCGAGAAGTATATGAATACGTATAAAATCAGACCGACACGTCCCAAATTGCATGACGTACCGGGAAAGGTGCTTCCCAAAACAGCCAATTACCAGACGGCGTATAAATAATGGTTCGTATGGCGAGACACGGAGACACAGCGTTTTCCCTGAATGACAGAGAACATACATTTTCTTTCACTCATCTCATTTTTGCAATACCCGATTATATGAACAAGACTCTATCCATTACTCTCCTCTCCTTTCTGCCCCTCTGCGCACAGGCGCAAACTGCCGGAAAGGCCACAATCAAACTCTCCGACACGACGCTGATGCACGAAATGCGCGCAACTCCCTCACCGCTGAACGGCGCTACGGTCAGTGATCGCGCCGTATCTTTTCAATGGCCGTTGCCCGCAAGCCTCAACATTCTGCGAAGCGGATTGGACGGCGCGGAAGAGAATACTCCCAAAAAGGAAATAGACAAGAGTAAGTTGCGCTACTTCCTGCGTTACTCACAAAGCCCGGCATTCGGACAGGAAAATACCGTGCAAACGGAAACACGCTGGCCTTTCTTCAATCCCGAACAAGATTTGGCTCCGGGTACATGGTACTGGCAATACGGCTACGTTACGGACGGAAAGACCGAATGGAGCGATACGTTACAATTTACGGTAGAAGCCAATCCGCATAAATTCTGTCCGCCCGCTCTGAAAGTCGTACTTAAAAACCTACCCGCCCACCATCCCCGCGTATGGCTCGACAAGGATGAATGGGACGGTTTCATAAAGCGCAGCGAGGGAAAGATTGAACGCAAGACTTACCTCAAACGTGCCGACAGGGTACTCGCTACGCCGATGAAGTCCGTAAACGACATCAATTCGGACTTGGCGAAAGGACTGACCAACGAAGTGCAGAAGAATGCCATGCTCACTCGTGAAAGCCGCCGCATCATCGACAGCGAAGAAGCCAACACAGACGTATTGATTCGAGCCTATCTGCTCACCAAAGACCGCCGCTACGCCGATGAAGCCGTGAAGCGTGTCAAGGAAATGGCTACGTGGGGAGACAACAAGAATGTGGTGGGCGACTTCAACGAGGCTACCCTGCTGTCTCTCTGCTCCATGGCATACGATGCGCTGTATGATGTCTTGGACGATGCCACACGCCAGTTTCTGCTGAATGAAATAAAAGATTTCGGCAGCAGCATGTACAAGCACGACATCAACCGTCTGGAAAATCACATTGCCGACAACCATGTGTGGCAAATGACTTTCCGTATCCTGACCATGGCAGCCTTTACCGTTTACGGTGAATTGCCCGAAGCCGACGAGTGGACGAACTACTGCTATAACCTGTGGCTCGCCCGTTTCCCCGGTCTGAACAAGGACGGAGCCTGGCACAACGGCGATTCATACTTCCATGTCAATCTCCGTACACTCGTAGAAGTGCCTTATTTCTATACCCGTCTTACCGGTTATAACTACTTCTCCGATCCGTGGTATCAGGGAAATGCGCTGTATGTCATCTACCAGCAACCGCCATTCTCCAAATCGGGCGGTAACGGCAGTTCGCATCAGAACATCCTGACTCCGGGCGGTACGCGTGTAGGCTACGCCGACGCTTTGGCACGTATGACGGGAAATACGTATGCTGCAGACTATGTGCGCCATATCAGCGCCCGTCAGCCCGATATACTCGAACAAGGAAGCACCTCGAAAGCCGGTGGCCTCGCATGGTTCCGCCTGCAATGCGACAAACCTTTGCCAAACGGACCGGGCTTGAAAGACCTGCCCATGGGACATGTATTCCCGCAAAGCGGCCTGGCTTCGTTCTCCACCGATTTGGACGACACCGGCAAAAGCGCCATGCTCAGTTTCCGCAGCAGCCCTTACGGCAGTACTTCGCACGCCATAGCCAACCAGAATGCCTTCAATACTTTCTGGAACGGTCAGTCGCTCTTTTACAGCAGCGGACATCACATCAGTTTCACCGATAAGCACAGCATTTATTGCCATCGCGGTACCCGCGCCCACAATACTATCTTGGTAAATGGCATGGGACAACGTATAGGAACGGAAGGTTACGGCTGGATTCCACGCTACTATGTCAGTGACAATATCAGCTATGTAGCGGGGGATGCTTCCAATGCTTACGGAAAGGTTATCTCTCCGCTATGGCTGCTGCGCGGCAAGCAAAGTAACCTGGAATATTCTCCGGAAAACGGTTGGGACGATACAGGACTGAAAACGTTCCGCCGCCACATCGTAACGCTGGGCAAAAGCGGGTATTCTTTCATATACGATGAACTGGAAGCTGCCGAGCCCGTAACTTGGAGTTACTTGCTGCATACTGTCACCAATCCGATGAATGTAGATAAAACCAAAGAGTATGTACACGTACAGGCCACCAGCAAAGACGGCGTATCGGACGCTTATCTCTTTTCGGCCGGAACCGTAAAGACGGATACCACCGACCAATTCTTCGTGCCTGCCGTCAACTGGCTGCGTGCAGACGAGAAAGGCCGGTTCAAGCCCTATCCCAACCATTGGCACTTCACCGCCACATCGGATAAGCAAAAGGTGTATCGTTTCGCAACGATTGTGTATACGCATGCCAAAGACAAGAATGCGGAAGCCGGACAGGTTGCCCCCAAAAGACTGAAAGACGGTAGCATTCAGATAGGTGACTGGAATATCAAAGCGAATATCTCCACCGGCGGGAAACCCTCTTTCGAGGTGCGGAACACACGCAAAGGATGCGATGCAAGCGTAAGCTATAAAGATTACGGTGCAACGGTGGTACGCGACAACGGTAAAACGACGGAACTGAAAGACGAAGTTCCCGAACTGGAAATATAAACCCGATTGATAGTATAAGGAGTATTTATCCTTTATCTATCCGCATATAAATATAAGCAACAGAAAGCCCTTTTCCGAGTCTTGGAAAAGGGCTT